>NZ_JBITER010000071.1:0-20479 GCF_044455345.1 Streptomyces sp. NPDC051286 | reverse complement strand
ACACCAGAACTCGAACGGTTCCGGCGGCGAAAGTGCTCACCTGCTGGCGGCTACGGAACCGAGCATTCCCCGGTTCCGTAGCTCCCATTAGGCGGTGCAGCCGAGCGCTTTCTTCACCTTTGGCACGAAGTCGAGGGTGAAGGCCTTGATGTGCTTGCGGCGTTCGGCGACGTCACCGCCGGCCTGGCCGTCGACGCTGACGATCGCGATGAGGAAGTCTGCCTTGGGGCCGGAGCAGCCCGTACTGACCATGGAGGTGGCGTCGCCCAGTGCCCCCAGTCCCGCGAACGGCAGGTCCTTCATCTTCTCCCGGTTGGTGAAACGGGAGGCGTACAACTTGTCCATCGGATCGTAGAGTTCGTCCGCCTTGTCGACCCGGAGGTGGACCACCAGTTTGCCGTCCACCCCGATGCGGCAGGCCCCCTGAATGTTCGTGCCGGTCTCGATCACGGAACCACCCGTGACCCTGAGTTCCTTGCCGTCGAAGAGGAACGGGTCGAGAGTCTTCTCGTTGAGCGGGACCCCGCATGCCGCCTTCGGAACGGTGTATTCCCGTCCGCTGCCACACGCGGTGAGGGACAGCGCGAGGCATGCGGTGAGGGCGGAGACGGCCGTGCGGCGCAGTACCTTCGTCATTGGATGCCCTTCACTCCCTCAGCTTTCTGGTTGCCGTCGTTGGCGGAGCCCTCGATCTGTGCGTAGATGCCTTGGTTCTTGGAGAAGCCCTCGTGCGCGGGATCCTCCGCCCAGTCCTTGTTCTCCCGGTACCAGATGTCCGCGAGCGACTGGAGTTCCCGGCAGCGGTTTTCGTACGTCTTGGTGTGATCGGCGGTGGCCTGGTCGTTGATCCGGTTCTGTTCGTCCTCCAGCATCTTCGAGGTGATCACGTCCACGCCGCGCTGTACCGCGTCGCCGACCGGATGCCATGGTGTGAGGAGCCCGCCCACAATGTGGTACCTCCACGACTTCTTCCACGAGGCGTCGGCGAGGGCTTCGCCCTTGTCGGTGTTGGTGGCCTGGTAGCGGGCTTCCTCCAGGAAGCCGATCGTGCGACCGGCGCTGTCGAGGGTGTCCTCGGGGTGGGCGATCTCGCTGGGGCTGGCGGGGTGGTCGTTCCTGGTGAGGATGTCAGTCACGATCGCCTGGTGCATGACCTGGGTGAGAGTCTGGTAGTCGTCCCTGTTGCGCGAGATCTGCTTGCTGACTTCCATCAGCTGCCCCGCGTCCAGCTCGCGCTCGACAAGTGGGCTGCTCATTGCCTCGTGCACCCAGTCGCCATGGTTACCCATGGCGTACGCCATGCTGTCGCGCATCTCCGGCGGGAAGTCGTTGCCGGTGCTTGCCAGGATTCCCAGGGAGCGCTTCATGGCCTCCCGCTGCTCCGGCGTGTGCTCCTCGTACTTCGTCCCGGGCGCCTCGGGGTCGCTGACGCCCGACACCGCCGCGAACATGGCCTTGCCCGCCGCGTCCTTGGCCGGGTTCGGGCCATCGTTCAGTGGCGTGTCGTCGAAGTACGGGCGGTCCTTCAGCACCCACTGCGCATTGTCCTGCGGCTCCTTCGCGTTGAAGAAGTCCGTCGAGGCGTCCGGGCTGTTGGCGAGTGCCGTGAGGAAGCCCGTCATCGGGTCGCGGCCGAACTCCTCGTCGCCGATGAAGTTCAGCTTGGGCTTCGGCTGCGAGTTCCAGTAGCGGTCCGGCAGCCTCATCTCCTTTTCCTTGGCGACCAGTTCGTTGCCGTACTTGTTGAGGAACTGGTCGTCGTAGTCGCCCGTGCGCATGAGGTTGCTCATGATCTGGAAGCCCCAGACGTCACCTGCGCGGGTGTTGTACCGCTCGCCCGCGAGCTTCAGCATGTTGTCCTCCCACTGCCGCATGGCAGGGCTGTCCGACTGGGTGGCGCCGCCCAGGACATGGCCCAGGTTCTTCTGGAACTCACCGAGCTGGTTGAGCTGCGTGCGGGTCAGGTCATTCGGGCTGTCCGGGCTCGAAAGGTCCGCCCAGAACTCCAGCGTCGCCTTCGGGCCCAGCTGGGTGGCGAACTTCTCCTGGAACAAAGGGTCGTTCTTGAACGAGCTGAGCAGACCGTTCAGCTTCAGGAACTCCTCGGGCGACATCTCGTCGCCCTTCTCCTTGATCAGCTTGGCCGCTTCCTCGGCCTTGCGCAGGGCGTCGATCGCGGTGTCACGGTCGTTGTACGAGGCACCTGAGAAGCCGACCTCGGCCTGGTCGACGATGGCACGCAGGACGGTTGCCGCCGTCGTGTCGCTCTCCGTCGCCCGGTTCAAGATGCGCTGCACATCGTCCCGCAGGTGCTCCGCGTCCTGCGGAGAGTGGTCCGGAGCCTCGTGGCCCTTGGCGGCGCGGTCCGGGTGGATGAGCATCGTCACGGTGAAGCCGCCACCGCCGGTCTGGGCAACCGTGAGGTTTTTCTTGCGGCCCCGCTCCAAGGCCTGATCCAACTGCTCCTTGTAGTCCACCAGTTCGTCGTGGGTGTCCCTGAGGATGTCGTGGATGGTCTTGGCCTGGGTGTGGGCGTCGGAGAATTCACCCGCAGTCTTGGTGATGAATTCACGAGACCGTGGCATTTACACCGGCCCAGTCTGCCTTGTCCGCCTTCGCCTTCAGATCGTCCCGTGCGTCTGTTTCCAGCGTTCCGAGTTTCTCCACCACTCCGTTCCAGGCGGTGATGGCCTGGCCGAGCTGGCTGAAGTTGCCCTGACGCAGCGTTTCGAAGTCCATCAGCGCTGCGTCCTCTCCGTGAATCCGTCCTGGACGGGAGTCTAGCGCTCGCCCGGCAGTCGTCCGATCTTCATACGTGTCAGCCCCGTTGGCCCCGACGGTCCGATGGCCGACAGTGTGGTTATAGGGCTGCGCCTCCTGTGTGACGGGAATGCCGGACTGCTGGAATCAGCTCTGTCCAGGGGCGGCAGCGGGCGAGCCGCCGCCCCGACTTCCGACGTGGAGAGGGCGCGGCGTACGAGGCGTGAGGGAACAGCCACACCGGCCTGCCCCGCTGCCCCGCCCGCCGCGCATGCGCCCCTACCGCTCCCCGGCCATGAGCCCGGACTGCACCAGCGGATTCCCCCGCCGCCGCGTGACGAAGACCCCGCGCCCCGGGGGCATCGGGCGCGGCCGTACGTTGCCGAGGACGTCCCCCTCGATGGGGTCGCCCGAGAGCATCAGGCCCTGCGCGCCCAGCTCCATGATGCGCTGCATGAACGGCTCGTACAGGGCACGTCCGACCCCCGCCGTGCTACGGGCGATGATGAACCGGACGCCGACGTCACGTGAGAACGGCAGCATCTCCGCGAGCTTGGCCAACGGGTTCCCGCTGGATGTGGAGACCAAGTCGTAGTCGTCGACGACCACGTACACCGTCGGGCCGCTCCACCAGCTGCGTTCGCGCAGCTCCTGCGCCGTGACGTCGGGCGACGGCGTACGGCGCTTCATCAGGTCGTACAGCGCGTCCATGTGGTGCTCCATGTTGTTGGACATGGGCACGTACTCCGCCAGGTGCGTCGCAGGGGTGACGTCCAGGAGCGCTCGCCGGTTGTCGATGACGAAGAACTTGCAGGTGTTCCCGTCGTACCTCTCGGTCAGCTGCTTGATGAGCAGCCGCAGCAGATTGGACTTCCCGGACTCGCTCTCACCGAACACCAGGAAGAACGGGTCGCGCTCGAAGTCGAGGAAGACCGGCTCCAGGTTGTTCTCGTCGATACCGAACGCGATGCCCCGCTCCGGATGCGCGTAGCCCGCGGGGAGCTCGTGCGCCGGAAGTTCGCGGGGCAGGAGCCGGACCGCCGGGGCGGCAGCCGCGGTCCAGTGCCGGGCGACCTCCTGGTTCATGGCCGCCGTTGCTTCGGAGAGGTCGCTGTCGGAGTTGATGCCGTCGATCCGCGGTACCGCGGCCATGAAGTGCAGCTTCTCCGGCGTGAGACCACGACCGGGCACGCCGGCCGGCACGTTGACCGCGGCCTTGCGGTCCAGTTCGGAGTCCATGACGTCGCCGAGCCGCAGTTCGAGCCGGTTCATCAGGTGGTCCTTGAGGTTGGCCCGGACCTCCATGGAACGCGACGCCGTGACGATCAGGTGGATGCCGTATCCGAGGCCGCGTGCCGCGATGTCCACGGCTGCCGCTTCCAGGCCCTCGTAGTCCGTACGGAAGTTGCCCCAGCCGTCGATGATCAGGAAAACGTCGCCCCACGGCTGGTCCGTGACCGAGATGTCGCCGCGCGCCCGCAGCCTGCGGAAGGTGGCGATGGAGTCGATGCCGGCGCTGCGGAAGTACTCCTCGCGCCGCGCCATGATCCCGTACACCTCGGAGACCGTACGCCGCACCCGCTCCGGGTCGAGCCGGGAGGCGATCCCGCCGACGTGCGGAAGACCGGAGACCGAGGCCATGCCGCCGCCACCGAAGTCGAGTCCGTAGAACTGGACCTCCTGGGGCGTGTGGGTGAGTGCGAAGCCTGCGATGAGTGTGCGCAGCAGCGTGGACTTGCCGGACTGCGGACCACCGGTGATCTGCATGTGGCCTGCCGCCCCGGAGAAGTCCCGGTAGAGCGTGTCGCGCCGCTGCTCGTACGGCTTGTCGACCACGCCCAGGGGTACGACGAGACGGCCCGAACCCTCGAATCCGGGCTGGGTCAGCCCACGGCCCTCGACCGCGGAGAGCCCCGGCAGGAGCTCGTCCAGCGACGGCGGGTTGTCCAGCGGAGGGAGCCACACCTGGTGCGCGGAGGCCCCCCGGCCCTCCAGCCGGCGCACGATCACATCGAGCACCGTGTCCGCCAGGGCGTCGTCCTCCGCCGTACGCGCGTCGGGTACGGAGGCCCCGGTCCGAGGGCTCGGCTGTACGTACTGCACCGGCACCGGAGCCGCCGTGAACACCACCGGCCTGCGGTCCACCGGCAGAGGGCCGGAGGATACGGCCGACTGGGCGCCCGAGCGGTACACCCCGGAGACGTACGCGGCCTTGAAGCGCACCATCTCGTCCGTGCCGTACTTCAGGTAGCCGGAACCGGGGACGTTGGGCAGGTGGTACGCGTCGGGCACACCCAGCGCCGCCCGGGACTCGCCCGCCGAGAACGTGCGCAGGCCGATCCGGTAGGACAGATAGGTCTCCAGACCGCGCAGCCGCCCCTCCTCGAGGCGCTGGGAGGCCAGCAGCAGATGGACGCCCAGCGAACGGCCGATGCGTCCGATCTGCACGAACATCTCGATGAAGTCGGGCTTGGCCGTCAACAGTTCGCTGAACTCGTCGATGACCAGGACCAGGGAGGGGATGGGCTGCAGCGGGGCTCCCGCGGCGCGCGCCTTCTCGTAGTCATGGATGTTGGCGTAGTTGCCCGCGTCGCGCAGCATCTCCTGGCGGCGGTTGAGCTCACCACTGATGGAGTCACCCATGCGGTCCACCAGCGTCAGATCGTCCGCGAGGTTGGTGATCACCGCTGCGACGTGGGGCATCTGTGCCATGCCGGCGAAGGTGGCACCGCCCTTGAAGTCCGCGAGGACGAAGTTGAGCGTCTCCGAGGTGTGGGTGACGGCAAGGCCCAGGACGAGCGTACGGAGCAGCTCGGACTTGCCGGAACCGGTGGCGCCGACGCACAGGCCGTGCGGTCCCATGCCCTCCTGCGCCGCCTCCTTGAGGTCCAGCATCACGGGGGTGCCGTCCTCGCCGACGCCGATCGGGACGCGTAGCCGCTCCGCCTGGGAGCGGGCCCGCCAGGTCCTGCTGACGTCGATCGAGGCCGCGTCGCCCAGGTTCAGCAGATCGGTGAATTCGAGATTGGCGAGCAGTGGTTCGTCGTCGTCCCCGCCCGAGGCCGCCTGGAGCGGCGCCAGTTGCCGGGCCAGTGCTTCGGCGGCCTCATGACTGAGCTGGTCGGGAAGGCCGTCATAGACCAGCCCGTGCTCGGACTCCAGCTGCAGCGAATGGGGGTGCACCACGACGGACAGGCCGCCGCGTGCCCCGTTGACCTCACCCGGTACGACCTCGACGACCGTCACGCCCTGGAGGCCCTCGGCCGCAGCGAGAGCCGACACCGGCGATACGGACTGGCCGTCGAGCACGACGACGACATGGGGCTGGTCCATGAGCGGCTGGCCATCGGGCTGGAAGCGCGGCCGGCCGTCGAGCCGGCCCGCGAGCATCTCCTCCAGCTCCGCGATGCTGGTGGTGATCAGGCGGCGGCTGCCGGCACCGTCGACGAAGTCCGGGGCCTGGACGTGCGGAAGCCACTTCGCCCATTCCCAGCGCGGGATGGCGTCCTGGCCCGTCGCGACGGCGATGATCAGATCCTCAGGAGAGTGCAGCGAGGCGAGCGCACCGACCATCGCACGGGCCGTGGAACGCACGGACTCCGCTTCGCCGCTGATGGTCAGGTGGTAGAAGGCGCGCAGCGAGACCGCCATGGGCAGGCCGTCCAGCGTGCTGTGGGTCGTCAAGAACTGCTGCATTGCCCCGGCGGTCAGCGGCTCCAGCTCATCGACCGGCGCGGTCTCGGGTGCGATGAGCGGCGTGGCGAGTTCCTGACTGCCCAGGCCAATGCGTACCTGTGCGAAGTCGACGTCACCAACGCGGCGCTCCCACACCCGGCTGCCCTCGGCGACAAGCGCCCACAACTGATCCGGGGACGGGTGGAGATAGAACTGTGCGTCGCGCTGTTTGCGGGCTGTCTTCAGAACGGCGCGTCGGGTCTGCGTCAGGTACTTCAGATAGTCACGCCGCATGTCCGCGAGCTGCCCCTGGGTGCCCTGCCGGAGGCGGACGATCATCGCGACGGCCATGGCGACCGTTGACGCGATCATGATCATGCCCATGATTCGCATGATCGGATTCGGGGTCATGAAGAAGAAGACGACGGAACCACCCATGCCGAGCATCGGCAGCAGCTGCATCATCATCCCCTCCTGCTGACCGCGAGGCAGCTCGGGTGGCGGTTGCAACTGCACCTGTTCGTCCGGCACTTCGGAGGGCAGAGCCCGCGGTGCGCGCTTGACGACGATCTGACTCACGGCTCACCAATTCCCTTGCCGGACAGAGTTGTTCGTATCGGCGCCCCCGTGGCGACGGGCTCCGTCCGCGGGAGGATCCTACTGGCGTACCGGATGACCAAGGAGCGGTAGGGTGTCGCGACGCGTGTGAGCATTCGCTAACTACCGCAAGGAAACGGTCATTCGGAGCGCGAGCGAAGCCCGCGACCCCAGGACTCGTTTCAGGAGAACGATGAGGGGGAGCAGCAGGTGACTATGACGGCCCAAGCGGCAGCCACCGGATCCGGTCGGCCGGGTCCCGGAGTTCCGGCCGGCAACGGAACCGGGTTCTGCCGGGTCACGGTCGTCGCGCCCGACAGCCGCGTCGACGTGGCGCTGCCCGAGGACATCGCCGTCGCAGACCTGTACCCGGAGATCCTCCGGCTGTCGGGACAGAGCCCCGCTCAGGGCGCTCCGGTCGGCTATCACCTGGTACGCCGCGACGGCACCGTCCTCGACAGCGGTCGCACCCTGGCCGGTCAACGCATCCTCGACGGCGAACTGCTGTCCCTGCGTCCCTTCGCCGAGTCGCTGCCCCCCGCGGTCTTCGACGACGTCTCCGACGCCGTCGCCACCGCTGTCGCCCGGGACCGCACCCTCTGGGGCGACACCCTCATGCGCGGAGCCGGGCTCTTCGGCGGGTCGCTCCTGCTGGTCCTGCTCGGTTTCGTGCTGTGGACCTCCGGCCCACGGCACGACATGCACGGCCTGCCGGGCGTCCTTGCCGCCGTCATCGCGGTACTCACTCTCGCGCTCGCCTGCGTACGCGCGCGTGTGTACGACGACCGGGGATCGTCCACGGCTCTGGGGATCGGCGCGCTCGCGAACGCCGCGGTCTCCGGTGCGGGGCTGCTGCCGTTCAGCGAGGGCCAGGGCACCGGCAGGCTGCAGTTCCTGCTCGCTTGCGCCGCCGTGCTGGTGGTGGCCGTGATCCTCATGATCGCCGCCCCCGGCGGGGACGGTCTCTTCGTCGCGTTCGTGTTCGCCGCCACCATCGGCCTGCTGGTGACCTTCATCGCGATCATGACCGGCATGGAGCCTGTCGAGACCGCGGCGGTGTGTGCCCCGCTCTCCGTGGGTGTGCTCGCCTTCCTGCCCGGTCTCTCCACCCGCTTCGCTCGCCTCCCCATCGGCTTCGAGCCGCCCCGTACCACCGTCGGTGACTACGGGACCTCCGAACCGGCGCCGCATGGCCCGGTCGACGCCGACCGCATTGCCGCCCAGGCGCGACGCGGGCACGAACTGCTCGTCGGCCTGGTCGGCGGATGCGCGCTGGTGGCCGTGGGCGCCGCAGCCGTCCTGGGGTTCTCGGACAACGTCTGGGGCCAGTTGTTGGCGCTCGCCACCGGAGTCGCCATGCTGATGCGTTCCCACCTGTTCCGCTACACGGCCCAGGTCGGCTGCGCCTTGGCAGCGGGTCTCGGCGCACTCGTACTCCTGGGCCTCGGCCTGTCCCTCAATCCGCCGACCGACATGCTGCGCGGGGCTGTCGCGGGGGACAGCACCGCGCTCGACATCCGTACGATCTGGCTCGCCGCAGCCGTCGCGGGCGCCGCCGCCGTGATCACCGCCATAGGGCTGATCGTGCCGCGCAAGGGAGTCACCCCGTTCTGGGGGCGCTTCCTGGAGATCGCCGAAGCGTGCGTGCTCCTTACGCTGATGCCCCTGTGCCTCGCCGTTTTCGACCTGTACCACTCGATCCGCGCCCTCACCAGCTGACCCTGCGAGCCTGCCCGGTCAAACCCGGCGCAGCCGGGCAGAAACAAGCCCGTCCGGCGATCGAGGGCACCGTGGCGCCGGGGAGCCTCCGGGTCACCGCCCCCAGGCAACCCGGCTCCGCCGGCCTGGTACGCTGTGTGACGGCCGTTTGTGTACGCGCCCCCGGATCATCCTGAGGACTGCGCCCATCGGACCTTCGCCCCCGAGTAACGGAAGACCCCCTGAGATCAAGACCAGGGGCACTCGTGGGCGCATCGAACATCAAAGAGGAGTACCGCGTGTCGCTCGACGCCGCTACGAAGAAGCAGATCATGGCCGAGTTCGCCACCAAGGAGGGTGACACCGGTTCCCCCGAGGTCCAGGTGGCCATGCTCTCCCGCCGGATCTCGGACCTGACGGAGCACCTCAAGACCCACAAGCACGACCACCACTCCCGTCGTGGTCTGCTGATCCTGGTCGGTCAGCGCCGCCGCCTCCTGCAGTACCTGGCCAAGAAGGACATCCAGCGCTTCCGTGCCCTGGTCGACCGCCTCGGCATCCGCCGCGGTGCGGCCGGCGGCGCCAAGTAAGACGCCGTGAAGGGAGCGGTTCCCACGACTGAGGGAGCCGCTCCCTTTGCTGTATGCACGGGACGTGTCCGGCTCGCCCGGACGACCGGAATGCCAAGCTGAGCCGATTCTCAGTAACCTGGTCCCAGAACGTCCTGCAGACGAGCGAGAAGCAGCCTCCCCGCCGCCGGTCCTCGGTAGTGGCCCCCGGACACCTCCGGGTGCTTCGATCGAAGACCGGCCCGCCGATGGAGGGCTTCTCCGCTACCGTCCCCCGCCACACGGGCGTGGGGGCGAGAAGACGATATGTATCGGAGAAAACGCTAGTGGAGAACGAGACCCACTACGCCGAGGCCGTTATCGACAACGGAACCTTCGGCACCCGCACCATCCGCTTCGAGACGGGCCGCCTGGCCAAGCAGGCCGCCGGCTCCGCCGTTGCGTACCTGGACGACGACACCATGGTGCTGTCGGCCACCACCGCGTCCAAGAAGCCCAAGGACCAGCTGGACTTCTTCCCCCTCACGGTCGACGTCGAGGAGCGGCAGTACGCCGCCGGCAAGATCCCCGGCTCCTTCTTCCGCCGCGAGGGCCGCCCCTCCGAGGACGCCATCCTCACCTGCCGTCTGATCGACCGGCCGCTGCGCCCCTCCTTCAAGAAGGGCCTGCGCAACGAGATCCAGATCGTCGAGACGATCATGGCGCTCAACCCCGACCACCTGTACGACGTGGTCGCGATCAACGCCGCCTCCTGCTCGACGCAGCTGGCGGGCCTGCCCTTCTCCGGCCCGATCGGTGGCACCCGTGTCGCCCTGATCAAGGGCCAGTGGGTCGCGTTCCCGACGCACACCGAGCTCGAGGACGCCGTCTTCGACATGGTCGTCGCCGGTCGCGTCCTCGAGGACGGCGATGTCGCGATCATGATGGTCGAGGCCGAAGCCACCGAGAAGACCATCCAGCTCGTCAAGGACGGCGCCGAGGCCCCGACCGAAGAGATCGTCGCCGCCGGTCTCGAGGCCGCGAAGCCGTTCATCAAGGTCCTCTGCAAGGCCCAGTCGGACCTCGCCGCCAAGGCCGCCAAGCCCACCGGCGACTTCCCGGTCTTCCTCGACTACCAGGACGACGTCCTGGAGGCGCTCACCGCCGCCGTCAGCACCGAGCTCGCCAAGGCGCTCACCATCGCCGGCAAGCAGGAGCGCGAGGCGGAGCTGGACCGCATCAAGGAGATCGCCGGCGAGAAGCTGCTCCCGCAGTTCGAGGGCCGCGAGAAGGAGATCTCCGGTGCCTACCGCGCACTGACCAAGAAGCTGGTCCGCGAGCGCGTCATCAAGGACAAGGTCCGCATCGACGGCCGTGGCGTCACGGACATCCGTACGCTCGCCGCCGAGGTCGAGGCCATCCCGCGCGTGCACGGCTCGGCGCTGTTCGAGCGTGGCGAGACCCAGATCCTGGGCGTCACCACCCTCAACATGCTCCGCATGGAGCAGCAGCTGGACACCCTCTCCCCGGTGACCCGCAAGCGTTACATGCACAACTACAACTTCCCGCCGTACTCCGTCGGTGAGACCGGCCGCGTGGGCTCGCCCAAGCGCCGCGAGATCGGCCACGGTGCACTCGCCGAGCGCGCCATCGTGCCGGTGCTGCCGTCGCGCGAGGAGTTCCCCTACGCGATCCGCCAGGTATCCGAGGCGCTGGGCTCCAACGGCTCGACGTCCATGGGCTCGGTCTGCGCCTCCACCATGTCGCTGCTGAACGCCGGTGTGCCGCTCAAGGCCGCCGTCGCCGGTATCGCCATGGGTCTGATCTCCCAGGAGATCGACGGCAAGACCCACTACGTCGCCCTGACCGACATCCTCGGTGCCGAGGACGCGTTCGGTGACATGGACTTCAAGGTCGCCGGTACGAAGCAGTTCGTCACCGCGCTGCAGCTCGACACCAAGCTCGACGGCATCCCCGCGTCGGTCCTGGCCGCCGCGCTGAAGCAGGCCCGCGACGCCCGCCTCCACATCCTCGATGTGATGAACGAGGCCATCGACGTCCCGGACGAGATGTCCCCGAACGCCCCGCGGATCATCACAGTCAAGATCCCGGTGGACAAGATCGGTGAGGTCATCGGCCCCAAGGGCAAGATGATCAACCAGATCCAGGAGGACACCGGCGCCGACATCACGATCGAGGACGACGGCACCATCTACATCGGTGCCCAGCAGGGCTCGCAGGCCGAGGCCGCCCGCGCCACGATCAACGCGATCGCCAACCCGACCATGCCGGAGGTCGGCGAGCGCTACCTGGGGACGGTCGTCAAGACCACCACCTTCGGTGCGTTCGTCTCCCTCATGCCGGGCAAGGACGGCCTGCTGCACATCTCGCAGATCCGCAAGCTCGCCGGTGGCAAGCGTGTGGAGAACGTCGAGGACGTGGTCGCGGTCGGAGCCAAGGTCCAGGTCGAGATCGCCGAGATCGACTCCCGTGGCAAGCTCTCCCTCATCCCCGTGATCGAGGGCGAAGAGGACGAGAAGAAGGACGACGCCGCCAAGTGACGTCCCGTAGTTCCGTGACGACGGCCCGCGCCTCCTTCGAGGCGCGGGCCGTCGCCCGTACCCAAACGCTTCTCAAGGGCAGCAACGGCGTCGGCACCGTCCGCCGTACGATCCTCCCCGGCGGTCTGCGGATCGTCACCGAGACCCTGCCCTCCGTACGCTCCGCCACCTTCGGAATCTGGGCCAACGTCGGATCACGCGACGAGACACCCACGCTGAACGGCGCGACGCACTACCTCGAGCACCTTCTCTTCAAGGGCACGGACCGGCGCAGTGCCCTTGACATATCGTCCGCGATCGACGCGGTCGGCGGCGAGATGAACGCCTTCACGGCGAAGGAGTACACCTGCTATTACGCGCGGGTCCTCGACACCGACCTGCCGCTGGCCATCGATGTCGTCTGCGACATGCTGACCGGCTCGCTGATCGCCCCCGAGGATGTCGACGCCGAGCGCGGCGTCATCCTCGAAGAGATCGCGATGACCGAGGACGACCCGGGCGACTGTGTGCACGACCTGTTCGCGCACACGATGCTCGGCGACACCCCCCTCGGCCGCCCGGTCCTCGGCACCGTCGACACGATCAACGCGCTCAGCCGCGGCCAGATCGCCCGCTTCTACAAGAAGCACTACGACCCGACCCACCTGGTCGTCGCCGCGGCGGGCAATGTCGACCACGCCACCGTAGTCCGCCAGGTCCGCCGGGCCTTCGAGCGGGCCGGCGCGCTGACCCGCACCGACGCCGTCCCGGTCGCACCGCGCCAGGGATCCCGCACCCTGCGCACCGCAGGCCGGGTCGAGGTACTGAACCGCAAGACCGAGCAGGCCCACGTCGTCCTCGGCATGCCCGGCCTGGCCCGCACCGACGAGCGCCGCTGGGCACTCGGGGTACTCAACACCGCCCTCGGCGGCGGCATGAGCTCCCGCCTCTTCCAGGAGGTACGGGAGAAGCGCGGCCTCGCCTACAGCGTGTATTCGTACACCTCGGGCTTCGCCGACTGCGGACTCTTCGGCGTGTACGCGGGCTGCCGGCCCAGCCAGGTTCACGACGTCCTGAAGATCTGCCGTGACGAGCTCGACCGGGTAGCGTCCGACGGACTGAGCGACGAGGAGATCGGCCGCGCCATCGGCCAGCTCTCCGGCTCCACCGTCCTGGGCCTGGAGGACACCGGTGCGCTGATGAACCGTATCGGCAAGAGCGAGCTGTGCTGGGGCGAGCAGATGTCGGTCGACGACCTGCTGTCCCGGATGGCGCAGGTCACCCCCGATGACGTCCGGGCGGTGGCCGGCGAAGTCCTCGGACAGCGGCCGTCGCTCTCCGTCATCGGTCCGCTCAAGGACAAGCAGGCCGGCCGCCTCGATGAAGCGGTCTCCTAACTCCACCCGTAAGGAAGCAGAGCAATGAGCAAGCTGCGCGTGGCCGTTCTCGGCGCCAACGGCCGCATCGGATCGGAAGCCGTACGAGCCGTCGAGGCCGCCGACGACATGGAACTGGTGGCCGCTCTCGGCCGAGGCGACAGCCTGGAGACCCTCGCCGAGAACGACGCCCAGGTCGTGGTCGAACTCACCACGCCCGGGTCGGTGATGGGGAACCTCGACTTCTGCATCCGGCACGGCATCCACGCGGTCGTCGGCACAACCGGCTGGACCGACGAACGGCTCGCGCAGCTGAACACCTGGCTCTCCGGCTCGCCGGAGACCGGTGTGCTCATCGCGCCGAACTTCTCCATCGGCGCAGTCCTCACCATGAAGTTCGCCGAGCAGGCAGCCCGCTACTTCGAGTCCGTCGAGGTCATCGAACTGCACCACCCCAACAAGGTCGACGCCCCGTCAGGCACCGCCACCCGCACCGCCCAGCTGATTGCCGAGGCCCGGCGGAAGGCCGGCTGCGCCCCGCAGCCGGACGCCACGGCCACGGCGCTCGACGGCGCCCGCGGCGCGGACGTGGACGGGGTCCCGGTCCACGCGATCCGGCTCCGCGGCCTCCTGGCCCACCAGGAAGTGCTGCTCGGCAGCGAGGGAGAGACCCTCACCATCCGTCACGACTCCCTGCACCACAGCAGCTTCATGCCGGGCATCCTGCTCGGCGCACGCCGCGTGGCGACCACCCCGGGCCTCACCTTCGGCCTGGAACACTTCCTCGACCTCAACTGACTGAGCCCACCGCCATGCGCGCAAAGATCACTTATCTCATCACCGCTGCCGTCCTGGTCTTCTACTTCGTCCTGGTCGGCAGCCGTGGCGTGCTCCTCATCGAGAACGGCACGCTGCTCACGGTCACCTTCGGGGTCGCGGTGCTGATCCTGCCGGTGATCGGTATCTGGTTCCTCTGGAAGAACACCCAGTTCGTCCGAAGGGCCAACGCCCTCGCCGCGGAGCTGGACGCCGAGGGCGGCCTGCCGGTCGACGAACTGGTCCGTACCGCCGGAGGCCGTATCGACCGCGACTCGGCCGACGCGGTGTTCGCACGGCGCCGCGAGGAGACCGAGGACTCCCCGGACGACTGGCGCTGCTGGTTCCGCCTCGCCGTCGCCTACCAGGACGCCCGGGACACCCCGCGCGCCCGCAAGGCCATGCAGCGTGCCATCGCCCTGCACATGAATCCGAGGCCGACGGCCGCACCGGGCTCGGCCGCCACCTCGGTCCCGTCCGGCGACTGAGGACGTTCTTCGAGCGCGTACGGCGGCCGAGAACAGAACCGGCCGCCGTACGCCACGTCCGTGCCGCAGCCGAAACGGGTGTCTCGCACACGGCGGCTCACACGCGGGTACGTACCAGCGCGAGGACGTTGAAACAGCAGCCGGCCAACGGGGTCATCGGGGTCGTGCACGCCGGAGCCGATCCGGAGCTTCACGCCCTTGTCGGTGAGCTCGCCGACGACAGCGCGGACGTCCCGGACGGATCGGGCGAACTGGTCGAATTCGGTCACCACGGCGAGGATGTCGCCGGCCCGGAACGCAGTGAGTGCCTCACGCCCCCCGGCGACCTGCGGCAAGATTGAGCCGTGCCAACTGAGTCGGATCGGATTGAGCTGAGCGAGCACGAACTTCGTGAGATCGCGGGCTACGCGGCTGATTGTGCGCGCAGGGCACTGTCGATCTTCGAGCAGAATCTTCCCGCTGACACGCGCCCTCGCGACGCCATCGATGCAGCTCACGCTTTCGCTGGGGGCGGCCGGCGCACCGGTGCTTTGCGGCAGAGCGCGTGGGCGGCGTACAGAGCGGCACGAGAAGCCGCTTCACCCGCTGGGGTCGACGCGGCACGAGCGGCGAGCCATGCGGCCGCCGCTGCGTACCTTCATCCCAGGGCAAGCGCTCATCAGGTGAAACACATTCTCGGTGCGGCAGCGCATGCGGCACGAGCAGAAGAGCTGGCATCCGGAGAAGACCGGCGTGTCACTGCGGGGACCCTTGAATGGGCGCGTCATCACGCGCCCACAGCGGTCACCGCGGTGCTCGGCCGTCTGCCCGCCGCACCTCCCGGCGGCGGGCGCGTGGGAGAGTTCATTCGCGATCTCGACGCCGCTCTCCGCGCCCGAGGGCGATCAGACAACGCAGGCCCGCGGAGGGATCGTCTCTGAGACGCCGCCGGCGTGGAGCAGGAGGTCGAAGCGCAAGTGTGAGGTGGTCCGGTCCAGGGTGCGCGGGCCGGTGCTCCTGGGCAGGTACGGGAGCCCGGAGCCATCCGACACCGTGCGCCGATCCGCCAGGGTTACGGGACAACCCTCAACCGCGCCGGTACTCGTCCCCCCACGCCTCGATCGTGTCGGAGGCCCGGTCGAACGCCTCGCCACGCCCGAGGAAGTCCGCATTGCAGTCGGTGAGCAGCGGCGGCACGGCCTCGCCGCCCTTCCGTACGACGATCAGCGCCTGACCCTGCACGGTGCGCGGGAATCCGAGCCACCTCACCGGCTGCTGCACCGTACGGACCGTGGCGGCCCGGTCCCACGGCACGGTCGTCGTCACCAGGAAGCCCACCCGCCGCACCCCGTGCCGGCTCACCCAGGCACCCACCCGCAGCAGTCGCAGGGCGCAGAAGATCACCACAAGGGCGAGCCCGACACACAGGGCAGCCCCGGGCATCGCCCCGGCAAACGCGGTGACCATGCCCGCGATGAGCACGAACGAGGCGAGCAACAACAGGGTGGCCGCCGCCGCGACCCGCCACGGCCCCGGGCGGTAGGGGCGCCGCCAGCTGTCGTGGTCGTCGAACGGCAGCGCAATGTCCTCAGCGCTCGCGTCAAACGCGCGGTCGGCCGTCAGGAAGGGCAGGGGCACGACTGATCCTCACTCACAAGCACGCTCGATTACTGTGCCCGGTGAGGCTATCGAGCAGGCCCCCGCACCTACCACCCCAGGGGTCCGTACGAGTCAGCGGTGGGCGGCCTCGGTCTGCTGGCTGTGCGACGGAGCCTGCTCCGGGGCAAGGGCGGGAAGGCCGAGGAGCAGCGATCCGGCGAGACCGGCGATCACGGTCAGCCCCACGAGGGAGCGGGCCGCCAGCTGCGAGACGGTGGCGCGCTCCCGGGGCGGCGGGGCGACGTTGCTGCGGAATCGGTCGGCCTCGGCCACGAAAGCGAACGGGACGGCTTCACGCCGGCGGAACATGAGGAAACTCTCCTTGAACTCTGATAGAGGCGGTGCTATTGAGTGAGACGCACGGCGGGCCTGTTCGGTGCCCCGAATCGCCGAATTCGCCGAAGAAATCCTCGGACGGGCTCTCTGAGGCGCGTTGTCGGTGGCGGCCCGTAGAGTGGGCGCCGCCCGAGCGACGCAATTGGAAGGACCCCGCCGGTGACCGAGACCCCCGAGCCCGCAAAGCCCAGCTTCCGCAGCGATGTGACCGTCGAGCTGGTGAAGCACTCCGCGGCCGACTCCGACGTCCTGTTCGCCGCCCGTGTCTCCACGGCCGGAGAGCAGTCCCTCGAAGAGGTCACCAAGGACCCGGAGCGCTCGAAAGGACTCATCAACTTCCTGATGCGGGACCGTCACGGATCCCCGTTCGAGCACAACTCGATGACGTTTTTCATCAGCGCACCGATCTTCGTGTTCCGTGAGTTCATGCGTCACCGCGTCGGCTGGTCGTACAACGAGGAATCGGGCCGCTACAGGGAGCTGGAGCCGGTCTTCTACGTGCCCGATGAGGCCCGCAAGCTCGTCCAGCAGGGCCGCCCCGGCAAGTACGAGTTCGTCGAGGGCACCGCGGCCCAGCAGGAGCTCACCGGCCGCGTGATGGAGGACTCGTACCGCCAGGCGTACGAGGCGTACCAGGAGATGCTCGCCGCCGGTGTCGCCCGCGAGGTCGCCCGGGCCGTGCTCCCGGTCGGCCTGTTCTCGTCGATGTACGCCACGTGCAACGCGCGCTCGCTGATGCACTTCCTCGGTCTGCGCACCCAGCACGAGCTGGCGAAGGTCCCGTCCTTCCCGCAGCGTGAGATCGAAATGGTCGGCGAACAGATGGAGGAGCACTGGGCGCGGCTCATGCCGCTCACCCATGCAGCCTTCAACAAGAATGGACGCGTAGCCCCGTAAGCGGTGTCCGTATTGCGACGTTTCGTGAAGTTCATCTAGGCTGATCAAACGGACCCGGCACTGCTTGAACCCCCGAGCAGGCAGTGCCGGGCTCCACTCCCTTGTCCCCCCGAGGGACGACCGGGCGCTGAGCAGCGAGTAGCGTGTTACCCATGGCTCCGATCTCCACTCCGCAGACTCCCTTCGGGCGGGTCCTCACCGCCATGGTCACGCCCTTCACGGCGGACGGCACACTCGATCTCGACGGTGCCCAGCGGCTCGCCGCCCACCTGGTGGACGCAGGTAATGACGGCCTGATCATCAACGGCACCACCGGCGAGTCCCCGACCACCAGTGACGCGGAGAAAGACCAGCTCGTACGGGCGGTCCTGGAAGCTGTAGGGGACCGGGCCCATGTCGTCGCCGGCATCGGCACCAACGACACCCGCCACAGCATCGAGCTCGCCCGCACGGCCGAGCGCTCCGGCGCCCACGGCCTTCTCGCGGTCACGCCGTACTACAACAAGCCGCCGCAGGAAGGCATCTTCCGCCACTTCACGGCGATCGCGGACGCCACAGGTCTCCCGGTGATGCTCTACGACATTCCCGGCCGCAGCGGTGTGCCGATCGACACAGAGACGCTGGTCCGGCTCGCCGAGCACCCGCGTATCGTCGCCAACAAGGACGCCAAGGGCGATCTCGGCCGCGCAAGCTGGGCCATCGCCCGGTCCGGCCTCGCCTGGTACTCGGGCGACGACATGTTGAACCTCCCGCTGCTCTCGGTCGGCGCAGTCGGCTTCGTCTCCGTCGTCGGCCACGTCGTCACCCCCGACCTGCGCGCTCTCATCGAGGCGTATCTCGGCGGCGACGTCCAGAAGGCGACCGAGATCCATCAGAAGCTCCTGCCGGTCTTCACCGGCATGTTCCGCACCCAGGGTGTGATCACCACCAAGGCCGCACTGGCGCTGCAAGGCCTGCCCGCAGGCCCGCTGCGCCTCCCTCTGGTGGAACTCACCGCACAGGAAGCGGCCCAGCTCAAGATCGACCTCGCCGCCGGTGGGGTACAGCTGTAACCACAGACTTCACAACTGAATAAGCGAAGAACACTCACAAGAGCGACGTCAGAGAACAGCAAGTGCACGAATGACATGCACGCCACGTGCCTCAGCGGTACGTGGCGTGCGTGGTAAGGAGAGTCTTTTGAGTCATCCGCATCCCGAACTCGGCACCCCGCCGAAGCTCCCCAAGGGCGGCCTCCGCGTCACCCCGCTCGGCGGCCTCGGCGAAATCGGCCGCAACATGACGGTCTTCGAGTACGGCGGCCGCCTGCTCATCGTCGACTGCGGAGTGCTCTTCCCCGAGGAGGAGCAGCCCGGAATCGACCTGATCCTGCCCGACTTCTCCACGATCCGGGACCGCCTCGACGACGTCGAGGGCATCGTCCTCACGCACGGCCACGAGGACCACATCGGCGGCGTCCCGTATCTGCTGCGCCTGAAGCCGGACATCCCGCTCATCGGCTCCAAGCTGACCCTCGCACTGATCGAGGCGAAGCTTCAGGAGCACCGGATCCGTCCGTACACGCTCGAGGTGGCGGAAGGCCAGCGCGAGCGCATCGGCGTCTTCGACTGCGAGTTCATCGCGGTCAACCACTCCATCCCGGACGCCCTCGCGGTCGCCATCCGCACCCCTGCGGGCATGGCCGTCGCGACCGGTGACTTCAAGATGGACCAGCTCCCGCTGGACGGCCGTCTCACCGACCTGCACGCTTTCGCCCGGCTGAGCGAGGAAGGCATCGACCTTCTCCTCTCCGACTCGACGAATGCAGAGGTGCCCGGCTTCGTCCCGCCGGAGCGGGACATCTCCAACGTCCTGCGCACGGTCTTCGCGAACGCCCAGAAGCGCATCATCGTGGCGAGCTTCGCCAGCCACGTGCACCGCATTCAGCAGATCCTGGACGCGGCACACGAGTACGGCCGCCGGGTCGCCTTCGTCGGCCGCTCGATGGTCCGCAACATGGGCATCGCCCGGGACCTCGGTTATCTGAAGGTCCCCGCGGGCCTGGTCGTCGACGTCAAGACCCTCGACGACCTGCCGGACGACGAGGTCGTGCTGGTCTGCACGGGCTCGCAGGGCGAGCCGATGGCCGCGCTGTCCCGGATGGCCAACCGCGACCACCAGATCCGGATCGTCCAGGGCGACACGGTGATCCTGGCGTCGTCCCTGATCCCGGGCAATGAGAACGCGGTCTACCGCGTGATCAACGGCCTGACCCGCTGGGGCGCCAACGTGGTCCACAAGGGCAACGCCAAGGTCCATGTCTCGGGCCACGCTTCGGCCGGCGAACTGCTGTACTTCTACAACATCTGCAAGCCGAAGAACCTGATGCCGGTGCACGGCGAATGGCGCCACCTGCGGGCCAACGCCGAACTGGGCGCCCTTACCGGTGTTCCCAAGGACCACATCGTCATCGCCGAGGACGGCGTCGTGGTCGACCTCATCGACGGTAAGGCCAAGATCGTCGGCAAGGTCCAGGCGGGTTACGTCTACGTCGACGGCCTCTCGGTCGGAGACGTCACCGAGACCTCCCTCAAGGACCGCCGCATCCTCGGCGACGAAGGCATCGTTTCGGTCTTCATCGTGGTCGACAGCACATCCGGCAAGATCACGGGCGGCCCCGACATCCATGCCAGGGGTTCCGGTATCGACGACGCGGCATTCAGCGCCGTCGTACCGAAGATCGAGGAAGCGATCAACAAGTCCGCCCAGGACGGTGTGATGGAGCCGCACCAGCTGCAGCAGCTCGTCCGCCGCACGATGGGCAAGTGGGTCTCCGACACCTACCGTCGGCGCCCGATGATCCTCCCCGTCGTCGTCGAGGTCTGACCCTCCGACAGGCGCGAACTCCGGAGCGGGGCCCCCGATTTGCATCGAGCGCCCCGCTCCAGTACGTTTACGGCTCCGCCTGACCGGGAAGCAGCTGGCGCACTCGTGCGCAGCGGCAGCCCCGAGCGGGTCGGGAATTCCGACTCAGAACTTCTGATAAAGTCGGATCCGCCGAAAGGCAAAGGCCACTCCAAAGGCCACCGGAATCAAATTCGGACCGGAAACGGAAACGAAAAAGAGTCTGG
>NZ_JBITER010000070.1:0-20763 GCF_044455345.1 Streptomyces sp. NPDC051286 | reverse complement strand
TCAAGGCCATGGGGGAGTCGTCGACTGACGACAACGCCGGAAGCGGAGTCGCATGACGCCGGGAGCCCGCTCGCTATCGTGCACCAGGCCGTAAGTCCGTTCCATGGGGATCGGGGCCCGCCCCAGAGCACCGTTACCTGCTGACAGAGGTGCTGGGCCTGGTGCAGCACCTGTTGCGCGGTGCCGCGGTCACGTGCCGCCTGACGCGTCGCAGTCGGCGGCGGTCTCGGCTCCCAGCGCTGATGCCCGGCGGCTTCTGGGCCGACACGACGCATCACCCGACGGCCACGGACGGCTGAGTGCGCTGACCGGATCGGTCCGCACCCAGACCTGATGCGGCCTGTCACCACCCCGGCCGCGCCGGACAGACTTCACGACATGAACCGAGCACTGATCGTCATCGATGTCCAGGAATCCTTCCGCGCCCGCCCCCTGTGGAAGACCATCTCCGACCCGAAGATCGCCCACCAGGTGGGTCGGCTGGTCCGGCTCGCCCGCCAGGCCGGGGACCTGGTGGTGTGGGTGCTGCACAGTGAGCCCGGCAGCGGCGATGTCTTCGACCCCGCCCTCGGCCACGTCCGGCTGATGGAGGAACTGGACCGCCAGGACGGCGAACCGATGCTCCACAAGACCTCGCACAACGCCTTCACCACCACCAGCCTGCAGCAACTCCTCACCCAGCGCGGCATCCAGGAGCTCACCGTCTGCGGCATCCGCACCGAGCAGTGTGTGGAGACCACCACCCGTGTCGCGAGTGACCTCGGCTACCGGGTCACCTTCGTCACCGACGCCACCGCGACCAACCCCATCCCGCACCGCGACGCCCCCGTCGGCCTGAGCGTCGCCGACATGCTCGCCGACCCCCGCACCCTGAGCGCGGAGGAGATCATCAGGCGTACCGAGTACGCCCTCGCCGGACGCTTCGCCACCATCGCCACCGTCGATGAGCTGGAGGCCGCGGCCGCGCCTTAAGGCATGATGACCGGATCGTGAGCCACATCGCTTTCTTCCTGGTGCCCGGAGTCCATCTGCTGGACCTGGCCGGACCTGCGCAGGTCTTCTCCACGGCTGCGGACTTCGGGCACCCATACACCCTCAGCTACGTCGCCGAGCAGCCGCAGGTCCCCACGGCGCAGGGCCTGCCGCTGGTTGCCCAGCTGGACTGGCCCGACCTCGGCCCCGACGACCTGATCGTCGTCCCCGGCTGGCGGGCGCTCAACCTGGCCGACAGCCCCGCCGTCGGGGAGGCGGCCCTGCAGGCCCTCCGGGACCACCATGCCAGGGGCGGCACCGTCGCCAGCGTCTGCGCCGGAGCCGAGGCGCTGGGCCGGGCCGGGCTGCTCGACGGCCGCCGCTGCACCACCCACCACGACGTCCAGGAGGAACTGGCCAGGCGCCACCCCGAGGCGGCGGTCGTCCGGGACGTCCTGTACACCGCGGACGACCGGGTGGTCACCTCGGCCGGCATCGCCAGCGGCATCGACCTGGCCCTGCACCTGATCGCCACGCGTCACGGTCCCGCCCTCGCCGCGCAAGTGGCCCGCGACATGGTCGTCTACGCCCGCCGCAACGGCCACGAACCCCAGGCCAGCGCCATGCTCCGGTACCGCTCCCACCTCGACGACACCGTGCACCGGGCCCAGGACTTCCTCGACGCCCACTTCGACCAGCCGCTTCCCCTGTCCGCCCTGGCTGCGGGCGTGGGCGTCAGCGAACGCACCCTCACCCGCCTCTTCACCCGCGCCACTGGAGGCCTCACCCCACTGCGCTACCAGCAAACCCTCCGCCTGGAACGCGCCGAACACCTCATCAGCCACGGCGCCACGGCCGTCACCGCCGCCCGCTCGGTCGGCTTCGAGGACCCACGCATGCTGCGCCGTCTACGGGGACGCAAGGCCTGAGCCCGGGCGTCCGCGTCACGACCGGGTCGGGATACCACTGAGCGGTGAGCTCCACAGGCCGGATCAGTACCTGTGCGCCGTCTGACACGACGAGCCCCCGCCAGACGTCCGGCGGGGGCTCGTTGCATTGCGGCAGGGTCGCCACGCTGGGCTCCGCGTCAGCCCCGCGACGCGCGGTACAGGTCGCGGATCATGGCGATCTCGGCCCCGTGGTGCAGTAGTTCCTGATTGACCCACCAGACCGTTTCGATGAACGGATCCTCCGGATCGCTGCCATGCGGGTACGTGCTGTATCCCACGGTGTCGAGCGCTGCGTCGTCGGCGCTGAGCAGCGCCTCGCGCCAGGCGGTGGCACTGGTATCGAAGTCGGCGATCGCCCCTGCGGCGTCACCGACGACGTGGTAGTCGTCCCGGGTCAGGGCGTGGCTGCCGTTGGTGTGGTCGGCGCGGATGGCCAGCATCTCGCTGACATGGCTCAACCGCCAGGCGAGGGTGGTGAACGGCGGCGGTGTGGGGTGCGGCGCGTGTGACGAGTCGCGCCCCCAGTCGCCCGCACCGACGAGGAGGGTTGCGCCCTTTCCGGGTCCGTCCGCGCGGCGGCGCACCGACCAGCAGTCCGGCACCGGCTCCCAGAGGTACTCCGCGTCGGCCATGGGCGGGACTTCGATGTCCGTTCCGTTGCCGCTGTCCATGACCGGGCCGGCCAGGCGGTCGGCCAGGCGTCCTCGCGCGAAGTCGAACTGCTGCAGCAGGGGGATCAGACGTGGAGGTGTCGCCATCAAACGCTCCTGGAGTGGCTCGGTCGGCCTCGTCGGCACATGCTCGTCTACTGTCCGGACCCTGTCACAGCCGATACGACACCGCGCCTCATTTTTTTTGCGGAGCGCCCCGGAAGCCGATGTCGCGCATCTGTACATCGACGCGGTCGAGGTCAACGGCCGCAGCATTGACCGGTCCTGGACGGACGCGTGGCTGGTCCCCGGTGGCGGTTCGCTGACCTACCGGCTGACCGAGCAGCCCAACACGTGCTGGGGACTGCGCCGCCATACTGCGCTCGTGCACATGCGGCATGTGCACAGGAAGTTGGAGGGAAAGTGTGCCGGGCGGGGAATGGTGGATTGCGCGGCGGTGTTGCGGCGACCATGACCTTCTTCGTTGACGTGATCGTGCGCGGCTATGAGCTCGACACGCAGGGGCATCTGAATCAGGCCGTCTATCTGCAGTACGCCGAGCACGCCCGGTGGGAGCTGCTGCGAGCTGCCGGGCTGCCGCAGGAGAAGCTGCTGGCCAGCGGGGTGGGACCGGTCGCGCTGGAAGTCACGGTGAAGTTCCGGCGGGAGCTGCGCGGCGGCGAGCGCGTCCGGGTGACCTGCCAGTTCGTGTACGGCGCGGGGAAGACCTTCGAGGTCGTGCAGAGGATCCTCAAGGAGGACGGCACCGTCGCGGCGGAGGTGACGGGCGTGGCAGGCATGCTCGACCTGGCGGCCCGCAAGCTGATCGCCGACCCGGCCGGACATCTCGCCTCGCTGGCCGAGAGGCCGGACCTGCTCAGCGGCTGACCGGCTTCACCCCGGATGGCGAGGTCAGCATCAAACTGCCTGCCCCGCTCGCGCACCTGGCCAACGCCAGGCACGGCCGGTACACCCTCACCTCCCGCATCGCGTTCGCGCACCGGGGTGCGGAGTGGGCCGACCGCATCGAAGCGAACCGGGCCGTCGCCTACCGCATCCACCTCGACGTGGACCGCGGCCGCTGGTACCTCACCGCATCCTGGCAGCGCCCCGTCGTGAAGACCATTCCGTTGGAGACCGCCCCTCAAAGTATGATGGGTCTCGTACAATAAGGTGTCCATCCGAAACGACGTAAGGGGAGTCACCGTGACCGCCACCAGCGCGGCCGCCGCTCGTGTCGCCGACGCCCCAGGCCTCGGCGCCCGTGTACTGCCCCACCCCGCCCGCGAGGAGATCCGTGTCGAGGCGGTGCTCCACGCGCTGTCCGACCCGATGCGGCTGCGGGTGGTCCGTGAGCTGGCCGCCGCAGAGGGCGAGCTCACCTGTTCCCATATCGAACTGCCGGTGTCCAAGTCCACGTCCACGCACCACTTCCGGGTGCTGCGCGAGAGCGGCGTCGTCAGTCAGACCTACCGGGGCACCGCCAAGATGAATGGGCTCCGCCGCGACGATCTGGACACGCTCTTTCCGGGGCTGCTCGACGCGATTCTCGCCGCCGCGAATCAGCAGACGGACCTGCACAGCGAAGACTGACACCAACCGGAGCGGTTCAGTGGCGGTCGCCGTGTGCGGCCTGCAGGAGCCCCGCCCAGTCAGGGATCTTCACCGGCCCTCGGCCGAGCGACTGCCCGAGGGCCGCCTCGGCCCGCTCGATCGACAGCCAGCCGTCCCATTCCACCGGCCGTAGTCCCCACGCCCGCAGCGCGGCCACGGGATCGGGGGCCGACGGTCGCCCCTTGAGCAGTGGCGCATCGTCCAGCAGCGACGCGACCGTCTCCTTCGCGCACGGCCGGTTCGAGCCGATCACTCCGGTCGGCCCCCGCTTGATCCACCCGGCGACGTACTCCCCGGGTGACGGCACGCCGTCCCGCAGCACCCGCCCCGCCAGGTGGGGCACGGTACCGCGGGCCGGATCGAACGGCAGACCGGGCAGCGGCAGCCCGCGATAGCCGACGGCCCGCAGGACGAGCTGGGCGTCGATCTCCTCGTACGCACCGGTGTCCTGCACGCCTCCGCTGCCGTCCGGTGCGGTACGTGCGAACCGGACCCCGGCGACCCGCCCGTTCCGTTCGAGGAGCTCGACGGGACGCAGAAAGAACCGCAGGTGGATCGTGCGCATCGGGTCCGGCCCGGTGGCGGGGACACTGGCCTCGGCCCACCCGCGCAGCACCTCGATATTGCGGCGCACCACCGCAGGCAGCGGCACCGGTGAATCCGCCGGCGCCCCGACGCGGGCGTACACCGGATCGCGGGCCAGCTCCGCCCCGTCCACCAGGACCCGCGCCCCCGGCAGTCCGCCCAGCTCGCGCAGTTCCTTGGTGGTGAACCTGGCCTGCGACGGTCCCCGCCTGCCCGCCATGTGCACCTCGCGCACCCGGCTGCCGGCCAGTGCGCCGAGCGCCGGGTGGGGCACATCGGTGGGCCGTAGTTCCTCGGCGCCGCGCGAGAGGATCCGCGCCACGTCCACCGCCACATTGCCGACCCCGATCACCACGGCCGAACGGGCCTGCAACGCAAAGCTGTTGGCAGCAGCATCGGGGTGTGCGCTGTACCAGGAGACGAACTCGGTCGCCGAGTGGCTGCCGGGCAGATCCTCACCGGGAATGCCGAGACCGCGGTCGGTCGCCGCGCCGACGCAGTAGACCACCGCATGGTAGAGCTCGCTCAGCCGTTCGGGTGGCAGCCCGTCCCCGCCCACCTGGACATGGCCGAGAAAGGTGATCCGCTCGTGCTCCAGGACGGTCCGCAGACTGTTCTGCAGCGACTTGATCTTCTCGTGGTCGGGGGCGACGCCGTACCGCACGAGGCCGTACGGGCAGGGCAGCCGGTCCAGCACGTCCACCCGGATATCGGGCACCCGGGTCTGCTCGACCAGAGACTGGGCGGTGTAGACCCCGCTGGGACCGGAGCCGACGACGGCGACACGGAGCACGGTGCACCTCTTCCCGGAAGGTGACTCCAGCATCCCACCGGTCGGCGGAGCAGGGGAGAGGTGCGGCCGCGCGGCGCGTCAGGAGGACAGGGCGCGCATTCGGCCGATCTCGACCGTCTGCTGGGCGACGACATCGTCCGCCATCTCCTCGACCTGAACGTTGTTCCCCTCCGAGAGGGCCTCGGTCGCCATCGTGATCGCTCCCTGGTGGTGGGTGATCATCAGCTGCAGGAACAGTTTGTCGAAGGCCTTGCCCTCTGCCGCCCGCAACTTTTTCAGCTGCGCCTCCGTCGCCATGCCGGGCATCCCGGCGTGGTCGTGACCGCCCGCGTGTCTCTTGCCGCCGTTGTGCGTGAGCCATCCCTCCATGGCGCCTATCTCCGGTTTCTGCGCTGCGGAGATGCGCTCGGCAAGTCGCTTGACCGGGGCGGACGAGGAACGGGACGGCACCAGGGCGGTCAACTCCAGTGCCTGGGCGTGGTGCTGGATCATCATCTGTACGTAGCGGAAATCGGCCGAGTTGGGGGTGTCGTCCTTGGCAGCCTTCGCGGCTTCCTCGACGGACAGGGTCTGCGCGGGCTCTCCCGGCTTCCCCGGTGCCACGACCGAAGGGCCGCTTCCTGCACGCGCGTTGGCGTCATGGCCGCCACCGCCCGCATCGCACGCGGCGAGGGAGAGTGCGGCGGTCGCGACGGCGGCGACGACTACGGATCTGTGCACATGAGCGACCTGACGGAAAATCAACAAGGCTACCTCCACTGCCACATGAGGTCGTAGCGGATCATTTGGCGCACATCCGCAAGCTCAGGGGTCGGTCACTTTCATTACGTTGCTGTTGCCATCTTTTGGGATACCCGTGAGAAGGACGATACTGCCGGGGTCAGTCAACCGTTCAGCCACGCTTTGGTACAGGGGAGGACGCAGTGACTTCGTTGCACACCACCCAACTGCGGCGCAGACGTCTGGGTGTGGCGGCAGCCGCCGCCGGACTCTTCGCCACTCTGCTGACGGCCGGACCGGCGGCCGCAACGCCCGACCCCGGTGATTCACCAGCCACCCGCACCGGTCTCTCCGCGAGCCAGGAGGCGGCTGCCACGGCCGCCATCGAGGACGGCGAGATACCCGGCGTGGACGAGATCGTCCACAGCGACAACATCACCCCGCTGGCCAACGTCCCGAAGGACGCACTCAAGAGTCTCAACACGGACCTGGCCTTCCAGGGGAAGTACGCATTCGCCGGAAATTACGACGGCTTCCGGATCTACGACATCAGCAACCCGAGTTCCCCGCAGACCGTCGCCCAGGTGCTCTGCCCCGGATCCCAGAACGACATCTCGGTCTCCGGGAACCTGCTGTTCCTGTCCACCGACTCGTCACGCAGCGACAACTCGTGCGCCAGCACCACCCAGCCCGCCACGGAGAAGTCCTCCTGGGAGGGCATGAAGATCTTCGACATCAGTGACAAGCGCAACCCGAAGTATGTTGCCGCCGTCGAGACCGCCTGCGGCTCGCACACCCACACGCTGGTTCCGGAAGGCAGCAACGTATACATATACGTCTCCTCGTACTCGCCGAGCGAGGCGTTCCCGGACTGCCAGCCGCCGCACGACGGGATCTCCATCATCAAGGTGCCACGCAAGGCGCCCGAGAAGGCCGCGGTCGTGAACTTCCCGGTGCTCTTCCCGGATGGCGGCAACCCGGGCGCGCCCACCAACCCCGGGGTCTCGAAGACGAGCGGCTGCCACGACATCACGGTGCTGCCGTCGAAGGACCTGGCCGCCGGTGCCTGCATGGGGGACGGCCTGCTGTTCTCCATCAAGGACCCGGAGAACCCGAAGATCATCGACCGGGTTCAGGACAATGTGAACTTCGCGTTCTGGCACTCGGCGACGTTCAACCAGAAGGCGGACAAGGTCGTCTTCACCGATGAACTCGGCGGAGGTGGCGCGGCCACCTGCAACAAGGAGATCGGGCCGAAGCGCGGCGCCGACGGCATCTACGACATCGTCGGCAAGGGCGACCACCGCAAGCTTGTCTTCCGCAGCTACTTCAAGATCGACCGCCCGCAGGCCGCCACCGAGGTCTGCGTCGCCCACAACGGTTCGATCATCCCGGTCAAGGGCCGCGACCTGATGGTCCAGGCCTGGTACCAGGGCGGAGTCTCGGTATGGGACTTCACCGACTCCTCGGCGCCCAAGGAGATCGCGTTCTTCGAGCGCGGTCCCGTCAACCTGGGCGCCGTCACCACGGCCGGCCCCTGGTCGGCGTACTACTACAACGGATACATCTACTCCAACGACATCGCCAAGGGCTTCGACGTCCTGAGGCTCGACGACCGGCGGACCGACCCGGCGAAGCGCGTGCGGTTGCCGGAGCTCAATGTGCAGACGCAGCCGGATTACTTCGACAACTGATCCGGCTGTGCGGGTCTCGCCGGACCCGTGCGTTCACGGCGCGTTCCCGCCGGGCGGATCCTCGCCCGGCGGGACACGGCGAGCAGCCGCAGCCTGGCGCGGTGCACGGCCTCATGATCCGATGCGCCCGGCGGGCACACGCCGAACCCCTGCGTTGAGCGGTTCATGCCGCCCCTCATCAGCGCGGCCCCCGGCCGATGCCCGACGGGCCGGGTCGACCGGGGTGGCTGCCTGGTGCCGGCGACGCAGGGGATAGCCGGGATCGGCTGTTCCTGCGCGGTTTCGTACCGGTGGGCCCGGCCGCCTCGCCACCCGACCCGGTCGGGGCTGTCGAGAATCCGCTCGGGACCGTCGAGCCCGGCACCCTCCAGGAACACGATCACATCGTGATCCGAGTGGGCGAGCCCCAGGATCTGGACCCGGCCGTCACGCTGCACGGTGACACGTCCCCGCCGGGGGACGGCCGGAAGATCACGATCGGGGGAGAAGACCAGACCTCCGGGGTGCGACGCGCCGGAGGGCGCCGCAGAGGCAATGCCAGAGCCGGACGGGGAGCGGTACGCCGCTCCGTGCCGCCTACGCGGCAGACCTCGCGCTCCCGCCGGTCACCACGGCCCACTCCACCAGGAGTCGCTGGTACTCCTCCTCGTCATCAGGGGACAGGCATCCGCCGGAGCGCTGCCACAGGTCGCGAATCTCTTCATTCACCACTGCGGCGGAGCGCACGGAATCGGATGAGCGGGGAGAAGGGGACATGCCACCAGGCTAAGGCCACGGTGTGACAATCGGACCCATTGGGCGTCAGGGACATCTTTCACATGTCCCTCCGCGGGATCATGGAATGAGCCCGAGTTCCCGTAGCCCGCCCGGTCGTTCCTCCACCGGCAGATGGTCGACGAAGCGCACGTCACACCCCAGTGCGGCCGCTCCGCCATCCGCGTGTCGATCGTCACCCACCATCACCACATCCGCCGGATCCTGGCCGATGAGTGTGCAGGCGATGTGAAAAAGATGTGGGTCCGGCTTCTGGATCCCGTGCTCGTACGACAGGACATAGGCGTCGACCAGGGCGTCGAGACCATGAGCGCGGAAGATCGGCCGCAGGTCCCAGCCGACGTTGCTGACCACGCCGACCCGGGTCCCGCGGGCACGCAGTGCCCCCAGCACCTCCGCTGCGTCCGGGTACGGCTGCCAGGCCGCCGGTGACATGTGCCGGTCATAGAGCGCCTCGTACAGCCCCGGATCCGGCAGGGCGACCTGGCGGGCCAGCCCCAGGTATGCCTCACGGTGCCGTTCCGTACTCTCGTCGCGCGTGGCCCACGCCGCGGCAAGCCGGTCGGGAACGTGCTGCGGATTCGGGCCGCCCGGCAGCGCCCCGGCGGCCGTCAGGTCCGCCACGTACTGTTCGAAGTCGGCATCGGCCACGGTCATGTTCCGCTCGGCAAGGACCGCCGAAAGCCACGACCGGACGGGTTCGATACGGAAGAGGGTCCCGGAGAAGTCGAAGAGAACACCCTTGATCACCATGGGCCCGATCCTCGCGCGTTCAGGAGCGGTGCGGCAAGGCTGCCCGTTCCCGTCCCTCGTACCGGGCGAACACGGCGATCGAGAGCGCGACCACCGACGCCCCCAGCAGCCAGCCCCCCAGTACATCGGTCATCCAGTGCACCCCCAGATAGAGCCGGGTCACCCCCACGCCGATCACCGATACCCACGCCACCACGAGCGCGGCGTGCCACACCCGCCGCCGGACGCCGTGCCGGTGCAGCAGCCACAGCAGCAGACCACAGCTCACCACCGCCGTCATGGCGTGACCGGACGGGAACGCCGCGTAGTGGGCCGAGTCCACCGGGTTCGGCCACTGAGGGCGCTCCCGGCCGACCGCGGACTTCAGCCCCTGCTGCAGCAGGGTGGCGAACAGGCTCGTCGCCGCCACCCACCCCGCGAGCATCCGGGCACCGCGCCACCACAGCCACACCACGGCGACCGCGATCAGGGTGCGCATCGTCCAGGGGTCCCACACCCAGTCGGTCAGAATCCGGTTGATGTGCACGAGGCCCGGCTCCGCCACCGCCCGCCGGTGCAGCGCGTCGGCGACCGTACGGTCCAGCGACATCAGCGGGGACCAGCGCAGGGCGACCAGGATCAGCAGCACCAGGGCGAGGGACCCGCACACGATGCCGGCTCTGAGAGCAGGCGAGTGCTCCGGCGGGGAGAGGGGCAGGGGCGGGGCTGGGGAGTGCATGGGGTGATCCTTGCGGACGGACCACGACACCGGCTATCCCAGTGCGCTGAGTCCCGGCACGAAGGCCACCAGAAGCGGGACCACCGGCACCAGGGCGGCCGCCGCGGTCAGCCGCAGCCGCCGCCCCGCGGTGAGCCGCTCGACAGGAGACAGCAGCCGGTTCACGCGCAGTGGCAGCTCTGCGTCGGGCGTCGGACAGGGGCCGAACACGCCCCGGTCCTCGTTCAGTTCGACCAGGGCGAGAGCGATCGTCAGCCGCCCGAAGCGCCGTGACGCCACATCGTCCGCTGCCAGTTCGACGAGCCGGTGCATCTCGTCGCGGAAGGCGGCGAACACCGGTACCTGGGGGAACCCGTTCGCCAGCGCTGCGGAGCAGTGCAGCAGCCAGTCGTGCCGCGCCTGCGCGTGCCCCTGTTCATGGGCCAGCACAGCATCTAGCTGACGGCCTTTCAGTCGTTCAAGTGCCGTAGTGGTGATGACCAGTTGAGGTGCCGCTCCGGGCAGCCACCAGGCGTCGGGGCGCTCGCCCTCCAGCACCACGAGCCGACTGTTGCCGGGCTCCTCGCCGGGCATCAACGGGGAACGGACCAGCAGTTCGGCCCGGCGTCGGCTGCGCCGCACCTGCGCCCGGCGGATCTCCCGCGTCAGCATTGCCGCGCTCCAGATACCACCCAGTGCCAGCAGAACGGCCATGACGGCGGACCACGGCCCGTACGCGCCCAGCGCGTACGCATCCACCACGGAGTGCGGTGCGTGTGCGAACACCTGCCCGCGCACCGCCTGCCAGGCGGCGGCCGCGCTGAACGTCATGGAGAGTCCGAAGGACAGCAGTACCCCGGCCACCACGCACTGCCACACCCACAACGCCACCACGGGTTCGCGCTCGGGCCACTCGGCCTGTGCCATCAGCCGCGGGGTCACGACGGCGGCCAGTGCACCGAGCAGCAGCAGCACGAGGGAGACCAACATGGCGTCAGCCTATGAGTGGCGCGGTACCCGCGGGTATGGCTGCGCTCGGCAAGTGATGTACGCCACGTTTGACCGTACCCGCTGTCTCACAGTGTGAGCAGCATGGCGAACATGGCGATCCCCATCGTCAGCCGGCAGGCCAGTGCCAGCTCCGGCCGGGCGCCCCAGCCACCTCCCGTCGGCCCCTCGGCAGGACCCGTGGCGGCGACCGGAATCAGCCGCGTCCCGGACCGCAGCACATAGGCCGCGTAATAGACCAGCAGCATCCCCGTCAGCAGCGGCACTCCACTGGAGACCTGCGCCATCTGATGTCCGCGGTGCGCACCCGGCACACTGTGCGCGGCCGCGCTGCTGCCCGGCGCCATCGCCAACGCCATGTAGACCATCGCCAGTGAGCCGACCAGATGGTGCAGATGGTGCCCCTTGCGGCGGGCGAACCAGAGGGCACGCAACGCGGCCCCGCCGAACAGCACCACATACACAGCCCATCCCCACACGGGCGGCGGGAAGACCGCGGCGGGCGCCGCCATCGCGGCCATGCCGAAGCCCATGACCGCCTCGGCACGCGCCGTTCTGCGCTCTTCCTCCGTCCCGCTGCGCATCCGCAGCAGGCAGTACGCGCCCGTAACCCCGCACAACGTCATCAGCAGCCAGTCGGACATCGCCGGTCCGTGCACAGCGCACCTCCCCAGGACGCACGACGTCGGTATCGACTAGTCGATGCCCCGGCCCGGCAGGTTGTACGCGGCGCACTGATGTACGAGGGGAGCGCGTGGAGAGAACCCGCAGAAGGATGTGGCCAGTTGTGCGCCGTCGCGGGTCACTGCCCTCAGGGCCGATAGCGCAGCGGATGGTCCTCGGGCACTTCGACGACGGCGATCCGCACCCCGTCCGGATCGGAGATCCACATCTCCACGAGCCCCCACGGCTCGCGCACCGGCTGCCGTTCCACCTCGACGCCCCGGGCCGACAGCTCCTCGTGCGCTGCCCGGACGTCCGCGACCTGCAGCCACAGCCGCAGCCCGGGCGAGGGCGGCGCGACGGAGCGCCCGGAGACCTCCAGGAAGCCGCCGCCCAGGAAGTACACCGTCCCGCGCTCGGGGCCGGTACCGAACTCCCGGTACACCGGCAGCCCGAGGGACTCTCCGTAGAACGTCCGGGACCGCTCGGGGTCGGTAGGGCTCAACAGGACCCGACTGCTCAGCACATGCACCATGGTCGAGACATTAGGCGCGGACCAGCGGGTTACTCTGCTGCGGCACGGCCCGCCAGAGAAACGGAGCGCCTCACCATGGACACTGCCCCGCCCCGCGACTCGGGACAGCTGACCTTCCGCGACGCGGCGGACGCCGATGTGCCCGCGCTCGTGGCGCTGATCGAATCGGCGTACCGGGGCGACTCGAGCCGCGCGGGGTGGACCACCGAGGCGGACATCCTGCAGGGGCAGCGGACCGACCCCGACGGGGTCCGCGCGGTGGTCGAGGCACCCGGCAGCCGGCTGCTCGTGGTGGAGCGGGACAGCGAACTGATCGCCTGCTGCCAGCTCGAACACCGTGGGGAAGCCGCCTACTTCGGGATGTTCGCGGTCCGCCCCGAGCTGCAGGGCGGTGGCCTCGGCAAGCTGATCATCGCCGAGGCCGAACGCACCGTCCTGGAGAGCTGGGGCGCCACCGAGATGCACATGACCGTGATTTCGGTGCGTGAGGAACTGATCGCCTGGTACGAGCGCCGTGGCTATCGCCGTACGGGAGAGCTGAGCCCGTTCCCCTACGGCGACGAGCGCTTCGGCGTCCCGCAGCGCGACGATCTCGCCTTCGAACTGCTGATCAAGGACCTGAAGGAGGGCTAGGGCGTGTTTCGAAAGTCCCGCCTGCCTGGCGGCGTCTGGCACGCACGCTCGCCGCGTTGTCGGGCTCGCCCCGATACGATCGGTATCGGGGCGACCCTCCGCCTTGCGATCGCACGCACCAGACGCCGCTCACAGCACCCTCCTGGCCCTCCCCCCACCTACGCGGTGAAGCGGCCGGCGCGGCGGATCTCCGGGAAGTCGGTGGTCGCGCCGTCCAGCCCCAGGGCGCGCACCAGACGCAGATGATCCTGGGTGTTCACCACCCAGCCGATGACCTTCACTCCCTCGGCGTGCGCCTTCTCGACGACCTCCAGGGTGAGGCGGCGGATGTTCAGCGCGAGCGTCGGCGCGCCCACCGCCTTCGCCCGGTCCACCACATCGCTCTTCCACCGGCTGGCGATGAGCACGGTCCGTACCCCCGGCACCAGTTGAGCGATCTCGGCGACCGCCTCGTCGTGGAACGACGACACCTCGACCCGGTCGACGAGATCGCGCCGCCGCATCACCTCGGCCAGCGCCCGGGCTGCGGCCGCATCCTTGATCTCCGCCTGCAAGGGGGAGCGCACGGCATCGAGCACCTCCTCGAAGACGGGCACCCGTTCGCCCTGCCCGGCATCGAGTTCCCGCAGCTCGGCCAGGGTCTTCTCGGCGATCGGGCCGGTGCCGTCGGTCGTCCGGTCCACCTCGGCGTCGTGCATGACGGCGAGTGCGCCGTCCTTGCTCAGATGAAGGTCCAGTTCGATGGCGTCCATGCCGGCCTGCTCGGCGTGGACGAACGACCGCAGGGTGTTCTCCGGCTCGACACCCATCACCCCGCGATGACCGATGGTGAGAAAAGTCAAGGCAATCTCGCTTCCGTCGACGGCGTCTCCCCGCGTGCTGCTCCTGCCCACGCGGCACTTCGGCACTCGGCTTACGGCAACTCGGCAGCCTAGTGCCCCGGACCCGGGAGAGAGCCGGTCACGCGCGGGTGAGTGGTGCCGTGTCCGCGGACGTTGGCGACACCGAGCAGGAATCCGGTGATGACGGCTGCGACAAGGACGGCACGGATACTCACGCGACGGTCTCCGGACGGGTGGGAGGGAGCGGATGACACCCGTCCTACCGGTAGCTCCGGTGTCCGGCGAGCTGCGTCACTCGTTCGTGGGCGCGTCGCGCGCGGCCTGGACGCCCGGGTATGTGACGCGTCGGCGGCCCGGCATCCCCCGGAACCGACGGAAGCGGTCGCGCAATCGGAATGCGACAGGAAGAATCGCGGTTACTGCGGGGGGTCGGCAGGATAATTTCCTGATGCTCACTTGTCTCGAAGAACCACACATGGATACGGTTGCTTGACGCGAGGTTCTCCCGTGGAGGAAGTGTGATGACGGAAATTCTTGTGCACGACGCCGAGGTCGGCGCGATAGCTACTGCCCAGCGGGTGGTCGAGCAGCCTGCCTGGCCTGCGCTCAGGGATGCCGTGGAGGAGATCCGGCCCTGGCAGTCGAAGGACGGTTCGATCGACTTCGACGCCGACGGTGCCCCCTCGCCTGACACCGTCCTGGCGACTCTGGAACGCGTGATCGCCGCGATCGAAGAGCTTTCCCCGTTGCTCCCGCACGATGCCGCGTACCACCGCGCCCTCGTCATGGACCTGCGCCGTTGGGCGGCGGACGGCTTCGGAGTGCCGGACTTCCTGGACTCGCTGCTCGCCTTCCAGCCCGCCAAGAACCGCACCGACGGTCTGCAGCACCTGGTCGTCTTCGCGATGTACACGCAGAACGGCAACCCGGATCGCAATCTCGAAGCGGTCGTCCTGCGGATGGTCTGGCCCGAATGGCTCGCCGAGCTCGAAGCCACCCGCTACGACAACCCGCTCTTCTGCGGCATCACCTTCGAGGGCTTCACCTCCGGTTACGACACCAATTCCGCGGTGCTCTTCCCGGAGACGATCGCCGTGCGCGAGGCCCCCGAGCGCTTCAGCTGGGGCGGCATCTTCTGCGACCGTGAGGCCGCCCGCTTCCGCCGCGTCACCGAGGCCTCCGTCGAGCTCCTCGGCGTGGAGCTGCCCGAGGACATCCGCGGGATGGTCGGCGACCAGCAGCGCTGCGAGCAGGCATTCGTGCTCTGGGACATGGTCCACGACCGCACCCACAGCCACGGCGACCTGCCGTTCGACCCGTTCATGATCAAGCAGCGCCAGCCGTTCTGGATGTACGGACTGGAGGAGCTGCGCTGCGACCTCACCGCCTTCAAGGAGGCCGTGAAGCTGGAGGCCGACGGCTTTGCGCAGGGCCGTGACGTGCAGTACGCCGTGCTGTTCGACCGGATGTTCCGCTTCCCGGTCACCGGCGAGCGGGTCCGCAACTACGACGGTCTCGGCGGCCAGCTGCTCTTCGCATACCTCCACAAGCACGATGTCATCCGCTGGACCGACAACACCCTGAAGATCGACTGGGACCGGGCCCCGCAGGTCACCAACCAGCTCTGCGGCGAGATCGAGAAGCTCTACCGCGACGGCATCGACCGCCCCAAGCTGGTCCACTGGTTCGCCGCGTACGACCTGGTCTCGACCTACCTGGCCCCGCACCCCGGCTCCCTCTGGGCCAAGGGTCCGGACGCCCTGGACCTCTCGCAGCCGCCCCGCAAGCTCGTGGACGACGTGCTTCCGGACGAGTTTCCGCTGAGCATGTTCTATGAGGCGCTTGCCAAGAAGCTGAAGAATGTGATCGCCTCCACCAAGGGGATCACCGCTGCGGACGCCGAGCAGGCAGCCGCGTGAGCGCTCGTTCCAAGGAGGCAGTGGCCATGAACGCAAACGGCACGGGCAATGGGAACGGCGCGTTGGAAGGCGCGGTGATCGCTGTTGCCGGAGCCGCGGGACCGGCCGGCCGGGCGACGCTGCTCAGGCTCGCCGAGGCCGGTGCGATCGTCGTCGCCTCGGACGCGGACGCCACCCGCCTGGCGGAGGCCGTCGACGCCGCACGGTACGCCCACGGCGGCGCCACTGTCACCGGCGACACCGTCGATCTGCTCGACCTCGCCGCCGCCCGGGAATGGGCGGACAAGACCGAGAAGGAGTTCGGCCGGATCGACGGCCTCGTCCACCTGGTGGGCGGCTGGCGCGGCAGCGCCACCTTCGCCGAAACCGACCTCGCCGACTGGGATCTCCTGGAGAAGCTGCTGATCCGCACGGTTCAGCACACATCGCTGGCCTTCCAGGAAGGGCTCCAGCGCAGCGACCGCGGCCGCTATCTGCTGATCAGCGCGGCCGGGGCGACCAAGCCCACCGAGGGCAATGCCGCCTACGCCGCGTCGAAGGCGGCCGCCGAGGCCTGGACGCTCGCGCTCGCCGATGCCTTCCGCAAGGCGGGGGGCGAGGAAGGGCCGAAGACAGCGGCTGCGATCCTGATCGTCAAGGCTCTGGTGCACGACGCGATGCGCGCCGAGCGCCCGAATGCGAAGTTCGCGGGCTTCACCGACGTCAAGGAGCTGGCCGAGGCCATCGCCGGCGTCTGGTCCAAGCCCGCCTCCGAAGTGAACGGAAAGCGTCTGTGGCTGACCCCGCAACCATAAGGACCGACGCGCGACGTCACCACGATCCGCAGATACGCGGATTCGCCAGTGACAATTACGCGGGCGCCCACCCGGAGATCCTCGCGGCCATCGCCCTTGCCAATGGCGGTCACCAGATCGCTTACGGCGAGGACGATTACACCGCGAACCTCCAGCAGATCGTCAAGGGGCACTTCGGCCCCACCGCCGAGGCGTTCCCGGTCTTCAACGGCACCGGGGCGAATGTCGTCTCGCTGCAGGCGATGACCGATCGCTGGGGCGCGGTCATCTGCGCCGAGTCCGCGCACATCAACGTGGATGAGGGCGGCGCGCCGGAGCGCGTGGGCGGCCTCAAGCTGCTCACCGTACCGACCCCGGACGGCAAGCTCACCCCCGAGCTCATCGACCGGCAGGCGTACGGCTGGGACGACGAGCACCGCGCCATGCCCCAGGTCGTGTCGATCACCCAGAACACCGAGCTCGGCACTGTCTACACGCCCGATGAGATCCGCGCCATCTGCGAGCACTCCCACGAGCGCGGCATGAAGGTTCACCTCGACGGGGCGCGGATCGCCAACGCCGCGGCGTCGCTGGGCGTCCCTGTGCGTACGTTCACCAGCGAGGCCGGCGTCGACGTCCTCTCGTTCGGCGGCACCAAGAACGGTGCGCTCTTCGGTGAGGCCGTCGTCGTCCTGAATCCCGATGCCGTGCGGGCCATGAAGCATCTGCGCAAGCTGTCGATGCAGCTCGCATCGAAGATGCGCTTCGTGTCGGTGCAGCTGGAGGCGCTGCTCGCCGGTGACCTGTGGCTGCGCAACGCCCGGCACGCCAACGCCATGGCCCAGCGGCTCGCGGAGGGTGTCCGGGCGGTGGACGGCGTGGAGATCCTCTACCCGGTCCAGGCCAACGCCGTCTTCGCGCGTCTGCCGCACGACGTGAGCGAGCGGCTCCAGAAGCGCTTCCGTTTCTACTTCTGGGACGAGGCCGCCGGCGATGTGCGCTGGATGTGCTCCTTCGACACCACGGAGGACGACGTGGACGCATTCGTCCTCGCGCTGAAGGAAGAGATCGCCAAGTAGCACCATCCTGCGAATGAGTATGCGACCGACCGGAAAGTCATTGCTTTCCGGTCGGTCGCTTCCGTAGGACCGCGCGCACCTGTGGCGCACGCTCGCGACTGCGCTCTGACCCGTCCCGAGGCAAGGCAGCAGATGACCCTGACGCTCACCGTTTCCGACGAAGTACGCACCCTCGCGCCCGGCTTCACCCACCTCGCCGTCGAGGCGCGCGGGCTGGTCAACGGGCCGAGCAATGAGGATAGTTCGGCCTTGCTGGACGATGCCGTCCGACGGCTCGTCGAACGGCTCGACGGCAGGGCCCCGCACGAGGCCCCCCACGTCGCCGCCTGGCGGGACGCGTACGCCGCCTTCGGCGCCAAGCCGTCCCGCACCCGCAACTCCGCCGAGGCGCTCGCCAAGCGCGCCCTCGCCGAGGCCGGACTGCCGCGGATCAATCTGCTGGTCGATGCCTACAACGCGATCAGCGTCGCCCATCTGATCCCGGTCGGCGGTGAGGACACCGACCGCATCAAGGGTGCGATGCGCCTCGTACGCGCCACGGGCCGGGAACCCTTCCCCACGGTCGCGGGCGGCGAGGAGGACGTGGAGCACCCGGAGCCCGGCGAAGTCGTCTGGTGCGACGACGAGGGCGTCACCTGCCGCCGCTGGAACTGGCGGCAGGGCGTACGCACCCGGCTCACGGAGGAGTCGGTCAACGCCGTGTTCCTCCTGGAGAGCCTCACTCCGATGACGATCCGCGAGCTCGAAGCCGCAGGCACCGAACTCGCCGAGTCGCTGGAGAAGCTGAGCCCCGGAGCGCGGATCACCGTCCGCACCCCGGAGTGACGTTTCAGCCGCGGTGGTGAACGGGCCCGGTCAGCTGGTCCCGCGCATCTCGGCGGGCGTCGGAGCCGTACCGCCGAGATGCGCGGGCACCCACCAGGTGTCGCTCGCGTCCCTCGGCCGCACCGGGTAGGCGCGCTGCGCCGCTTCGAGGAGCTCCTGCACCCCTTCCCGCAGGCGCCGGGTGATCGCACCCGCGTACTGGTCGGTGGGGGCCTCCACCGGCGCACCCACCCGGATCGTCACCGGGATGTGGCTGCGCTTGAGGTTGCGCGGCCGCCCCTTGGTCCAGACCCGCTGCGTGCCCCACAGGGCCATCGGGATCAGCGGTACGCCGGCCTCCTGGGCCAGCCGGGCCGCGCCCGACTTGAAGCTCTTCAGCGTGAACGACTGCGAAATGGTCGCCTCAGGGAAGACGCCGATGATCTCGCCGGCGCGCAGTGAGGCCAGCGCGTGGGCATACGCGTTCTCGCCCTGCTTCCGGTCGACCGGGATGTGCTTCATGCCGCGCATCAGCGGACCGGAGACCTTGTGCCGGAAGACCGATTCCTTCGCCATGAAGCGGACCAGCCGCTTCTGCGGCAGCGCCGCGAGCCCGGTGAAGATGAAGTCGAGATAGCTGATGTGGTTGCTGACCAGTACCGCACCGCCGGTCTTCGGGATGTGCTCCGAACCCTGAGCGTCGATCTTCAGGTCCAGCGCCTTGAACATGGTGCGAGCGGCGCCGATGACCGGCCGATAGACGAGTTCTGCCATCTGGAGAAGACCCTTCTTCAGCGCCTGAGGAGGGTTCTCCCGGCGGAAGTTACGCAGCCGTAGGTTTTCGGCATTGCGCCGATCGTGCCCCATGTCCGTCGCGGTGGCCAGTCTCGGCGGGCGCGGGGCGCGAGATTCTCGTCACGTGGGGCCGGCGGGAATGACTCCGTGACCGACGGTGCTGACCCTTTGCAAAGGGCTCTGACGGGAGGCGGACGGTGGACGGGCAGACACGCGCGAACAGGCTGGATGCGGCCCAACTCGGCGCGGAATTGGGGGAGCGGGCGACTCTCGTGCAGTTTTCCAGCGCCTTCTGCCAGCCCTGCCGGGCCACCCGCCGCACCCTCGGTGAGGTGGCCGCAATGGTCGAAGGCGTCGCGCATGTCGAAATCGACGCCGAGGCGCATCTCACTCTGGTGCGCGAGCTCGATATCAGCCGCACGCCGACGGTGCTGGTTCTCGACGCGACCGGCCGGATCGTCCGCCGGGCGGCCGGGCAGCCCCGCACCGTCGATGTTGTCGCCGCGCTGGGGCACGCGATGTGACAGACCGTGATGCATCTCCCACATTGCGGAACCCTCTTGACTGTACCCACCACGCATCGTCAGTCTGACGCTATGCCGCCGGAACTCCTTCTCCATGGCCGGGTCCACGTGGACCTCGCCCGCACCGCGAGTGCGCGCTGTCCGGGCGCCTGAGCATCCACGGCCCCGTATGCCTCTCCCGCAGAAGGACCTCTCCATGACGGCTTCGCCCGAGCTCTCCAGTGCCCGCACGGCTTCGCCCGATCTCCTGCGCTCCGTCTTCCGGCAGCACGCAGCCGGTGTCGCGGTGATCACCGCCGCCGGTGACCGGCCGGTCGGCTTCACCGCGACCTCCCTCAGCTCCGTCGCCGCCGAGCCGCCGCTCATCTCCTTCGGCGTGGGGACCTCGTCCTCCAGCTGGCCGGTCGTGGCGGAGGCCGAGCACATCGGCGTACACATACTGGGCGAACACCAGCAGGAGCTGGCCGCCACATTCGCGCGCAGCGGCGCCGACCGGTTCGGTCCGTCCACCTATTGGCGCAGTGGGCCGGAAGGTGTCCCGGTGCTCGACGGAGTGCTTGCGTGGCTGGTCTGCCGCGTGGTGGCGCGCATCCCGGCGGGGGACCACCGGATCGTGATCGCGGAGGCCGTCGTCGGCGATCCGGCCGGGGGCGGCCGCCCGCTTCTCTACCATCAGGGCCGTTTCACGGCGTTGCGGGACTGACAGTTCCCAGGTGCCGCATGGGCACCGGGCGTCGGCTAGGTCACAGTGCAAAGCGCTTGCTTATGGGTAACGTACTGGGTGTACTGGCGAGTAATATTTCGCTCGGAGCGTCGGTCGCCCCGACCGGAATCCGCCCCATCAGGCGCCTATGCTGCGTGCATCAAGGCAGCCCAGAAATGACGATGCAGTAGGAGAGCCGGCGTGAGCTTGAGGATCGTTGTCTGTGTGAAGTATGTGCCCGACGCGACCGGTGACCGGCGCTTCGCCGGTGATCTGACGCTGG
>NZ_JBITER010000069.1:0-21719 GCF_044455345.1 Streptomyces sp. NPDC051286 | reverse complement strand
CCGTTTCGTACCGTCGCAAGTCGAAACGTAGCCGGGGTACGGCGTGTTCTGCATATCAGCCCAGGTCAACGACCCACGGAAGCGACAGGGGAGCCGGTTTTCCGGCATTCCCGCCCTCGCCGACCGTGGAGTGCGGATGACGAACGGCCCTTTCGCCGCAGGTGTATTCGAGCCGCCCGTCGACCCCGGCCCGGCTCCGCCGGGACGTCGAGGCCTCGCAGGAGGACCGCGGAGCCGGCGCAGGGAGCCACGGGCAATGCAGCGGGCCGAGGCATAGGTGTGTGACCAACTGGCCGCCGTGGGCCGGCGGGTGGAGCGCCGGGCGTTCGACCTGCGCTGCCGGATCGGATCGACCGCCCGACCGTCGCGCGCTCGCTCTCGGATCGCGGCTGCATCGTCGGCTGACGGGAGCCAACCTGATCGCTACGGCAACCCGGTCGGCCGGCCGCGACGATTCGACTACGAGCTGTCCGGCAGCGCGGACCACCGCGACGCCCAGGTCCGGCACGCGATCATCCGCCTCCTGCACTGGGCCGCACGGCGCGGGGTGTCCATTGCGATCGAGCACCTGGATTCCGCAGCGGAGAAGACCCGCGAGAAGCACGGCCACAGGAAGCGGTTCCGCAAGCTGATCTCCGGCGTGCCCGCGTCCAAGCTGCGGGCACGGCTCGTATCAATGGCAGTCGAGCTCGGTATCACCGTCGTCGCCGTGGACCCGGCCTACACTTCCAGATGGGGCGCCCAGCACTGGCAGAAGCCCCTCACCGGCAAGACCGGGAAGACCACTCGCCATCACGCGGCAGCGGTGGCGATCGGAAGACGCGCCCTGGGGCACCCGATCCGGCGACGGACGGCACCGCCCCGCACGACCAGCCGCGTCGGAACGGAGTCCGTGCCGTCGGCGGGGCAGTCGACCGGGACGGCCCGGTCACTTGCGGCATACGGCGCCCCGGTGCGGACGGGGCGCCTTGTAGCCGGTGACAGGACGCCGAGCCGGTGTTCCCTCCGACGGTGCAACCACTCAGCGCGGCCAGGGCGCTGACGACGAGGACGGTGTCGTACCGGGTCGACGGACGGGACGAGCGGGTGGGGCGCAGGCGCCGTGTTCGGGGGTACGTGTGCCATTCATACCTGGACAACGGTCTGGACCACGTCGCGGGTTGCCTCCGGACATGACCGGTCCGCCGCCCGGTCCGAACGGACCTGCAGCGCCAGTCAGATGACGTACCGGTGGGTGGGGGTGCCGAGCGTGGAGGCGGCCGGTGCGGGGGAGTTGGGTGGCGGTGACGTATTCGGTGTCAGGGTCAGGTGACGGATGTCGTGGGGGTGTGATGGTGGGGGAGAGTCGGGGTGAGGTTCTCGACCACGAAAGGGATTTCCGTCATGAACGGCGAACAGGCCGGTGTCCAGGCAGGTCAGGCGGTGTCAGGGGAGTTGCCGGTTCTTTGTCTGGACGTTCGGCGGGTGCTGGACGGTGTGCCGGTGCATCCCATTCGGGCCGAGTTCCGGTTCGATGCGGTGTCGCCGATGGTGGTGTCGGTGACATTCACTCCTTGGCGTGGCCGGGGTGTGACGTGGCGTATCGGTCGCGAGTTGTTGTATCGGGGGTTGTACGAGGAGAGCGGGGAGGGTGACGTGCAGGCGTGGCCGGTGCAGGGTGAGGAGGGAGAGGTGGCCTGGCTGCTGTTGGAGTCGAGGGAGAGCAGTGCGGTGTTCGAGTTGCCTGTCGCGGAGGTCGGGGAGTGGCTGGACACCACGTACAAGATCGTGTCGGCGGAGGCGGAGGCGGACGCCCTGGACTGGGGTGCCTTCCTCGGCGAACTGCTGGACGACCGCGAACGGTCCGACGACTGACCCACTGTCCCGCGGTCACTTGACTGATGTGTGTGCCGGACGCCGACGGGCCAGTGTGAACGATTCGTACGGCGCTGTCGTGCGTCGTGTTTCCGTACGGAGGTATTCATGACCACGTTCGGCAGGAGACGGGGGCCGGCTCGCGGCCCGCACATGGAACCGCCGCCCCTTCCACGGCGCCCGCTCCTGGGCGACCGCGCGCAGGCCGGCCCTGACCGTGGTGCGGGACCACGGCGCTCACGACAGCCCGGTCGCCCTGTGGACGTTGGTGAAGTCGCCGACGCCCGGCGACGTGCGCGGCGCGCTGGTCACCTCGGTGGGCCGCTTCCCGGCGCCGGCTCCAGGTCGTCCGGGCGCCGCTCACCTCTCCCACCCGTATACCGCCGGGCGAGATCCTGCTGTCCTGGGTTCCGGCCCGCGAAGGCCGGATGGACGTCACGGCCCACCCGGGGCTTGCGGGTGAGCAGGTGCTGCTCGCCGCCTGGCCGGGGCTGAACGGCGACTGGTCGGACATCGTCCGCCCCACCGTCGCCGAGGCGCGAGCTGCCTGCCGCGCTGCGTCTGGCCACGGTCGTGCTGGGCCGCCTGAGCGACACCTCAGCTGCAGGGACCGAAGGGACCGGAAAACCAGATTGATTTCCCGGAGTGTGAGTCGGGGATGGGTGCGACTTGCCTGCTGCGTTGTTGGGGGTGGGGAAGGCGGCGGGTCATCCGGTGACATTCCGGAAGGGGTGTTTGGCCAGTTCGGGGGCGCTGTCACGTTGGCTGACAGGGTGGGAGGATCCTCGGGCTGATCACGGTGGAGGGGGTCGTCCGTGGAGGGCATGTCGCCGTCGTACAAGGGGCACCGGTATCCGGTCGAGGTGATCTCGCACTGCGTGTGGCTGTACTTCCGGTTCCCGCTCAGTTTCCGTGAGGCCGAGGAGCTGACGCTGGAGCGCGGTGTGATCGTCTCGTAGGAGACGATCACACCGCTGGTGCCGGAAGTTCGGTCGCCGGGCTCGTGGGCGACCGGCGGCATGGAGCGTGACGTTCCCGCATCGCGCCCCATCAAACTCCGCTGCCGTACGGCAACCACTGCGGCTCGCCCACCCGGTGGCCAGCCGCAGTTGCACTCTGCCTGCCTGCCTGAGACGGCAGTCGTCGCCGATTCGCCTTTCCGGGGGAGGCCGCTAAGCGCCGGCGGCCGTGACGACGGCGTCCGTGGCGAAGCCGAGCAGGAGACCGAGGAGGATGCACCAGGTGGTGAGTGTCTTGAGTCCGGTCTTGCGGGCGACGGCCAGCAGTTCGATGACGACGTAGAGGATGGATCCGGCGGCGAGGCCGAGGAAGGCGATGGACAGGGTGTCGTTGACCAGGTGCTGTCCGACGAGCGTGCCGAGGAAGGTGGGGCCGCCGCCGATCAGGCCGAGCCACAACAGCGTAAGCCAGGACGGGCGTTCGCCCTCGGCGGCCAGGGGGGCGACGATTCCGAAGCCCTCGGTGGCGTTGTGCAGTCCGAATCCGATGATGAGAAGGACGGCGAGGGAGAGTTCGCCCTGGGCGGCGGAGTTGCCGATGGCCAGGCCCTCGGCGAAGTTGTGCAGGCCGATGCCGGTGGCGATCATCAGCGCGAGCGAGCCCGCCTGGCTGCGGGTCTTCGGGGCGAGTTCGGCGGTGGAGGCGGCGCCGGGCCCAGCAGGTTGCGACTGGGCGACACGTCGGCGAGCGATCCAGCCGTCATAGTGCACGAGCCCGGCCAGGCCGATTGCCAGGCCGGCGGCCAGGGTGGTCCCACCCGAGACAACGGTTCCCCAGTCGTGCTTGCTCAGCGCCCCGTCGATCGGCTCCCATGCGTGGGTCAGTACGTCCCACACGAGGAAGATCAGGATGCCGATGGCCACGGCGTTGAGCCCGGCCCTGAGGCGGGGAGTGGGTGTGCGGAGTCGGCCTATGGGGAGGCCGAGGTAGATGGTGAAGCCTGCTATCGCGCCGAGCAGGGCGATGTTTGCGCTGGACAAGGGGACTCTCCGGTCTGATGTGCACAAGAAGCGCACAGAAGATTAGTCAGGGAAGGTTTACCTAACAAGCTGTGGCGTCCCACATCGCGAAGACTTGGCCAAGTCATTGCGTATCCTTGCTGCGCGCCTGCTCCTGCGCCCTCCTCGTCTACGGGTCGCATGCGCTCGCACCAGCCTGCTGATCAAGCCGATCCAGGCCTTTCGCCGGGTGCTGCGGGTCTGGGCTGCAGGCCGTGGTCGCGTATCCGGTGCCGTATCCCGCTTGCGGCCACCGACAGCCGGTCCCTCAGGGAGAGGCAACCTTCGCCGCGCCATGCCGCCTTGGCCACCGCGTCGATGACGCTGCAGGTCCAGCACCCGCGGATTGCGTCTTCGTCACCCGCACCGGCCGTCCGGTCGAGCCGCGGAACGTCTACCGCTCCTTCACCCGCATCGCTCAGCCCGCCGGCCTCCGCGTCATCCGGCTGCATGAGCCCGGCACGGTACGGCCACGCTCCTCACCGCGGCCGGGGCCGCACCCCGCGTCGTGATGGGTACGTGATACTTGGCGGTTCTCGGGTACGTCGCGCCACCTCGGATGGTCGCCCACCACGCCCGGGTGGATGGCGTTGACGCGACGGGCGCAATCTGCACTGCGAGGGTCTTCACCAGTCCGGTGATACCAGCGTTGACGGCGGTCATCATGGTGGAGCCGGGGTAGGGGCGTTCTTTGGCCAGGCCGCCGAAGAGTACGACCGAGGCGCCGGGGGTGAACCGGTCATGCAGGACTCGCACGGTCTCCGTGTACCCCACCAGTTTGGTGGTCACGGCGTGCATGGCCTTGGCGATGTCGACGTCGGCGACAGTGGTGAAATCCTCCGTGATGGCGGTGATCACCAGGTTGTCGACTTCCGGTACGTCGATGAGCGCTCTGTCAATGGTCTCCGGCTGCGAGAGGTCAAGGTCAAGGTCCAGGCCCCGGACTGTGCCGGCGATTTCGGCGGCCACGGTCTCGGCGCGTGCCCTGGTGCGGCGGCGGCGGGCGGGCCCGGGCCCGCGGAGGGTACGGGCACCGGTCTCCTGCTCGGCGCCGGCAGCGCCTGGACCACGCTCATTCCCCTCACGCGCGGCCTCACCGGCGCCGCACCTCACATCCCCGCCGGCGCGGCAGTCGCCTTGGTGGCAGGCACCATCCTCCTCGGCTTCGCTGCCACCGGTCTGCCCACGCGTGCGCTGCTCCGCAGCCACCCCACAGAAGCGGCGACGCCAGTAGCCGCTGCGACAGCGCAAGATGCCGGGACGATGGATACGGCATCTTGCGCTGCTCTGTTGTCCCGGGCACATTCAGCCAGGACGACGTCGTCCACCCCGCGCGAGATCACCCGGCTACTCGACGCGATCTGGACCGACCGCGCGGCCGATCCCGGGGCGTGCGAGAAGGTCCGCGCGATCATGGGAAGGCAGATATGGCCGCACCGGATATCGTCCGGCCTCGACGCCGGGGTCCGGGCGGCGGCCAAGACAGGCACGCTTCCCGCGGTCCGCAACGAGGCAGGCGTGCTGACCCATCCGGACGGCAGGCAGTACGCCGTCGCGGTGTTCACCCGCGCGGACTCCCTCGAGGACCGCCAGCCTGCTGTCGATGCCTCGATCGGCAGAGCCGCCCGGCTTGCCGTGGACCATCTCCGCCGAGGAGTGACGTCGTGAGGCGCCCGGTCGTCCTGCTCGGCGCGCTGGCGCTGACGGTGAGCGAGTGCGGGAGAGTCTCCCAGTCCACACAGGGCCGGACGGCACACCAGAAACTCGCGGAAGACAAGACCTTCACGCAGGCCATCTCGTCCGACCCCAGACGCCTCGACCCGCAGATGACGCTCCTTGCGGTCGTCATCCAGACCGACCGCTACCTCTACGACACGCTGCTCGACGGCGACTCCGCCGGAAAGCCGATGGCGGGACTGGCGGACAAGTGGCGCGCTACGACGACCAGGGCCACCTTAACTCTGCGGCGCGGCATCACCTGTGCCGACGGCTCGCCACTGACCGCCGCGGACGTCAACTTCGCGGCCGGTTTGTCCCGGGTTCGCTCGCTAGATCCTGCACAGTGCCGACCGCGCCCTCCGTCACCTGCACCGCGTCTAATGCAGGATCAAGCACCCACCGCTACCTGCTGAATACTCTCAAAACGACCTCTCAGCCGCCTGGCTTCAGCACGTCTGCCAAAGCAGGGTGCACCCGCCCAGGGGTAATGGTCGTGATGCTGTACTTCGCGACGTTGTTGGTGACGAATGGGTCCTGCGCGGTGATCTGTTCGATCGTGAGCGGTCGACGCCGTGGGCGATGATGGCGCCGCCAATCGAGGTGGGGACGGTCTGGCCGGAGGCCAGGAACGTCCCGTCGCGGTGGTGACGTTGCAGGTAGGCGATGTAGGCCGCAATGTGGGGTTCCGCGTCGTGCTCCGAGGCTGTGTAGTGGAGCGACAGCAGGTGCAGCATGATCCTCCTCGTTTTCGTCGGTGGCCGGAGCATCAGTCCACCGCGCCACCGGTGAGTGGGTCTCCGGCCTCGGTCTCGCGGGGCGGGCCTCCAATGGGGACTTGCCGGCCGTACACGAGGAAACGATCGTGGCCGCTGTCGCGGATGCAGTGGGACCAAAGGTGAGCGCGTGGTTGACTGCTGAGGTCGCCAACGACTTGGGAGTGATATGACCCACGACGCAAGGGCCGCTGCGCAGCGCATGTACGAGGCGTTCAACGCTCGTGACCTCGCCGCGGCAGAGACGATCTTCTCCGCCGACTTCGTGAGCCATCCGCTGGGCACCGTTGGCGTCGAGAGCGTCGTCAAGGCCTGGAGCGGGCTTCACGCCATGTTCCCTGACATTCAGGTCACCGTCGAAGACATGGTCGTGGGTGCGGACAAGGTCGCCGTTCGCACGACCCTGCATGGCGTTTTGGCGGGCTCGGGCGTCGATGCCCAGCCTCCGCCGTCGATGATGGAGATCTTCCGGGTAGAGGACGGCCGCATCGCCGAACTGTGGGGCATATCCACACTCAACCGCTCGGCGGGTAGCAGCGCGACACCAGGTTGATCACGTGCGAGATGATCTCGGTGTGGGTAGTGGCGACGGACTGTTCGAGGTCGAGCCGGTCGAGAGGGAGCAGTCGAGCGGTAGTTCGGCAGGTGTGCACAAGCGGTTCCGGGCGTTCGCCCGCACCAGGTCCTGTTGCTGCCGCCGTCGCCGGACGACTGGCTGCCCGAGGGCCACCTGGCCCGGTTCGTCGCCGACCTGGTCGACGACGTGCTGGACCTGGGACCGATCCTGGCCGACTACACCGAGAAGCGCGGCTTCCCGCAGTACGCCCCGCGGCTGATGGTGCGCCTGCTGATCTACGGCTACACCACCGGGCTGCGCTCCTCCCGGGCGATCGAGCGCCAGTGCGTTGATGATGTCGAGTTCCGCTTTTTGGCCGCCGATCAGGCCCTGGACTACCGCTCTGCCTCACGCTTCCGCCGCCGTCACCTGGACGCCCTCGCAGACCTGTTCCTCGGGCAGCGCGGGCCCCTGCCGAGTTGGCAGGGGCCCGTGGTGTAGAGAACTGAGGAGGGCCGGACCCGTCCTCGATGAGCGGCATCCTGGCCGGCACCGCTTACCGTCTGCTGCTGGCCTGACGGCGGGGGTGGTCGGCGGCTAGCTCAGATGCCGAGTGAAGAATCGGGCCGCGGCGTCCCCTGCGAACTGCGGGACGCCGGTGTGACCGCCCATGTTGGCGTGCAGCGTCTTCTCCTTGGAGCCGAAGGCGTCGAACAGATCCAGGGCCGCCTGCCGGTCGTTCCCTTCGTCGTCCCACTGCAGCAGGACGTGCAGCGGAATGGTGACCTGGCGGGCCTCCTCGAGCATGGCGCGAGGGACGAAACTCCCGGCGAACAGAACAGCGGCCGAGATGCGCGGCTCGACCACCGCCAGCCGGGTCCCGATGGAGATCACTCCCCCCGAGTACCCGACCGGGCCTCCGATCTCGGGCAGCGAAAGGAGGGCGTCCAGGGCGGCCTGCCATTCCGGGACCGCCTTTTCGACCAGCGGGAGGATGAGGGCGTCGACGATCTCGTCGCCGACCGGCTCGCCGGCCTCCATGGCCCGGCGCAGGTCTGCGCGGGCCTGCTCGGCGGCGGCCCAACGGGGCCGTTCACCGCTCCCGGGGAGCTCGATGGTGGCCGCGGCGAAGCCATCCGCCGCGGCGTGCCGGGCCCGCCCCGCCAGCCGGGGGTACATCTTGTGCAGTCCGAGCGGGGGGTGGCCGAGCAGGATCAGCGGCGCCGGTGCGGATGCGGATGCCGATCCGGGCGTCCACAGGATGCCGGGGATCTCGCCGAGGGTGAATTCGCGTTCGAGGACGCCGTCGTCGAGGCGCTGTTCGGAAGTGAATTGCATGGTCGTGCCTTTCGGGAGTGCTCGTGAACGGCGCTCCCGGACGACCTATCGCCCGACCGTGACCCCGGAGGGGAGCACCCATGTCGATACTGTGTTCACGGGTACCACCTCCTCGTTCTCTCGCACGGCCTCCGGAAAAAGTAGCAGTGGTCGCCGTGGTCCGCCAACAGGTTTTCGCGGAGGCTCCGTGGCGAGCAATCGTCAAAACCTGTGGGTGTGCCGGGACACGGTAGTTGGCACCCGGCCAGGCCAGTCGACACAAGCCATGCGACACGTCGATGGACCGGTTGGCTTCGCCCATCCGGTCACAGCTTGGAACGGCATGTGGAGCCGCGCGAGATCGGCGTCTCCGCCCAGTGCCAGGTTCTCGGTGACCACCCGTAAGCAGCAGCGCTTCCGCTCGGAGCTGATCTCTCCAGAGACGACCCGGTGTTGACGGTCATTCCCGACCGCGCCTGGGTGAAGCCGGCCGCCCCAGAAACAGCTGGGCGACCGGTCCATACCGTGAAAGGATGCCGGTTCAGCACGGGGGAGGCGGGGCGGCATGGGGCTGGACTACAGCTACGAAATCTTTATGTCCCCTCGGAACGTTGTGAGGGCACTGACCCGGCTGGCCGAACTCGCACCCCAAGGCCGTAACACGCCGCCGCTTCCGATCACCCTGCCGGGCGGCGAGCAGTTGATCGTGCCGTTCACCTCGGAGTACAAGAGCGAACCGGTTGATTGTTCAGCAGGCGGCACGCTCGAACTGGACACCTCAATCATGATTGGCGTCGACGACGCGATGCGCGAGTTCTTCCTCCGCGATGTCGACAGGATCGACGGGTTGGGAAGAGTGTCGGTCGGGTACATCTACCTGACTGTCAGGTTCTCGCCCGCATGGCACCCGAACTTTGCGTCGCTGCAGTTCACAGCGGCCACCTCGGGCATGAGCCGGATGTTCGAGCAGTCCGCGAGCGTCAGGAAGGTGTTCACCGACCTCACCGCCGCCGCCGGTGGCGTGTGCTGCCTACTCGACACCGAGACCGACATCTTCGACATCTGCTGGCTCAACGGCGAGACGGTCAGTGGCGAGACTGTTCCGGGCGCCCGTTTCTCGCGCTTCCACAATCTCGTCGCCGCCTGGCATGAGCCGGTGGAGTAGAACAGGCACCACTCCCGCAGGGGACGGAGCACAGGTGTTCGTGAGCCATTCGAATCCCAACGCCCTCGTCATCGGTCACCTGCCCAGCGGGACGGACCCGAGTGGATATCCCACAGTCACACGAACCGGTGAGCCCATGTGCCTCACACAACAAGAGCCAGATCGGAACCGCAGATAACCGTCGTGGCGGGTCTGTCCAGGGGCCCTGAGCAGGCAGCCTTCACCGCGGCGGCCGAAGCCTGGGCCGATGCCGGTGCCCCGCGGGTGGACCCGGACCGGCTCGCATCAGCGATCGGCACGGGCATCGGGGGCGTACAGACGCTGCTGAAGGAAGACGACGTACTGGAGACGGCCGGGACACGGCGCGTCTCGCCACGCACGGTCCCGATGCTCATGCCCAATGCGGCGGCAGCGCTGATCAGTATCGAATACGGCGCGCGGGCCGGGGTCTACACGCCCGTCTCGGCGTGCTCTTCCGGTGCCGAGGCGATCGCCCTGGGGGCCAGGCTCATCCGTGCCGGCGAGGCGGACGTGGTCATCGCGGGTGGAACCGAGGCCGCGATCACCCCGATCACCGTCGCTGGCTTCGCCCAGGCACAAGCACTGTCGCGATACACCGCCGACCCCGCCTCAGCCTCCCGGCCGTTCGCCGCGGACCGCAGCGGATTCGTCCTCAGTGAAGGCGCGGCTGTCGTAGTGCTCGAAAGTGCCGAACACGCCAGCGCCCGAGGCGCGCGCGTCCACGCGGTACTCGCGGGCGCCGGCATCGCCGCCGACGCTCACCACATCACGGCGCCCGCTCCCGACGGCTCCGGTCAGATCTCGGCCATGCGGAAGGCCCTCGCGCAAGCCGGCTTGGCCCCCGAGCAGATCAGCCACATCAACGCCCACGCCACCGGAACTCCGGTCGGCGACGTCGCCGAGGCGCACGCGATCGGGGAGGTCTTCGGCCGCGCCACCGTGACAGCCCCCAAGGCGGCGCTCGGCCATCTCTTTGGCGCCGCCGGCGCAATCGAGGCGCTCATCGCCGTCCTCAGTGTGAAGCACGGCGCCATCCCGCCGACCCGCAACCTCACCGCGGCCGGCGTCGGTCCCGACATCGACCTCGATGTCGTCGCAGAGCGACGAGACGTCCCCCAGGAAGCCGTGCTCAGCAACTCCTTCGGCTTCGGTGGGCAGAACGTCTCACTCATCGTCACCGGCGCACGGCACCACGCGTCCCGTACGGTGTCGACCACACCATGACCCAAACGAACGCACCATTGTCCGTGGAGGGTCACCGTGCTGCGTGGTGCCGCGCACGGTCGCCCGGTTCAGCTCCTGGTGAATTGCTGGTACGGCCGCCACCGAGTCGTTGACCGGACTACGGGAGGACACGCCGGGCGGGAGCGCATCCCCGCTCGGGCGTCGACGGCTTCTACGACTGGGCGGTGGCGTCGGACCGCGGCTTTGCCGGGATGCGCCGGTTCCCGCCCGGAGCCGGCCGGGTGGTCAGCCCGGTGCGGGGCGTGTGCGGCGTGCGGTGTGTGCGGACCCCGCCTCTGTGGTGAACCAGAACAGGACCGCGCACAGGAAGGCCGCTGCCGCGAAGACCAGCGATTGTGTGACGGAGTCGTCCCGCGCGCCGGCGACGAGCGCGCCGGCCGCTGACAGTGCCAGGGCGACCGCCGACAGCGCACGAGGGCGCCGCGTGACGCCTGGTGCCGCGGCCGGTGGCAGCAACCGGACCGCGAGGCTGTAGCAGGCGCAGGCCAGCAGTGTGGAGCCCAGTACGTCGCTGGGCCGGTGATGGTAGGTGGCCTGGACGGCGCCGGCGGTGACGGCGAGCCACAGCATGCCGGCCGCGGTGGCGTAGGGGCGGATGCGGGGGGAAGCGATGAGGGTGGCGCCGAGGGCCAGCCCGGCGGGGATGGCCACGTGTCCGCTGGGGAAGCTCGGCTCGATGAGCGAGACGCGCGCGTCCACCAGATCGGGGCGGGGCAGGATCATCCTGGTGAGTTCCTTGCTCCCGAGCGTGACCACGACGATCCCGGTCGCCGCGCAGCCTTGCCACCAGCACCTCCGCACCAGAGTGACGGCCGCGATGACCGCGATGCCCACGAGCAGGGTGGGCATGGCGGTCTGTTCCAGCGGCGGCATGGCCGATGAACCGTAGACCGCCCCCGACCAGTCGTAGATCCATGCCGGTTTGGCGTCGTATCCGCTGAGCAGGGCGTTCTCCGCCCGTTGCCCGAACGGGGTGCAGACAGCGATCAGGTAGACCACCAGGAACAACCCCACGAGGCACAGCGGAGCCGGGACTCGTAGCCGTACCGCCCGCGCAGGGCTGGGTTCGGCCGTGGTGCCCGGGTCCTGGCCGGGGTCCGGGTGCGTGGGCAGGGTCGAGGGATCTTGCTGAGTCATCGTTTTCTCTGTCTTCGTGGGGGAGCGGTGCGGTCACGCGCCGCTTTGGGCGCGAGGTGGGACGGCAGGTCCGGTCGGTCGGCCGGCCGGTGATCTGCTCCTAATCGAGGAGCGCCCGGCTCTGCCGGCGCTGGGCGGCGATCACCAGGACCGGGAGGGGAGCGATGAGGAGGAGAAGGACAACCAGGTCCGGCAGGGACTGCATGAACCCGTTCGGCTGGATGGCGATCGCCTGTATGTGGATGAATGCGAACGCCACGACGGGGATCAGCCACCGGTAGTCACCGGTGGCGGCCGTCGCCGCCCACGCGGCGATCAGCGCAGCGACTTCGAGGGCGAACAGGCCGCGTTGGAAGGCCGGACTGATGGAGATGATGTGCAGGGACCCGGCCACGAACATGGCGAGCACGACGGGGACCAGCCAGCGGTACGAGTGGCGCCGCAGCCGGGCGGGACGGCAGGCCGCCAGCACGGCGCATGCGGTGCACAGTGCCCCGGACAGCACCAGGTCATGGGCCGTTATCGGGGCGCCCAACCCGTAGTAGCCCAGGCCCACCTTGCCCTCGTCGCCGAAGAGCGTATTGCTGTTGAACGTGGCACCGGCGTAGATCATCGCGGCTGCGGCCGGCAGGGCGATCCACGGCTTGCCACGCAGCAGGGCGATCAAGCAGACCAGCGGAAGCAGCCCGTAGGACAGGAGCCGGGTCCGCGTGCCGGGACCTTGCGCCCACGGGAACCAGCCGGAGAAGTGGAAGGCGATGGCATGCCGGCCGGGATCGATGTGCAGTGCCCAGTGCCACACATCCTGCAGGTACGGCACCAGCGCCAGCCCGGCGAGGACGAGAGCGGTCAGATGGATGCCGTCCAGCCACCACGGCCGGGCCGTGTCGTCGACGACGGCACGGGCGCGGGCCTGCACCCCGGCACGCGCCACGGCGAGGACTTCCCGCGGCGGGGGCCAGGAACGGCCGGGGTACGCCTCGGACAGGCAGGCCAGCAACTCCTTTCCCTGCCGGGAGCGGTAGGGCTCGGGGTAGGCCGCGAGCAGCAGGCGGTTCATGCCGGGGCCACCCTGGCATCTCGCGGGCGCCCGAGGACGACAGCCGCCGCCTGCCGCATCCGCAGCGCCTCCCGGCCGAGCGCCTCGGTGCCGTCCTCCGTGAGCCGGTAGTAGCGCCGCGCCCGCCCGTCCACGATCTCCTCGTCGCCGGCGGCCACCAGCCCGGCCCGCTCCAACCGCTCCAGCGCGCCATAGAGAGTGCCGACAGCGATCCGGAGCCGCCCGTCGGTGGCCTGCTCGGCAGCCTTGATGATGCCGTAACCGTGCAACGGTCCATCCATGAGCGCAGCAAGGATGAAGTACTGCGGTTCCGTCAAGGACGGGTTCCGTCGTGTCATGCGTCGAGCATATATCGAGCTACGAAATATATTTGTCAGCCTTGGGTGATCACCGACAGTGCCTCCACGCCCACGGCGAGCGTCACCCTCTCCCGGCCGGCGGGCGCGACGGCGGTCTCCTCGACGCGCCCGCGCGGCATCGGCGGATGCTCACCGCGACCTGGTCCGGGCCGAGCGGAACGTCATTCCCGCTGTGTCCGCCAGACCCGTCTCCCCTCCGTTGAACTGCCCGTGGATCAGAATCTGTTCGCCCGGACCGGCGGCGCGCAGCCGGCGAGGCGGCGTTCGATGAGGCCCGACCCGAGCGGCCGCTTCCCCAGGTCACGTCCGGTGGCGTGGTGTAACGACGGCCACTCGGTGATCCGTTGTTCAGGTTAGGCGGGCAGGGCTTCGGGGGCTGGGTGTACTGGGTCTGATCCCTCGATGAGGTGAAGGCGGCAGCGGCCGAGGATTTCAGGGCCCATGTAGCGTCGCTGCTCGATCCATTCGTCGCTCTGCTCGGCCAGGACGGCTCCGATGAGGCGGATGATGGCGTCGCGGCCGGGGAAGGTGCCGACGACGTCAGTGCGGCGGCGGATTTCCTTGTTCAGGCGTTCTTGGGGGTTGTTGGACCAGATCCGCTTCCAGACTTCGCGGGGGAAGGCAGCGAAGGCTTCTACGGGATCACCCCAACGATCGCCAGGATGCTCGACTGGCTGGTCCGACATCATCCTGAGCAGGCCCACCAGACCATCGCAGAGATCGTCGGAGACGCTGAGCGGCGGTGGAACACGCCACGTGACGTCAGCGCCCGATCCCTCCGCACGGCCCTGTCTCTCGAGGGCACCCTCGACAAAAAGCACGCACGGAGTTCCTCGACCTGGCCCTGCCACCCGAGAAAGCTCCCTGAACCCGTCAACCGCGCAGCCCAGCAGCCGGTAGCACCGGCTGCTGGGCTTCCGGGCATCCGCACGGAGACAGTTGCTCCTGCTCAGTTTTCAAAGGCACTGCAACAGCGCCATGAGAACGTGAGCCCATGGATGCCGGGAGCCGGATAACCCTCGTGGTCGGAGTCGACGGAGGTCTCGGCTGGGGAGTATTAGCCTGTGACGCCGGCCCCTCATCGTCCCCGATCCGGCGGTGCGCAACGAGTCTTGAGACACTTTTACGCGACACACGCAACTGCGGCGCCCACCGTTGTCGTCTGACGGTGAGTCGGGCCCGTCAGGGCAGTGGAGCGAGAGAGCGGGGCAGGTTGTGGGACGGCGCAAGGGCAGCATAGGGATCGCACTCGTCACGGGTGTGATGCTGGTGGGCGCGAGTGCCTGCGGCGGGGGCGGCAGTCACAAGGCGAGCGGCGGCGACGCAAAGGCGTCGGGCAAGCCGAGCGCGAGTGTCTCGCCGTCACCGACGGAGCCCGCGGGTCCGCCGATGCTGCTGGAGACGATCACGCCACAGACGGGAACCACGGTCGGTGTGGTCATGCCGATCTCGGTGATCTTCACGAACCCGGTGGCGGCCAAGGCGCGGGCCACGGTGGAGAAGCACATGAAGGTGAGTGCCTCGCAGCCGGTGACCGGCGCCTGGCACTGGTTCGGCGACAAGCGCGCCGACTGGCGGCCGAAGGCGTACTGGCCCTCCGGTACGACGGTGAAGATCGACGCCGACATGAAGGGCGTCAGCAACGGCAACGGACGCTACGGCGTGCACAGCTACACGCACACCTTCAAGATCGGTGACGACGTGCGCGCGGATGTCTCGGTGACCGGCCACACCATGAAGGTGACCCGGAACGGCAAGGTGGTGCGCACCCTGTCGATCAATGCGGGCAGCGCCCAGTATCCGACGTGGAACGGCACGATGGCCGTCATCGACAAGCAGGAGAAGGTCCACATGACCTCCTGCAGCGTCGGTATCAGCTGCGACAAGGGCAGCCCCAACTACTACGACCTGACGCTGCCCTGGGACATCCACCTCACCCAGTCCGGCACATACGTGCACTACTCGACCGGCGACCCGAATCCGGGAAGCGGCAGCGCCCGCGGCTCGCACGGCTGCGTCCACCTGTCCATGTCGGACGCCAAGTGGTTCTACGGCCAGGTGAAGCAGGGCGACCCCGTCACCATCACCGGCTCGCCCCGTGCCAAGGCGCCGGCCGACAACGGCTACGCCGACTTCAACCTGGGATGGGACCAGTGGCTCGCGGGCAGCGCCTACGGGGAAGAGACGACCGCGACGCTGTGACACGCTGCGGTGGCGGCGCCGGTCAGCACCCAATGATGTTGACCGAGAGGCCACCGTCGTACTCGCCCTTCGGGCTGACCAGAAACGGCTGGCCTCCGTGTCCCGCGTGAAAACTCCGGTGGCCTCCCCGTACGTGCAGCCGGGCCGGGTTCCATCTGCCGCCTCCGCGCGGTCTGACCCCGGGAACCCTGCCATGCACTTCCCCGCGCGCCGGCCTGCACATCGCCGTGCTGGCCGCATCCGCCCGGCACGGCGCCGGGCAGCCGGTGATGACGGTCACCGAGAACGCCGCAGCGAATGTCGCCGCCTACGGCGGCTGTACGTGCGGCGCGCCAAGTACATGGTGGGGGGTAGCTTCGACGCGTTCATGTGCCAGGAGGCCCGCAAACTGCAGGGCCTGACAGCTGGTGCGGGGGCGCACATCAACTGTGAGCCGCTGAGGGCCGACGGCGACAAGACGTTTGCTGGGGTGGTCACCAAAGAGGTAGGAGCGATCTCCGTCCTCGCCCGGATCACGGATCACTCCGAGGGCCTGGCCACGCCGGCGCTCTACGGGATCGAGGTGGACGCGGTCACGGAGTCCACGGTCGACGAGCCGTCCGTGTTCGCCCGCCGGATCACCCACCTTCGCAGCTACCTCGGTGCGTACACGGGGGCGTTCCGCACCGGCGACGTCGTCTACCTGTCCGGCCGGCTGGTCCACATCCAAAGAGCCGACGTACACAGTGGCTTCGGCATTGAGCTGACCCCGTGGTTGGCAGCCGAGTCCTTCCTCGCCAACCTGACCCGCTGAGCCATGCGTACAGCGTCCATGGACCGCGTCTGCGGCTGGCGGAACCTCCACCTGTACCCCCGGCGATGATCCGTCGGAGCTCATCCCCCGTATCCGGCGCGCCGTCCTGACCCACGTTGCCTTCTTACGGCATCCGCACCCCGACCACGGCTGCGGATGCGAGTGGGACGACACCTGGCGCATGGTCTGGGCACCCGACAATGAACCTGGCGCCGTCCCGATCACCGCCATGCGCACCCCGCCGCCCCGGCGGCGGCCGCCACCATCCCCGACCCTCATCCACGCGGATGGTCTACACCACCCCGACCCAGGCCACGACCCACGCTCTACGGGCGGCGGGCCAGCAAATGGGTGTCGAGGAAGCCCCGCTCGGACGCTGGGTCGTGGAGCAACCGAGCAACTGTGACTAGGCCGGCCCCGGCCAGCAACTCGGCAAACTGCTCCGCCGGCCAGCTATAGGCGGGCGCCACCTTGTGGTCGAAGCGGACCGGCTCCGGTCCCTCGGTCCCGAAGAAGGACACCAGGAGCAGGCCCCCTGGTGCCAGGACACGCACCTGTTCGGCGAGGAGCGCGGGCAATTCTCCCGGTGGGGTATGGATCATCGAGTAGTGGGCCAGCACTCCGCCGAGCGCGCCGTCCTCGACCGGCAGGGCCTCCATTCGAGCTTCGTCGAACCGCAGCGTCGGATGGGCCCGCCGAGCGTGGTCGACCATGGCCGGGGAGAGGTCGAGCCCGAAGGCGTCCAGTCCCAAGTCGTGCAGCATGGCCGTCAGATGACCGGGTCCGCACCCGACGTCGGCTGCCCGCAGGTTCCCCGCGCCACGCACGAGCTCGGCGAAGGTGCTGATCATGTTCCGCGCGAACGGATGCGTCTCCAACCGATTAGCGAACATCGAAGCGTACAGCTCGACGACCCCGTCGTAGGCCGCCCTGGTCTCGTCCTGGTGTTTTAACACGGGAAGGAAACTAACACCCGCGCCGTTCGCAGCCGTTCTCCGGCCCCATACCGGCCCTTCCCCTCAGGACTGAGTGTCCCGTCACCTGATCTCGGGACGCGCTCGTTAGTTCAGAGAAGCCTGTGTTCGCTGCCCGGTCCTGATCGTGGCCCTGGACGAGAAGCCCCGCCTGGAAGAGATCCGCGGGCACTGTCACGTTGGCTGACCGGGTGGGATGATCTTCGGGTTGATCATGGTGGAGGGGGTTGTCCGTGGGCAGTACGCCCCCGTCGTACAAGGGGCACTGGTACCCGGTCGAGGTGATCTCCCACTGCGTGTGGCTGTACTTCCGCTTCCCATTGTCATTCCGTGAGGTGGAGGAGCTGATGCTGCAGCGCGGCGTCATTGCGTCCTACAAGACGATCCGCCGGTGGTGTCTGAAGTTCGGACAGTCCTACGCCAACGCGCTGCGCCGCCGACGTCCCCGCCCCGGCGACACGCGGCACCTTGACGAGGTCTTCATCACGATCAACGGCGGGCAGAAGTACCTCTGGCGCGCGGTCGACCAGGACGGCAACGTGCTGGACATCCTCGTCCAGAACCGGCGCAACAAGGCCGCGGCCAGGCGCTCCTTCCGTCGGCTCCTCAAAGGAATCGGGGCCGTGCCGAGGGTGATCGTCACGGACAAGCTCCGTTCCTACGGGGCGGCCCACCGCGAGGTGATGCCCTCGGTCGAGCACCGCTCCCACAAAGGCCTGAACAACCGGGCCGAGAACTCCCACCAGCCAACGAGGCAGCGCGAACGCGCCATGAAAGGCTTCCGCAGCGTCGGAGGAGCCCAACGGTTCCTGTCCGCGTTCAGCGGCATCTCACCCCACTTCCGGCCACGCACCGGATGACCGCCACCGACCACCGCACCGAGATGACCGTCCGCCTCGTGATCTGGGACCAGATCACCAGCGCCACGGCCACCGCCCCGCCCACCGCAGCGTGACCCAGGCCCCCGCCCGACCTGACGCGCCCTCAACCGATCAACACCCCACCAACGTGACAACGCCCGTCGACCAACTCGGCGACGAACCACGCCAGATGGTCCTGCGGCAACCACTCATCCAGCGACGGCGGCAGCAACATCATCTGATCGGGGACGAACACCCGGAACGTCTTCTTCACCAGCACCGTCGGTGCGGTCTGCGGCTCCACCACCGCCGCCGTATCCACCTCGAACAGGCCATCCCCACCAGACATGCAGGATTCTTCCCTATGGAAGATCGCGAACAGGATGCGGCATCGGGCTCAACTGCCTGATTGACCGCCAATGTCCGCGGCCAGCGCCGCGTAGATGTACTCGCTGCCCCAGCGATCCCCGTCGAGGTCGTTCTCGACCAGGTGCGCCTCCCGACGCATCCCGAGGCGCTCACAGACCCGCACAGACCCGGTGTTCTCCACATCCAGCCGTGCGTAGAGCCGGTGCACGCCCAGCCTGTCGAAGGCAAACCCGGCCAGCGCCACGGCCGCCTCGGTCGCATAGCCGTGCCCCTGGTGACGTGGGTCGAGAGTCCAGCCGATCTCGGCCTGGGCGGCGCGGGCATTGGCCAGGGTGAGCGTCACCTCGCCAAGGACGCCGGGCTCATCGCGTCGGCACACAGCAAGCGCCAGCTTGTCCCCGTCGGCGCACCAAACCGAGTGCGCCGCGCGCTCGGCCGCAACCTGCTCGCTGCGCTCCCGCGTGTGCGCCGGCCGGTACAAGTAGCGCGCCACGCTCGGCAGGCTCTGGTAGGCGTACAGGTCGTCGGCGTCGCCGGGAGTGAACAGACGCAGCGACAACCGGGGCGTGGTCATCGGCAGCAGCGAGGCGATGTCGATGCGGACCTCCGGGACGCGGATTTGGATCAAGATGCGGACTGATTGTCGCATCACGGCTGACGGGCAGCCACGCCATTTCAACAGCAGCGCCCGACAGCCCCACTCCACCACGAGGCGCGGCATTCCAGGAGTTGTTTACTGACCCACGCTCCTAGCTTGAATTCCTGGCCGCGGACGGCGGCTGTGCCTGCCCAGTTGGGGTCAGTCGTACAGGGGCGCGTCCCGGTACGGGGCGCACCTCGGCGGCGGAGGCACCCGCACCCGGTGAGTGACGGAAGTCGCGAACTGCCTTATCTGCCGCGCGCCGTCCTGCGATCATCGAACCGTCCCGAGCGAGCGACACGAACTGAGGCAGCACCATGACGTGGATCTACGCGGAACTCACGAAGGAAGCTGGCAAGCGGGGCGGCCCCGTCGCGCTGCGGTACTTCTACCGCGGGCAGGGCGTCATCCTCGGCGCCGCCGTCACCGGTGCCAGCGTGGCGGGGACCGTGCTCTACAGCAAGTGGAGCGCCCGCCGCGCCGCCGCCGAGTCGGCTCCCGAGAGCAACACGGGAACACCAGCGCCCGGACATCCTGACGCCTGATCACCCACGCCGCACTCTGCCGGGCTACGGTTGTCCCACCTCCTGGTGAGGCTCGAACCCGGCCGAGGGCGGCGTCCGTCGCTTCCGTTGACGCGGAGGACCCCGCGCCCCGGCCGTTCCTCCCCGCGCTCGCGGGGCCTCGGGGGATGCATCCGGCCTGCACTCGCAGGAGCCACACGCCTGGACGTCTCGGCGTGCCCACCCGTGACCATCTCCTGTAAGGCCCCTCATGAGCGACACCTTCGGCGCCGTCATCTGGACCCTCGCCCTGCGGCGCAACGCGTGTATCGAGGTCTTCTCGGCCACCTGGGACGACCGTCTGTCCTACTGGCGGACGGACTACGACAGTCTCCGGGTCGTCGGTATCGACAGTGGCCTACCGGTCACCAGCGCGCCCACCATGGAGCAGCTTGGGGAGGCGGCCGAGGACGCCTTGAACCGAGGCCGAGTGGGGTGGCGCCCCCGGGCCATGGACGGCTGGCGCGATGGTCCTCGGGCACTTCGGTCATGCCCGTGGTCTTCCGCCAGCGCGGGTCGCTGGCGAACAGGCGCTGCGCCTGGTGGGCATGGACCGCGTGCAGGAGTGGGGAGATCGACGCCTGTGGCTCACAGTGACGGATCTTCGGGGAGGGCCCGAGGACCGCGCCGACGATGTCACTGCCGCGCTCGCGCTGCTCCAGGTCGCCCGCGACGACCTGGAGACCCTGGAGGGTGCCCTGCTGCTGGCCGCCCGCACGGCCAGCAGCCGCACGGGCATGCCGCTGCTGACGTTCAAGCGGATCGCCGCCGCGCTCGGTGTGGAATCCGAGCAGGCTGCGCAGGGACGCTACCGCCGGAAGGTCGGCACTCCGGGCGCTACGGCGTCGGGCATCGACCGCACCCCGCAAGGGGGGTCCGCCAGTAGGGGGCGCTGGTGGACCCTTTCAGCGCGAGCGGTGGCCGGTGGGATGGATTCCGGCTGGCAGTGGCCCCGCTATGCTCCGGCCGGCCGCAGCGAGGTGAGGCGTGCCATCTCGTCTTCCGAGAGCCGAAGCGCGCCGGACGCCACGTTTTGCGCGAGGTGGTCCAGATCACCGGTCCCCGGGATCGCCAGCACGTGCGGCCCCTGCTGCAAGGTCCAGGCCAACCGGACCTGCGCGACGGACACACCGTGCGCGCGGGCGACGGCGCACACCGCCTCGTGGTCGCTGGCAGCCGGACCCGCCTCGCGCCCGGGACCGGCGATCGCGAAGAACGGGACAAAGGCGAGGCCGAGTTCACCGCAGAGCCGCAGGAGCGCCCGGTCCTCGCTCGACGCACCGATCCCATAGGGGTTCTGCACGCAGACGACCGGGGCGATGGCCCGAGCCTCGGCCAGTTGCTCGGACGTGACGTTGGAGATGCCGAGGTGGCGGATAAGCCCGGCATCTCGCAGTTCGGCCAACGCGCCGAAGTGCTCGCCGATCGAGCCGGTCCGCCGGCTCGGTGGCACGCGCAGGTTTACCACGTCCAGATGATCGCGACCGAGTTGGCGCAGGTTCTCCTCGACCTGGCCGCGCAACTGCGCCGGCGCGGCCCACCACCACGCGCCCGAGGTATCGCGGCCCGGCCAGACCTTGGTGGTGATGACCAGCTCCTCCGGGTATGGCGCCAGCGCCCGGTTGATCAGCTCGTTGGCGGAGCGCGTCGCCGAGAAATAGAACGCGGCGGTGTCGATGTGGTTCACGCCGAGCTCGATCGCCCGCCGGAGCACGCCGATCGACCGATCGCGGTCACGCGGCACGCCGCGGTCGAAGGGCGCGGTACCCGTCAGGCGCATCGCGCCGAACCCGACGCGGTTGACGGTCTGGTCACCAAGTTGCCAAGTATCCGTGGCGAGCGCGGTGTTCGTCTGTGGGCTCATGACGTGGATCTCCTCTTGCGGCTTGGAACAAAGAACCGGTGGGTGGGGCGCGGCGCGTTCAGGTCGCTCGGCAGGGCGAGGACCTCGAAGCGGGTCCAACGGTGTCGAGGCAGGCGGGCCCCGGGCATGAAAAAAGGGCTCCCCTGTCGCTTCCGTGGGTCGTTGACCTGGGCTGATATGCAGAACACGCCGTACCCCGGCTACGTTTCGACTTGCGACGGTACGAAACG
>NZ_JBITER010000068.1:0-24467 GCF_044455345.1 Streptomyces sp. NPDC051286 | reverse complement strand
CTTAGACAAGCCGGATCATCGCAGGTCAAGGGGCACCTTTTCCATGCTATGACAGAACGTCACCGTCCTTGGAATTCGCGGTGAAACACCGAGGCTTGACCATGATCTGCGTACACACCTGCTCACCCCGGGTGAGGTGCTTCACGATCCCGCCCAGGGTGAGCTCGCTCACGGTCATGCCCTGCGCGGCCTCGGCATCGGTGATGTCGCGCACGGTGATCAGCAGTAACGCCCCCTGCTCCGCGAGTGCATGCAGCAGCTCACCGTGCTCGCCTGGAAGAATCGGGGCTGGGCTCTGCGACGAAGTGGTCACGGACTGACCATAGGAGGCATTTAGGCCAGCCGGTGTCCACATGACGATTCCGGGACGCACCCCCGAGGCCCGGGGCGCGCCCCGGGGCCGGGGCCCGGCCGGTCTCAGGTCCTGGCGTCTCGGGTACTGCTCGTCGAAACGCCAAGGACCAGGGGCACACCGGCAGCGTCGCGCACCAGCTGCACCGCAGAACCTCGCCCGTCACCACCCACGGGGCCAAGACCCGCAGGGTCACCGCCCCCGCGGGCCGTGCCCGGGCCGAGCCGGGGACGGCTCGTCAACGAACCAGCAGACCCCAGCCCGCGGATACGGCCTCCAGCGCCCGGCGAAAGCGCCACCCGGGACCCGGCCCGGGACCGGCCCCGGAACAAGCGGGACACCACGGACGACGAAACCCTGGAATACCGCCGCACCTGCCGCGGCTCACACTCGCTCGTCAACACACAGACAAGCGCGGCAAGAACAGCCTCGTCATCGACACCCGCCATCCGCCCGCCCGGCCGACGCACCCTCATCGACGGCAGCAACGAACCCGTGACCTCCCGCAGCCCGCCCAGGCCGGCACGACCCCACCGCCCTCCGCCCCCGGCCGCCTCCACACCACACGCACCCCCCAGATGCCCGTCCCCCACCGGCAACGCCAGCGCATCCTTGCGCTCTTGAATACGCTCGAACCGGCGGACGATGTCCACCACATGAGAGGGATCATCCAATGAACCGGCAGCCAGCCGCGCCCGTACCTCCAAAAGCTCGCGATACACCGCACCATACGTGCTGCACAACCGGATCGACTCATCACCACGATCACTCAGACCAGTGGCATGAGGCGCCACAATCACCAACGCAGCACAACCCGACAACACCGACACGAACACCTGCGCGGCCAGCTGCGACGAACCACCGATAACCGGCCAGGCCAAAAGCCCCGTCACCAGACACAACACCGCCGCGGCCAAGGAATACGCGCGAACCCTGCGCACCAAACGGGCCGCTTCCCTCGGCATCCTCGCCGCCCAGTAACCGGCACTCTCAACACTTTCCTCGAGCCGCGGCAACACACCCGCGTCAGCCAGATCCTTCGACTGTCCGAAAATCCTGGGAAACAGTTTCATGACACTCTCACGATCGCAGGGAAGTCCGTGAACAGTGACACCCCCACCCCACCCCAACCAACACCGGCACGAATATTGTCGGTTTAACAACCCACACGGAGCAGCGCAACCCACAGCGGGCGGGTTCGTCGATCCGTCGCTCACCGAACGCACCGGCCTGCCGCTGGCCGGGCCCTTCGAGGCGGGGGAGCTGTTGGAGATGCGGGGCTGGGGCTACCGGAACCGCTGGATCGGGTGCGGCCTGGTCGCCTCCCAGGACGGCCCACGGGCTGTCGCCGTGATCACTCACCGCGAGGACCCCGCGTCCGCAGGGTTCCCGCAAGGCGCGTCCTGGGCCGAGAAGCTGCGCATCGTTACCGGCTGGGAACCGATACCCGGGCCGCGCGTTGACTGGCCCGCCATCGAGGCCGACCTCGGCACACAGCTGCCCAGCGACTACAAGGAGATCGTCGACCTGTTCGGCGCGGGTAGCTTCGACGAGTACTTCGAGCTTGCCGTGCCCGGCGGTCCCCGCGTCGGCCGCAACCCGTGGAAAAGATGCGGCCCCGACCTGGCATCTGGCGGACTCCTACCTTGGGGCTGGTCAGAGTACGAGCTCGGACTCATGTGGTCGACAGGCGCGACCGATCCCGACGAGTGGACCGTGGTCACACAGTCGGACGGCGAGGAGCAGCAATTCGATTGCGGAACCGGTGAGTTCATCTTGCGCATGCTCACAGATGTGCAGCTTGGGTACCCCATGAGCCACGCCTCCGGGCACTTCTTCGTATGGCCCGCTGCACTCCTGACAGCGACCGCCGAGCCGGGCGTTGTTCCGGGACGTCCGGGCGAACTGTCCACAAGATTTGACTATTGCTCCGTCCTGGCCGGTCACAGCACCAGCAGTCGGGAACTACGTCGAAGCCGTGAACGGGCAAGGGCCCATAATCGCTCATGCGCCCCCCAGCCAGACGTCGGGCCCGAAGGTGCCCTTGATATCGGAGGCCACCAAGATGGGGTCCACCTCGAAGCCGAGTCCGTAGACCACTGTCTTCTGCAGGGTGCCTACCTGAAGACGGACGCAGCTTTCCGCCGGCAATCTCTCGCTCGGCATGTGGCAGTCAGCCGGCTGGCAGGACATCCACGCCGAGCGCCGTGAGTTGTTCGACGACTGCGCTGTGGGGGGCGGCGTCGGTGATCAGTCCGCTGATCTTCTCCAAGGGCAGGACACGGAACCGCGACGCCGTGCCGATCTTCTCGGACGAGGCGAGGACGTAGGTGTCCGCGGCCCGCGCGGCCAGGGCGCGCTTCATCGCGGCCTCCTCGGCGTCGCCGGTGGTCAGTCCCGCCTCCGGGTGCACGCCGGTGACGCCGATGAGGCACAGATCGGCGGAGACGTTCTGTGCGGCCTCGACCGCAGCCGCACCGCAGGCGACCGCGGAGTGCTTGAAGATGCGGCCACCGAGCAGAAAGAGCTCGACCTGCGGGTGGTCCAGCAGGGCAGCGGCGATCGTCGGACTGTGGGTGATCACGGTACAGGCCAGGTCCCGCGGAAGCGCGTGGGCGACGGCCAGGGCGGTGGTACCACCGTCGAGGATCAGCGCACCGCCCGGCCGGACCAGCCCGGCGGCCACCGAGGCGACCTTCCGTTTTCCGTCGGGGGCCACGGCCTGCCGGGCGGCGTAGTCCGCCACGGCCGGGGAAACAGGGAGCGCCCCGCCGTAGACCCGCTGGCACAGCCCGTCGGCCGCGAGATCGCGTAGGTCGCGTCGCACGCTGTCCTCGGAGATCCCCAGTTCGGCGGCGACGTCCTTGGCGACGATCTTGCCCTCGTGGGCAAGCAGACCGAGCAGGTGGTCACGGCGTTCAGCAGCAAGCATTCGCACTCTCTCCTGTTCTTGCACGTTTCTGCATGTATCGTAGCGCCCCATGACTGACAAGCCCATGCTCATCCTGATCGCCGGGCCTTACCGCTCCGGCACCGACGGCGACCCGCAGGCCATGGCCGCCAACCTCGCCCGTCTCGAAGCAGCCGCCTGGCCCGTCTTCGCCGCAGGCCACCTCCCCGTGATCGGGGAGTGGATCGCCCTGCCCGTCCTGCACTCAGTCGGCGCGGGCCCCACCGACCCTCTCGCCGACCAGGTGCTCTACCCGACCGCCGACCGCCTCCTCGCCCACTGTGACGCCGTGCTGCGCCTGCCCGGAGACTCCACCGGAGCCGACCAGGACGTCGCCACCGCCCGCCGCCGCGGCCTGCCCGTCTATCACGACGTGGCCGAGATCCCCTGCCGCACCACACAGGAGACCGCGTGACAAGCCGCCCCGGCATCGACACCCCTGACCACCGCGGCCGCACCGGCCTCGACCAGGCCGGACGCGACCTGGACCGCAACCCCGGCGTCATGGTCCGCGACGTCGAGCTCACCTCCCAGGGCTGGCATGTACTGCGCCGCACCACCTTCGACTACCGCCGCCGCGACGGGCGTTGGGAGACCCAGCAGCGCGAGACCTACGACCGCGGCAACGGTGCCGTCGTCCTGCCGTACGACACCGAACGTCGCTACGTCCTGCTCACCCGCCAGTTCCGCTACCCGGCCTACGTCAACGACCACCCCGACGGCATGCTCGTCGAAGCGGCTGCGGGGCTGCTCGACGCGGACGACCCGCCGACCGCCATCCGGCGCGAGAGCGCCGAGGAACTCGGCGTCACGCTCGGACCGCTCACCCACGTCCTCGACGCCTACATGAGCCCCGGCTCCGTCACCGAGCGCCTCCACTTCTTCGCCGCCCCCTACACCCCGGCCGACCGGACCGGGACCGGCGGCGGACTCGAGGAAGACGGCGAAGACATCGAAGTCCTCGAACTGCCCTTCACAGAAGCCCTCGCCATGACCCGCGACGGACGCATCATCGACGGCAAGACCATCCTGCTCCTGCAATGGGCAGCCCTGGACGGACCTTTCGCCCCCACAGCGGGCAGCCGCTGACAACGCCCCCGGGGTGAACCGGCGCAGTGGGCCGAGGCACGGTTTCCGCCGGCGGACGCCAGCATCATCACCCGGCCGTAGTGCATCGAGCTGGTACTGCCCCGACGCACGACCTGCTGCTGCTTCTGCCCTTCCTGATCGGTCAGTCTGCGCACCCGCACAGGCTCGGCGACTGCTCACGTGCGCCATAGCGTTCTCGATGCTCCAGTTCGCCGCAGCCACTCAGCTCCGCTTGGAGGGCCACGGGATCCGCGATGAGGATGTCGCACGACTGTCTCCCCTCAAGCAGCGAAACGTGCACGTCCTGGGCCGCTACAGCTTCATCGCCTCTGTCCCGCACGAGGGCCTGCGCCCGCTACGCAACCCGAACGCCCCCGGCCTCGACGATGACGGCAACAGGGCGGATGAGGGCTGAGCGAAGATCAGGGGACGGCCAGGGCAGCGATCAGTTTGCGAGCCGTTGCCTCGGTCAGCCACTTCAGGGCCGGGCAGCGGCGGCGATACGGGTGGGACCGGGGGCGGGCCCGATTCACGCGGTCACCTTGGCGATGAACGCGGCGAGGTTCGCCACGGTCCGTTGGACCTTCTCCTCCAGAGTGAGGGACTCGTGGAGGCGTGCGCCGATGCCCGCGTCCTTCTTCCCGCGTACATAGAGGGAGCAGGCCAGGTCGCTGCACATGTAGACGCCGACCGAGTTGCCCTGCTGCCCGGCCTTCCCGGACCTCGGCGCGACCATGAGGGAAACTCCCCCGGTGTGGGTAGTCACACACACCGAGCACATGCTGCGTCGCATCTGCCAGGAGCCGACGTCGGAGGAGCGCAGCTGGACGCCGACCACGCGGCCGTCCAGCTCGGCCACGAGGTAGGCCCGGTCGGGGGCCTGGGGATCTCGCCAGCCCAGGAAGTCCAGGTCGTCCCAGCACAGCTCGGCCAGGTCGCGGGGGACGCTCAGACGCCTGGCCTCGCCCTTGGTGCAGTTCACAAACGCGGTACGAATCTCTTGCTCAGTCAGCGGCTTCATAAAGGACACGCTAATTTGCCTAATCTGATTAGGCAAATGCATAATCAACGTTGTCAGGGATGAGAAGCGATTCGGAGGATGAACATGGCACGGGCGGAACGGGTAGGACTGACCACGGAGCGCCTGGTCCGGGCGGGAGCAGAGCTGGCCGACGAGGTCGGCTTCGAGCAGGCGACCCCCGCGGAACTCGCCCGGCGGTTCGGTGTCAAGACCGCGAGCCTGTACTCGCACGTGAAGAACGCCCACGACCTCAAGACCAAGATCGCCCTGCTTGCCCTGGAGGAACTCGCCGACCAGGTCTCCACCGCCGTGGCCGGACGGGCCGGCAAAGACGCCCTGAGCGCTTTCGCGAACGTCTACCGCGACTACGCCCTCAAGCACCCGGGGCGCTTCGCCGCAACCCGGTTCCGGCTCGACCCGCAGACGGCGGCCACCAGCGCCGGCGTCCGGCACGCCCAGATGACGCGGGCGATCTTGCGCGGATACAACCTGGCCGAACCGCACCAGACACACGCGGTGCGGCTGCTGGGCAGCGTCTTCAGCGGCTACGTCGGCCTGGAGACCGCCGGCGGCTTCAGCCACAGCGCCCCCGACTCGCAGGAGAGCTGGACCGAGATCCTCAACGCGCTCGACGCCCTGCTGCGCACCTGGCCCACCACCTCCTGACCAGGCCCTTCCGGCCGCCCCCGCCAACTGACCCTCCAGATCGAAGAGACCGACGAAATGAACACCGAGCACGACTGGAGCACCACCCCCATCACCGCCGGCCTCCTGCGCGGCGCCCTCGACCTGGAGCGCACCGAACGCGGTGTACTGCCCCACCGGTTGCCCGCGCGCGCCCGGCAGCAGATCCCCGACGGCCAGCTGGCCATGGCGGAGTCACAGCCCTCTGGAGTGCGGCTGGCTTTCCGCACCCGGGCCACCGCCGTCGAGCTGGACGTCGTGGCCACCAAACGGGTCTACGTCGGAGCGCCGCCACGCCCCGACGGGGTGTACGAGCTCCTCGTCGACGGGCGGCCCGCGGGCCGGACCAGCGCGACCGAGGGCGACACGCTCACCATCGACATGACCTCCGGAACCGCACATACCCGGCCCGGGCCGGTGGAGACCCTGCGCTTCACCGGCCTGCCCGACGACGAAAAGGACGTCGAGATCTGGTTGCCGCACGACGAGACCACCCAGCTGGCCGCCCTGCGCACCAACGCCCCGGTCCATACACCTCCGCCCAGCGGCCGCAAGGTCTGGCTGCACCACGGCAGTTCGATCAGCCATGGCTCCAACGCCGCCACCCCAACCGGGATTTGGCCCGCCCGAACTGCCACTCTAGGCAAGGTGGAGCTGGTCAACATGGGATTCAGCGGCAGCGCCCTGCTCGACCCGTTCACCGCCCGCACCATAAGCGACACCCCCGCCGACCTGATCAGCATCAAGATCGGCATCAACATCGTCAACACCGACCTGATGCGGCTGCGCGCGTTCGGCCCGGCCGTCCACGGTTTCCTCGACACCATCCGCGACGGCCACCCCACCACCCCGCTCCTGGTGGTCTCGCCCATCTACTGCGCCATCCACGAGAACACGCCCGGCCCCTGCGCCCCGGACCTCAGCGCGATGAGCGAAGGGCGGCTGCGGTTCGTGGCCACCGGCGACCCCGCGCAGACAGCTGCTGGGAAACTGACCCTCACCGTGATCCGGGACGAGCTGGCCCGCATCGTCCAGCAGCGTGCCGCCACCGACCCGAACCTGCACTACCTCCACGGCCTGGACCTCTACAGCGAGGCCGACCACGCCGAACTGCCGCTGCCCGACGATCTGCACCCGGACCCCGCCACCCACCAGCGCATCGGCGAACGCTTCGCCCACCTCGCCTTCGGCGAAGCCGGCGCTTTCACCGCGAAGAACCACTGACCGACTGCCGGGCAGGGAAGGGCGCGCCAGCGCACCCCGCAGGCATCCAAAGTGCCGTGCGGATGCCGCAAGCCCCAGGCGCACCGTGCAGGCCGACCTCGACGACACTGACAGCCCCCACAGCGTCCTGCGCCGCGACGACCTCGCCGTGCGTACCGAACGCACCGTCTGGGCCGCACGCCGTAACGGCTGATCCACGCCGCACCGTTTCGCGGGACGATGGCTCGCCAGCGCTCACACCCTTCACCTTGTCTTGTACGCAACACCTGATGCTATTGAGGCATGAAGTCGTCGGTTGGCGGACGGGTCAGACGTGGCAGCGTACGGTGACAAACCGCGTGTCGGCGGGCAGCGAGAGGAGAGAGGACTGAACACCCGGCTGTCCCGAGCCGACGTCCGGCTCGTGGATGCCATCGGCGCGACTGTGGCATGTGCCATGCGCTTCCGCTGCTTCGTACGGCCGCAGCCGTTTTTCTTCGCCGCTTCCTCGGCGGCCCGCCCGCAAGGGCCACGCGCGCCAAGGCGACGCCGAACACGTCGCTCACGCCTGCTTTTCGATTCGGCCGTTGCGGGTCCGGGTTGTCGGAGGCCGCCGCTACCACCGGTGACCGGCAGCCGTGCGGCAGAATGGGGCCATGAGCGTAGTCAAGATCAACGTACTGACCGTCCCTGCCGAGCAGCGGGAGACGCTGGAGAAGCGCTTCGCCTCCCGTGCCCATGCCGTGGAGAACTCTGACGGGTTCGAGTGGTTCGAACTCCTCCGACCAGTCGAAGGCACCGACAACTACCTCGTCTATACACGGTGGCGTGACGAAGAGTCCTTCCAAGCCTGGATGGAGGGCCCCATGAAGACGGCCCACCAGGGCAGTGGCGCGGAGAGCGGCGAGCGCCCTCGACCAGCGGCAAGCGGGTCCACGCTGTGGTCCTTCGAGGTCGTGCAGCAGGCAGCGCCGACAAGCGCGTAGACAGGTCGTCACGACCGGCCAGGCGCAGGCGGGTGAGTCCTTCGTCGCGAGGGTGCCGTCGATGTTCGGCAGGACGTGGTGGCGGCGGCCGCCGCCACCGCGGCAACGGTGACGCAGGAGTTCAACAGCTGCGGCTACCACCCCACGACGACGATCCACCTGCGTAACGGGCCGGGGGCACGGCATGCGTCCCTCGGCCTGCTCGGGTCCGACGACACCATCCCGGCGTACGGGGAGCGCGGCGGCTGGTACCGCCCGGGGTCCCTCGATCTCGACCGGGCCGACCTTTCGTGCTCTGGTGTGCGCTCCGGTGGCTGGCAATGCGGTTGGGATCAGCATCCCGCCACCTGGCTTTCTTCGGGAAGGGCGGGGGGCCTTGACGCCGAGCAGTTGGGCGGCCCGGTCGACCGTCGTGGCAGGCGCGGTCAGTTCGGCCCAGTTCGCCGTGATCGCTGCCTCGTTGCGCTTGGTCGGATGGTCGACGAGGTCGAAGGCGAAGTCTGTGGCGCGAGGTTCGAAGGAGAGTCCGGCGGCTGAGTTGAGCAGTGGCACGCTGATTCCGCCTCCGGAGGTTCGGTCGCGCGTGGAGCGCAGTGCTGCGCGGGTGCCGGGGGTGGCCTCGCCGGCCAGCCACAACACGAGCGTGGCTCGCGCCCCGCACACCATGGTCAGCCGTGACTGGTCAGGGACTTCTTCGGTGACAGGCCGATAGGCGAAACCCGTCGCGAATTCGACTACTGCGTCGCTTCTGCGGTCGCCACCGGCTGCGCCGTCGAAGAGGTATCTGGTGCTGCCCGCAGTGCTCGTGGTCGCGGCAGCCGTCGTCGCCGCGATCCAACTCTGGCCCAGCCCGCTGAAGGACCTCCGGGCGAGAAATCTGTGCCTGGGAATGCTCACGAAGGAGACAGCGAGCCTGCTCGACGACCGCAAGGGGGGGCGAGCTGATCGTGGACGAGGACAAGGGCACGGGGGCGGACCCGGTGTTCTCCACCATCTGCTTCGTTGAACGCGAGACGAGCGAGGGCACGACTTCCCGGATCCAGTACACCCTCGACGTGCGGCCGACCGACACCCTCAACAAGCCCGCCGAGGACGCTGCCCCGGTCGGCGCCGGGTACTCCGGCTGAATCGGGCCGCGCCCTAGCGAAGTCCAGCTCCCCGCCTCCTGCGCCGGGCCCATGGGAACCGGCGCCCCCCACGTCACCGTGACTCTGAAGGTCGCCCCAGGTGTCCTGGTCAAGGAGAACTGGGATACGGCAGCTCTCATCTCCAAGAGCCGCACCATCCTCCTGGAGGGCATCGACAACCTCACCGAACAGTACGACTGCGCGGCATAGAATCCGGCCGCCGTCGGGGGCCGTCGTCGTTCATTGGCCCCTCGGCGCCGACTTCCCGGCCTCAGCGACCGAGTGGCCCCATCAGACTTCCTCACCAGCTCAACTCGGCTGCCACTGAGACGTGTTACCTCCGGCCGGTCGCCGAGATCGCCGCCCGCCTCCTTCGCGACTGCGAACGCAGGTGCACGGCGGCGCCGTTGTGGCCTCCCACGAGCACCTTGGCCGTTCCGTTGCCGTTTCTAACGGCACCTCAGACCTTTTGATGAATCATTAGAAAGTTCCAGAGATTCGTACCGAACCTCTGGACAGTCCCTACACGGCGCTCTAACGTCTCGGCCCATCGAGACATGTGTTTCGTCGCTATAACACCCCAGCCAATCAGCGTTCCCTCGAACGCCCTTCACCTCACGAGTCTTTCCACGTCTCTCCCCCATGGCCGGGCAACCGCCCGTCACGAGGCGCTGCGCGATCGCCGTCACAGCGGTCGTCGCTCACGCACCGTGCAGCACCACCGTCGAAACACGGGGAAACCGGCCGGGTCAGCGACTCTGCCGCGACCGCAGCGGAAGGGAAGCGCCATGAAGGTCCGTACGTTCATCGCCACGGCGTCACTGGTGGCATCCGGGAGTCCGCTGGCTTTCTCCGGCGCAGCCCAGGCCGCTCTTTACACCGCCTGTGTCGGTGACCGCGGGGCCGTGACCGTCAGCAACGACCTGGTCGTACCGGCAGGGATGTCCGGCACCCTCACCGGCACGAAGGTCAAGGGCACGATGACGGTCGAGGCCGGAGCCGACCTCGTGGCGGCGGGCGCCACCTTCAACGGTGTGGTCACCGTCGAGGAGAACGCCTGTCGAAGTCCCGCCGCTGACCCCGACCGGACACCCAGCGGCACCGGTAGCGGCACACGCCGCGACACCGGCAGCTGAGAGAACCTCGCCCGCCCAAGAACGTGAGGCGCCTCCACGTGCAGGGGCGCCTCCCTGTCCGCTCCCTACCGTCAGCGATCGAGGAGACGCATCACCGTGCACCGCACCCTGAGACGCATGATCACGGGGGTCCTGCTCGTGGCACTGCCCGCGCTGGGCGGTGTGGCCGTCGCGCCCGCCGCCCAGGCGCACCCAGGCCACGAACACGCCCTGGACTGGTCGAACTATGAGAAAGTCACCCTGACGAAGGACACCGGCGAGCCGATCGACCTCGCCGTACTGCCTGACAGCCGGGTTCTGCACACCGCCCGCAACGGCGACCTACGGCTCACCGACCCCGGCACCGGTGTCACGAAGGTCGTCAACCACGTCGACGTGTACCAGAACTCCGAGATGGGGTTGCAGACGGTCACGCTCGACCCGGACTTCGCCACCAACCAATGGGTCTACCTCTACTACTCGCCGCCGCTGAACACCCCGGCCGGCTCCGCACCGCTACAGCTGCCCGCCGGGCAGACGGACGCGTACTGGAAGCAGTGGGAGGGGTACGACACCCTGACCCGCTTCAAGTGGACCGGCGACAAGCTCGACCTCTCCACCGCGCAGGAGATCATCCGAGTCGACACCAACCGCGGTCAGTGCTGCCATGTCGCGGGTGACGTGGACTTCGACAGTCATGGCAACCTCTACCTCTCCACCGGCGGCAACACCCCGGCGTCGGGCCCGAACGTCAACGGTTACACGCCGATCAACGACGCGGCCGGCTACAACCCCGGTCTCGACGAGCGTCGTGGCGCGGGCAACACCAACGACCTGCGGGGCAAGATCCTGCGGATCGACGTCCAGGAGGACGGCAGTTACACCATCCCGAAGGGGAACCTCTTCGAGCCGGGCACGGCCAAGACCCGTCCCGAGATCTTCGTGATGGGCCTGCGCAACCCCTTCCGGCTGGCGGTGGACCGCGAGACCGACGCCGTGATGTGGGGCGACTACGGCCCCGACGCCGGAACCGCGGACCCGAACCGCGGGCCGATGGGATACGTCGAGTGGCAGACCACGACCAAGGCCATGAACAGCGGCTGGCCATTCTGCACGGGTGACAACAGCAAGCCCTACCGGGACTTCGACTTCGCCACCCTCACGCCCGGCCCCGCCTTCGACTGCGCGGCGCCGGTCAACGACTCCCGCTGGAACACCGGCCTGACCGAGCTGCCCCCGTCCGTGCCGGCCACTCTCTGGTACGGCGACCGGGACACCGACCAGCCGTGGCCCGAGCTGACCGCCTTCCGCGGTCCCGGCGGTCCGGGCGGCCAGGCCCCGATGGCCGGTCCGGTCTACCACTACGACGCGGACAACCCCTCGCCGGGCAAGTTCCCGCAGTACTGGGACGGCAAGGCGTTCTTCGCGGAGTTCTCCCAGGACTACGTGGCCGCGCTCACGCTCGACGGGCCCGACGGCCCCGTCAGCAAGCTGGAGAACGTCCTGCCCAACAGTGAGCGGTCGCAGAACGGCATCCCGCAGTGGGACAACCCGATGGACCTGGAGTTCGGCCCGGACGGCGCGCTCTACGTCCTCGACTACGGCGACGGCTTCTTCCGTCAGAACCCCGACGCGGGTCTCTACCGGATCGACTACGCCGAGGGCAACAAGGCGCCCACCGCGGTGATCAAGACCGACAAGTCGTCCGGCCAGGCACCGCTTGAGGTCTCGTTCAGCGCCACCGGCTCCAGCGACCCGGAGAACGGCGAACTCACCTACCAGTGGGACCTCGACGGCGACGGAACCTTCGACGCCACGGGCCCCACGGCCACCCGTACGTACCCGGAGAACGGGCAGTTCCAGGCCCGGCTCAAGGTCTCCGACCCGCAAGGCAAGTTCGGGCTGTCGAGCCGTCAGATCACCGTGGGCAACACGGCGCCGACGGTACGGATCACCTCGCCGCCCAACGGTGGGTTCTTCAACTGGGGCGACGCCGTGCCGTACGGCATAGCCGTCGAGGACCCGGAGGACGGCACCACGCCGGACTGCGCCAAGGCGGCCTGGACCTTCGGTCTCGGGCACAACCAGCACGGGCACCCGGTCAACAGCGGCACCGGTTGCACGGGCGGCGTCGCGACCCCGGCCGACGCGGGGCACGGTGACACCGAGAACGTCTTCGGCGTCCTCGGGATCACCTACACCGACAAGGGAGCGGGCGGTGTGCCGCCGGCGACCGGTGACGCCCAGGTGGTACTCAACCCGGCGCTGATGCAGGGCGAGCACTACGACTCCGCGGAGGGCGTCACGATCACGGACGACACCACGGCCTCCGGACAGCGCAAGCTGACCTCCTTCGACGCGGGTGACTGGATCGCGTACGACCCGGTGTCGTTCGCCGGGATCAACGGGGTCAAGACCCGCGCCAGTGGTGCCGGCACGCTGGCGCTGCGCTGGGGCTCGGCCGACGCCGAGCCGTTCGCCACGGTGCCGGTTCCGGCCGGAGGGGGCTGGCAGACCGTCACCACCGCTCTGCCGAACGCCCCTTCGGGGACGGGCGAGGTCTTTGTCACCAGCTCCGGCGGCGTCGAGCTGGACTCACTGACCTTCCAGGGCGCGGGCGTCGCGGACAAGACCGCGCCCAAGGTCACCGCCACGCTCAACCCGCCCCGGCCCAACGGTGACGACGGCTGGTACACCAGTAACGTGTCGCTCACGGTCTCGGCGACCGACAACGGGACGGTCGCCAGTCGTCAGTACTCGGTCGACGACGGGACGACCTGGCAGTCGGCGAACGCGGCCGTCACGCTGTCCAAGGAGGGTGCCACCACCGTCCGTTACCGGGCGACCGACAACGGCGGCAACGTCTCCGAAGTGGGTTCGCTCACCGTACGGATCGACCGTACCGGTCCCACGGTGACGGCCACCGGTCTCGACGCCGACGGCGTCTACGGGGACTCCAAGCGTCCGACTCCGGTCTTCTCAGCGGCGGACGCGGTCTCCGGCGGGGCCACCGCGACGGCCACGCTGGACGGCACGGCCGTCACCACCGGCCAGGCGCTGGAGCTGTGGCGGCTGCCGCTGGGTAGCCATGACCTTACGGTCAGGGCCCGGGACAAGGCCGGCAACACCACCACGCAGACGGTCGCCTTCACCACCCGTACCTCCTACGCGGACATCCGCGCGCTGATCACCCAGCTGCGGGCCGACGGCCTGATCACGGCGCAGGGACAGCAGCGGCTGACCGTACGACTCGGCCAGGCCGAGGCGCACGCCGAGGCGGGCCGCACCAGCCGGGCCGCGGCCATGCTGGAGTCGTTCGCCGGCTACACGGCCGACACCGCCCTGGTGCCGGACAGCGTGGCGGGCGCGGCCCTGGCACGGGACGCGCGGGCGCTGAAGGGAGGCGCCACCGGCTGACGCCGAGACTGACAGAACTGCCTCGCTCTCAACGGCGGGGCAGTTCTGTGCCCGGACTCGACACCGTCGCGGGGCCTGATTCCGGGTCGTGGCGTCCCTGCCGGGTCGGGTTCCGTCAACAAGGCGGCAACTTTCGACGCCCTGTGAAAAAGTTACCGAAAGCCGCCCGCGCCCCTGCGTTCCTGCCACCCCACGGGCACGAATCCTGCCGGGCGGTACGATGCCCGGCCCCCGTACCGCCCGCGTTCCGCCCCCGCGACACCTCCCGAAAGCTGTCCGAAGGCGCCCAGAGGAAGTGAGTCCGTGAACATCCAGTACCGCGTGTTGAGTCTGCTGCGTGAAAACGGCCCGCTGTCCCGCGCTCAACTCGCGGACCGGTTGGAGGTTCCGCGCCCGCGGCTGCTCGGCGAACTCGACCGCATGGTCGCCGCCGGGCGGGTCAGTGAGGCGGGCCCCGCCGCGTCGCGCGGCGGGCGGCGCTCCACCCTCATCCAGCTCGACCCCGGCCTGCGGTTCGCCGCCGTCGATCTGGGCGCCAGCTCCGTCGACATCGAGATCACCGACGGCGCGCTCGCACCGGTGGCCTCCTGCTCCGAATCCGCCGACATCCGCTCCGGGCCGGTCGCCGTACTCGACCGCATCAGCGAACTCCTGCGCGCGATGGCTGACCAGGGGCACTACACGCGGCTCGACGCCATCGGCATCGGTCTGCCGGGGCCAGTCAGCTTCCGGGAGGGCGTACCCGTCTCACCGCCGATCATGGTGGGCTGGAACCGCTTTCCCGTACGCGACACCCTCGCCCGCGCCCACGGCTGCCCCGTCGTGGTAGACAACGACGTCAACGTGATGTCCCTCGGGGAGCGGCACAGCGGGGTCGCGAGGACCGTCGACCATCTGCTCTTCGTGAAGATCGGCAGCGGTATCGGCTCCGGCATGCAGCATCACGGCCGTATCTACCGGGGCGCGGAGGGGTGCGCCGGGGACATCGGGCACGTTCAGGTGGAGGCCGAGACAGACGGGCCCGTCTGCTCCTGCGGGAACACCGGCTGCCTGGAGGCGTACTTCGGCGGGGTGGCCCTGGCCAGGGACGCCACGGAGGCCGCGAAGTCCGGCCAGTCGCCGGCCCTCGCCGAACGACTGGCCGAGCGGGGGGTGTTGACCGCCCGGGATGTCGCGGAGTGCGCGTCCGGCGGCGACAACACGAGCGTCAACCTCGTCCGGGCCGGCGGCCACCGGGTCGGGCAGGTCCTCGCCACCCTGGTCAGCTTCATGAACCCGTCGATGATCGTGATCGGCGGCGGTCTGACCGGGCTCGGCTATCCCCTGCTCGCCGAGATTCGCAGCGTCGTGTACAGGCGCTCGCTTCCCCTCGCCACGGGCAATCTTCCGATCGTCATGTCCGAACTCGGGCCCCGCGCGGGGGTCGTGGGGGCGGCGTTCCTCGCGAGCGAACTCGCCTACAGCGAGGAGTCCTGACATGGATCAGCCCGTCCGGCGATTGGATGCTCTTCAGCACTACCAGGTCAGCCTCCCGGTTTTGGCGTAGGCGTCCGCGGCCGTCCGCATCGAGGGCGGAGACAACCGACCAGTGGCCTGGTGGGCGGTGCCGGATACGTCCGAGATGCTCACCAGCGCCTGCGGTTGGGGTCCTTACACGCACCCGGTCAACTCCACAGCCCCCGGCTTCAACTCCGTGAACTCCCCAGCCGCGACGCGGACGCTCTCCACGCCATCCAGGTCGACGCCGATGTCCCGCGGCACACCATGGATTCGGTGTGCTCGTCGGGGGTGGAGCCGATTCATCTGCCGGTCGGAGAGGACGTCTCGGCGGGGGCCGAGGGTGAAGTGGGCTGGGGCGGCCCTGCGCAGGGCGTACGGGCCGCCGGGCTCGGGGTTGTCCCCGGCGCGTTCGAAGGAGTCGGCGTCGCGGTCGGCGTATGCAGTGTCGTTTCGGTGGTGAAGTCGCTGGTCCGTACGGGTGAGTTCGTGGCTCCAGGGCTGTCGCAGACGTATGCGGACTGCGTAAATCCGGGGTTGTGATCAAGAACCTCGTGTGGCGCGGCCTGCCCGCGCTCGTCCTCGCAGCCCTGCCCGTCCTGGCCTCTGTTCCTTCGGCTGACGCCGTGGAGAGCAGCCGTACCGTCCAGAGCACGCAGCCCCGAAAGGCCCTGCGGAGCGACTCCCATTTCTACGCACCCGCCACCCTCGGTAAGAACCAGGCATGGACCTCCGGCAGCGGCCGTACTGTCCTGCGTGTTCAGAGCGACGGCAACGTCGTCGTCTACAAGGACAACCGTCCCGTCTGGCAGGCCCCGAACGTCTACCCCAACGCCCACCACCTCGTCATGCAGGCGGACGGCAACTTCGTCATCTACAACAGGGCCGGCCAGGCCATCTGGGCCGCCGGAACCTGGCACAAGGGTCGCTACCTCGCCGTCCAGGACGACGGCAACGTCGTCGTCTACAACAGCGCCAACCGGCCCGTGTGGGCCACCAACACCGGCGACTGAGCGACATTCCCGTATACGACAAGGGCCCGGGCACGCCGACGCGCGCACGTGAATGATCGAAGCTCGAACGAGGAGAAGGCAGAAAGTGAGCACGCGTAGAAAATTCCTCGGCTCAGCTACCGCATTCGGTGCCACGGCGCTTCTCGGCGGCACTCAGGCCGCATCTGCAGACAAGGGCAATCCGGGACCGGACTCGACGGCCCTGGAACTCCGGGCCCGCAACGCGATCTTCGCGGTCGATACCGACACGCAGAAGAATTACGACGCGCTCCGGGCCGAGTTGGTCAAGCAACTCGGCCCGGTCATCGTCGTTCAGAATGACGACCGGGGTGGCCTGTACACCCTCATCCACAACGGAGAGCAGGAGTCGTTGCACCCTGTCTCCGAAATCTTCGAGCTGGCCAAGTCGATCGCCCACGCTCCGCTGGGCATCTACTCGATCATCGCACCGTACCTGAGCCGCCAGATCCCGAGCCTCCCCAGCTCCGCCTATCTCGACCAGCACGACGTGGACATGGTGGCGTTCAGGGGGCCCGGAACGAAGGACTGGGTCAGCCCACTTCAGGCTTTCGGCACCACCTTGACCACCGCCCGGCAGCAGCTCCACCACGCGCACATGCCGCAGGAGCTGAAAGCGTCGAGCGCTCAGATCCTCAACGGCGCGCTCGGGTTCATCAACAAGTCCGTGCAGCGCGGTTCCTTTGACATGAAGTCGTTCGAGAACTTCACGGGCGGCTTGAACGACGCTATCGGTACCAACGTGAGGTATGCGACCCAGGCGCAGATCGAAGGCGTGGAGGATCTCATGAAGCGGTGGCGGGACAAGGTCGGCAAGGAGGAATGGCCCGGCCTGTACATCGTCGTTCTGTCGATCTGGACGACGTCCGCCCCGAACCAGAACTCGATTATCGTCAAGCAGTTCATGAACCCCGCGAAGGCGGACTCGCACCTGATCGACCTGCCGACGGCCCAACTGCCCGGCGACCCGGTCTTTGTCGCCCTCGACAACTTGGCCCGGATCGTGCAGGACAACGTCGCGGCTGAGATGGTGTTCCCCGTTGACCGGAAACGGGCGGACGCGCTGAAGGGGCCCGAGGATCTGCTGGCGCAGGAGATCCTGCACCAGCTCGCCTGCCCCTACCAGAGCCAGACCGCAGCGAAGAAGGCCGTGGGCGCGGCCTCGTAAAACCGGCCCGACCACGCGAGCGCCTCCTGCCGCCACGCAGCGCGGCGTACTACTGCTTCGTCAGGTGGCGCGATGACGGCACCGAGCCGCAGAGGGGGCGGCCGTCCACCACGAGGACCTACCGCGGGGCTCGGTTCCCGCGTCAGGCAGATAAGTCGAGATGCACCGCCGTCAGGAGCCGGCAGCGGAGACATGGCGAACCAACTCGGCGCCCAGGCGACGCATGACCGTGCGGTTGGCGCGCTGCATCATGGCCCGGACGACGGGTGCCAGCAGGCGGTCGGCGAGAGGGGCGCGCAGCCAGGCGTACGTGAACGAGACGCGGCTCCCACCGCTTCGCAGCGGTTCGATGGTGTAGACGCCGTGGGCCAGGCGCCGGCCGGCCGCACTGACATTGCGTTCGACGATGCGCCGCGGTGCGTCGGCCTCGACGACCTCGATGGTGACGTCGCTCTTCGAGCCGCCCAGTGCGGCGGTGACCGTGGCGCACGACCCTACGCCGCGGCCGGGGCCGCTGTAGCGCCAGTCGGTCAGGTAGTGGTTGGTGAATCGCTCGTGGTGAGCCATGACATCGAGGAAGTCGTAGACGTGCTCCGGCGCCTGCGGCACGTCAATCGACACGGTGACAGACTTCATGTACCACACGGTACATGCGCCATGTACCCATTGGTACACTCGCGATGTGCTGAATACGGACGACGTGCATCCAGAGAGCCCCGCGCACGGCACGGACGGCGGCCGGCGCGCCCAACTGGTGGACGCGGCCGTCGACCACGTCGCAGCACACGGCATCGCGGACCTGAGCCTGCGCCGATTGGGCGCCGCGATCGGCGTCAGTCACCGCATGCTGATCCATTACTTCGGCTCCAAGGAACAGTTGCTCGTCGAGATCGTCAGGACGTCGGAGCGGCGCCAGCGTGATCTGCTGTCCCGGCTCCGACTGGAGCCCGGCCTCTCGCCGGCCAATGTCGCGCGGCGACTGTGGCAGCAGTTGACGGACCCTGGGCTGGCCGGTCAGGAGCGGCTCTTCTTCGAGATCTACGGGCACGCGCTGCGGGGACGCCTCGAGGCCGCCCTTGTCGTCGAAGGGCTCGTGACGGACTGGCTGGAGCCGCTCGTGGCCGCCGAGATGACCGCAGGGGCAGATCCCGTCGCGGCCCGGAACCGCGCCAGGCTGGGGCTTGCCACCGTCCGCGGTCTGTTGCTTGACCTGCTCGCTACCGGTGACCGCGCCGGCGTCGACGCGGCGATGGAGGAGTTCCTCCGGCTGTATTACGGCTCGGAGTGACGGAGCCGCCGATCAGGCCGAGCTGCTGGGCCAGACGACGAACCACCCTTCGAACAACGGCCGCCGAGGTGGACGTGCGCCGCTTCATAGGCTTCCTGAGCAACATTTGAGCGTCTGGAGAACCCAACAACTGGCCGGAGATGTCCGAGACCGTCATCACGACCGCCCGCCGAACTGCCAGTTGTGCACCTCAATGTCGGCGTACCGGTCCGGTGTCAGGGTGGCGCGTGCAGTGTCCGGGTCCGGCGCCCGGACCAACGCCGCCGTGCCGAGCCAGATGGCACCAGTGTCGGACAGCAGCGGCCCGTAGGCGATCAGCTCCTCCCGATCGGGCGGCACCGCGAGGTCGGCGGCCTGCCCCGCGCCGAGGCCGAGCACCAGGTACCGGTTGCCACCGGTCCGGCCGCCGGGGAAGTCCCACATGGTGCGCCCCAGCGTGTTGCGCCACCGTCGCAGCAGCACGTCCCGGTAGACGCCCGCCTGGTAGTTCGGCTCGTCGAAGGCGAACGCGCGGGCAGCGGTGGGATCGGGCAGGTCGACAATGTGCACGCTGCCGGTGGGTGTGTCGTCGTCGGCGAGGGTCGGGCCCCGGGCGATCATCTCCTTCGCGTACTGGTCCATGTAGGCCCAATGCTCTGCCAGCAGCTCGTCGCGCAGCGGCAGGGAGTCGGACCGGTCGCGGTGGTGACAGAGGAACTCCATGCCCAAGGATCTCGTCACGGGGGTATCCAAGTCGAGCGGGTTTCACCGCGATGGACGCTCGACGGCCTGTTCCGGCAGGGCCCGTGCGGAGTCTGCGTAGCGCATGGCGGTCTTGGGGGCTGGGCGGTTGCTGCCGATCAGCGATGCGGGGTCCGCTTGGGTGACGGGGTGAATGCGAGAGCGGCGAAGACCTGGAGACGGCCGTCAGGATTGTGGATGGCCGCCCCGTCGCCGGTCGGTACTTCTCCGCCGAGGTTCTGCCAGCCGGCCCCGCCGTTGTTGGGTGCGGTCATCCAGATGGTGCTCTGCCCATTCCCGTCGTCGCCTTTGGACTCGGCCATGCCCGCGAAGAAGGCGAACAGGGCGGCACTGAGGTCAGCCATCAGAGTCCGAGGTCCGGGAGCTTGTCAGCGCGGAAAGGTAATCTCCGGGCAGTACGGTGACGGGCCGTCGAACAGGTTGGTGTGGCGGTTGCGCAGGTGGACGTCGAAGGAGGCGAGCAGGTAAGCGCGTTGGGCGGCGACGGCGTGCGGGCCGTCGCCGGTGCCGAGGAAGTGGTCGAGCTGCTCTGCGGATCAGCGGATGACGCGGACACAGGGCCAGTCTGCCGGTGACGTCGGGCAGTGAGGTGACCCCCGTCGGGCCGGGCGCAGCGCGGCGGCCCGCGGCTGACAGGCCTTCGGGCGGGACTCGGCTCATGGCCTCTCGGTGATACGGGCCATGAGCCGGGCCTGCCCGGCCTGGACCATGAGGCGGCTGTCCGTCAGAACACGACCCTGGCCCGGCGGACGGCCGCGAAGGCCTCCGGGGCACCGGAGGTGAGCTCCAGCGCGACCTCGCCGTCGCGGCCGGACAGTGCACGCATGTACGCCACGGCGTCGGCGCTGACAACTCCCGCCGGTTCGCCCGAGCCCAGCAGCCAGGTGCCGCCCGCGGGGCCGCTGAGCTTCAAAAGGACCAGTGCGTCGGACCAGGCCAGCGCCAGGTCGCGGACCACCTGCTCGACGATGTGCCGGTCGTGCTCCCCGAGTACGACCGGCTGTTCCGTGGCCCGCGCCAGGTCGATGCGGTGCATCCACAGGTCACGTACGTAGATCACATCGAGCAGGTAGGCGATGGACATCCGGGGTTCCCCGGGGATCCCGCTGTCCACCGTGACACGTCGCATCGGACCGGGCCTCCGCCTGCGGGCGCGCACGGCGCGGGGCCACAGCAATGCGAACTGCTCCACCAGCGCCGGGCCGGCCTCAAAGGCATGGTCGTCGATCTGCACGGCCATGTGGGCGTCGAGCGTGACCTTGTCGGGGTAGCGGCGCGGCCCCACGAGCTGGCGGCGCAGCATCGTACGGAGACGAATGTTGTCCTCGCACTGGCCGACGAGGTGGGAGACGAGGGTGCGCACGTCCCACTCGCCGCAGTCGGTGGGGAGCGACCAGTCGCCGTTGCCCAGGCCGTTGAGCAGGGCGAAGGTTGCCCGGCCCTCGGCCTCGGCGATCTCAGCCGACCGGTCGCGGCCGGTCTGCGGCAGGTGTGCGGCTGCCACGAAGGATGTAGTCATCGGACTCGCCCTCCTCGGGGGCGTAGAAGCGGAAGAACATGTCCAGTGCCGTCTGTGCGAGCCGGGTGAACCGGCCCTCCCCGGCCGATGGAGACGGTTCGTTGGAGAGCTGCTGACTGATCACACCGGACGTCAGCACCGTGTAGAGGGCCACGCCTTCCTCGCTTGCGGCCGCAGGCGCCAACTGACCAGCGTCCACGGCTGCTTGAAGTGCCGCGCGCAGGGCCTCCAACTGTCGCACGGCGGGCTCGAACGCCCGGGGCGAGGGTTCAAAACCTGGCACCGGCCGCCAGTAGAGGAGCTGCGCGAGCACCGGGTTGGCCATCACCCAGGCAATGGTGGCCTCCTGGCCCTCGGTGATGGCGCTCCGCGGATCCTCGGAGAGCGTGACGAGGTACGGATCCAGCACCTCGACCGCCTGCCGCATCCCGCGTTCGAACAGCGCGTCGTAGACGGCCATCTTCGACGGGAAGTACTGGTACAGGGACGGCGGACGCATGCCCACCCGCCGCGCGACCTCCGCGAGGCTGAGCGCCGCCACGCCTTCTTCGGCCATGACCTCGACTGCAACGTCGAGGATCTCCTGCACGGTCTCATTGCGACGGCGGAGCCTGCGATCCTCCCTCATACCATTAAGAAAGCCTCATACCAGTAGGGAAGTCAACACCCTGTGGGCTTACGAACGTTGGAGACTTCGTCGGCCCTCCTCAGCGAAACCCTGCGCCCAGGCCGGCAGCTCATGGCCTGTATCACCGTCCCGAACACTTCTCCCTGGTGGCACAGTGAGATGAGGCGGACGGCTCGGCCCAGGAGAGAGTTGTTGCTCACCACTGCACCGTAGCCCCGGGATAACTGTCTTACAGCCGAGATGATGATCAATGCTGCCCTCGATCGACCTTGGTCTTCGGCAGCATCCGAGTTCCCTCGTCTGCTCGGCCTCCGCCTTCAGGGTTCGCCTGACTTGACTTGGTGCAGAGAAGCACGGTCCGCTACCTCGGGCTGTTCCTGGAGGACCCGCTGGACGTGCCGTGGCCGGTGGTCGAGTACCTGGCTGAGCGCCTGAGCGTGGAAGACGCCTCGTGCGTGAAGCGGTACGCCGAGCGGCAGATGACGGCGTACGAGCACGCGTGGGAGATCCGGGACGCCTACGGCTCCCAAGGACGAAGACGTCGCCCGGCTCTCCCCGCTCAAGCACCGCCACAGCAACTTCTTGGGCCGCTACCTGTTCAACATCAGGGCCAGCGGCCCCGGCCAGGGCCTGCGCCCCTTCCGCGCCCCCGACGCCGTGGAGGACAGACGAGTTCGGCGCACCCGAGGCGTTGGGCTGTTCGTTGTGCTCAGTGCAGGCCGGGCGGCGCTGCCCGGGACCGAGGCGAGAGGACCACGAACACGGCGTCCGGACCTCCGTGCTCTCTCAGCTGGCGTGAAGGATCCGAAAGCGATCGGGTTCCGCCGGATCCCGATCAACGACCTGGACCGGCGTCCAAGCCCATTGCCACACGTTGATGCCCGGCGTGCGGGAGAACCAGATCTTCCCGCGGGTGCCTTCGACGACAACACGCGGCCAGGATTCGGCGATGCGCGCCCGGTCCGCGCCGTGACAACGCAGCACCTCGGCAAGGACAGCGACCGTGTCGTAGCCCTCGAAGGCGACGAAGGAGGGCGCTTCGGCCAACCTCTCCCGGAGGGCCGCCTCGACCCGCGCACCGAGCGGGCTGGGGCTCTCGGGCAGGTAGCGCAAGAACGGGATCGCGGCGCCGTCGCCGCCCAACAACGCCGCCCATTCGGCGAACTCTGGCTGCCCGGCCGGAGCACCAATCATGATCTCGGCGAGGCGCTGGTCACGGCGGACAGACTTGACGATCGACACCGCCGGCTCCGGGTGGCCGACCAGTAGAAGGAGGGCCGTCGCGCGATTGTCGACGAGCTCGTCGCACACGGCCGCGGGGGAGAGCGTGCGCATGTCGAGTTCGATGACGGTGCCGCCGCGTGGAGCGAGGTAGTCCCGCAGAATACGGGCCCCGGATGCCCAGTAGACACTCGAATCGGCTGCCACGGCGATTCGGCTGTGGCCCGCGCCGAGGAGGAAGTCCGCGTAGATCTGCCAGCCGTGGGACTGCGCCGGGGCGAGGCGCGCGACCCATTCCGTCGGCTGTTCGGTGAGCTCGTCGAGAACCGCCGACGAGCAGAGGAACGGCAGGCCGAGGGCGTCGGCCCTGGCGGCAGCGGCGCGAGCGACGACGCTGTGATACTCCCCTGCCAGGGCAGCCACGCCCAGGTGAGCCAATTCGTCCACGGCTGCGGCGGCCTTCTGTGGATCAGCCGCAGTGTCCCGGACGACCAGCTCGAGTGGCCTTCCGATGATCCCGCCGGCGTCATTGACCTCGCGAACGGCCAGCTCGAGGCCGGCGAGCAGGTGTTGGCCCGCCTCGACCCAGCCGGGCCGAGTCAGCGGAACGAGAGCGCCGATCCGGACGCACGATCCGTCGGTCCGCTCCGCTCCAGGTGACGACGGTGGCACATTCATGCGGTGGCCTCTCCCATGTGACGATTCGGTTGCCGTTGGCCTGGTCACAGAGTGGCAACGCCCGGTAAGTGCGCGTTCATCTCATCTCACCGTGACGGGAGCACCCACGTGACCATGCCGGACATTGCATCCACCACCATCGCCAACAGGCAACCGATTATTGGTTCGCTGAGCTGCCAGACTTCAAGAACCCTTGGCACCCTCAAGTGATCAACGCACCACCCACGGATGATCATGTGATCGTGGAGGCGCAGGACGACGCTTGTGACTTTGGCGTCCGCCGCAGCCCCCGCACCGTTCTTCGCGCCGGTCAGCTTCACCTTCTGGGCCACCAGCCGAGACAGGCCGCACCGCTCGGCCAGCCGCAGTACCGGGACCAGCCCGGCATGCGCGATCAGATTCGGGTCATCGAACACAGCAAAGACCGCTGCCGGAGTATGGGAAACTTGCATCTACGAGGTGCCTTGCTGATTGTACGTGCTGGAAGCGTCAGAACTCCCATCATCCCAGGTCAGCAGGCACCTCCTCTTGATCGCCCATCCACAGGACGCGAGTCACTCGGTGGATGGAGACTAAGATGCAAAGCCGATGTACAGGGCACGGGGTACCCGCCGCGCACCCGTACCACCGCCCCGAACAGGCACCCGCCCATAGGCGCCCTCATGCCGGAAACCCCGGCCCGATTCCGACGGGCCGGGGTTTCCTTGTGACGCAAGCGGCTCTGTCAGTACTCGCCCTCGTCGCCCTCGTCG
>NZ_JBITER010000067.1:0-24530 GCF_044455345.1 Streptomyces sp. NPDC051286 | reverse complement strand
CGGCTCGAAGTTGGCTATCACACCGAGGCGGGCGAAGCGGGGCAGATCCGCGGGGTCCACGAGCTGCACGTGCGTGATCACCGGGCGGCGGTCCCGTGGCGGGTTCGCCGCGATGGCCGACTCGACGGCGTCCAGGGAGGCCCGGACGCCCGCGTCGCCGATGGCGTGGATGTGGATCTGGAAGCCGTCGGCGTCGAAGGCGCGGACCGCCTCGGCCAGGGCGGCGGGCTCCCACACGGGCATGCCGCAGCTGTGCGGGGCGTCGTCGTAGGGGTTGAGCAGAGCGGCGGTGCCGCCTTCGATCACGCCGTCGCTGAAGAACTTGACCGTGCGGGCGGAGAGCAGGTCGCCGGCCTCGCGTTCGACGCGGGCGCGGGTTCGCGCGAAGGCGGCACGCTGCGCGCGCCAGCGGTCAGGGTCGGCGCGCTGTGCGAGGTTCACGCGGACCGCGAGGGCGTCGGCCCGCTCGGCGGCCAGGTAGGCGTCGACCATCTCCGGCTCCACCCAGGCGTCCTGCACCCAGGTCAGTCCGGCGCGAGCGTACGTCTCGCCGGCGAGGGCGATCGCGTCGACGAGTTCGCCGACGGGCCGCCGCGGGACCTGGTCGAGGACGAGGTCGCAGGCGTGCCACTCGCGCAGGGTGCCCAGCGGGGTGCCGTCGGGTCGGCGTACGATCCGCCCGAGGCGTGGGTCGGCGGTGTGCTCGTCGACGCCGGCCCGGCGCAGGGCCTCCGTGTTGCACCAGACCGTGTGGTAGTCGTAGGCGCGCAGCACGACGGGGCGGTCGGCGACGGCCTTGTCCAGCCAGCGCGCGTCGAACTCGCCGTCGGGGGCGAGTGCCGGGTCGTAGGACGCGCCGACGATCCACTCCGCCTCGGGGTGCTCGGCGGCCCAGCGCCCCACCTCGGCCACGACGGCGTCGACCGACGTCAGCTCCTTGATCTGCGGCCCGAAGTGTTCGAGGCCGCCGAAGAGGGGGTGGGCGTGGCCGTCGCCAAAGGCCGGCATCAGCAGGCTCTCGCCGAGGTCGATCACCTCCGCGGCGTCGGCCGCGAGGCTCTCGGCGTCGCGTCCCAGGGCGACGACCTTGCCGTCGCGCACGGCGAGGGCGGTGGTGTCGCCGTGCTCGGGGGTGCCGGTGCGAACGGTCCCGAGGAGGACCAGAGTTGAGGACACGGTGCGCGGAGCTCCTGATCTGTCGAGGTGGGGCGGGGACGGTGGGTGCGGCGGCCGGGCGGGCCGCCGCCGAGTTCATGCCGGTTTCTCGGCGTCGACGGTCGTCAGGCGCGCGTAGGCCTCGGGGTCGGTGCGCCGGATGCGCAGGGCCACGACGACGCCGACGGCGAACAGGACGGGCAGCGGGGCGAGGAGCGCCGCGTTCACGGCGTTCGAGGCGCCGGTGAGCAGGTCGAGGTTGCGGCAGACCAGCACGATGAGAACGCACAGGCCGGCGCAGGCGACGAGGGGTGCCACGGTGACGCGCCAGACGGACATGGAGCGCCGGTCGCTCCGGAAGAAGCCGTGCACGGCGAGGGCGGCGAGGGCCTGCATCAGCATGACGCCGAGAATGCCGGGACCGTTGGTCCACAGGAACGTGACGGTGTACGGGTCGACGCCGGTGGCCAGGGTCACCACGATCACCGCGAGGGCGATCACCGACTGCACGACGACGGCGAGGGCCGGGGCCTGGGTGCGGGGGCTGGTGGTGCCGAGGCGGCGCGGCAGGAGTCCCTCGCGGCCCAGGGCGTAGAAGTAGCGGGCGGCGCCGTTGTGGAAGGCGAGGGTGGCGGCGAAGGCGCTGGTGATGATGAGCAGGTGCATCGCGTCGGAGGCCCAGGCGCCGACGAACCGTTCGGTGGCGGTGAAGACCATGTCGGCGCCGCCATTTCCGTTCGCGACGGCCTGTGCGTGCTCGGAGCCGTAGGCGTTGCAGATCATCCAGACGGTGAAGGTGTAGAAGAGCGCGAGGAAGGCGACGGCCGCGTACGTGGCGCGCGGGACCGTGCGCTCGGGGTCGCGGGCCTCCTCGGCGTAGATGGCGGTGGCCTCGAAGCCGACGAAGGCGCCGATGGCGAGGACGAACATGCCGCCGACGCCGGCGTCCGCGAGGTTGCCCACGGACAGCGAGGTGACGTCCAGGCCCTGGGGGCCGCCGCCGTGGGCGAAGACGCCCGCCTCAAAGACGAGGAGCACCAGCACCTCCAGGACGAGGGCGACGCCGAGGACCTTGGCGCTGAGGGTGACCCGGAGATAGCCGAGGACGCCGATGGCCACCAGCCCGGCCAGGGCCCATACCCACCAGGCGATGCGCACGCCGGCGAGATCCTGGATCCCGGACTCGGCGAACCAGCCGAAGGCCACGAGGAGGCCGACTTCGATGGCGTTGTAGGAGAACAGCGCCACGTAGGCGGAGCCCGCGCCCGTCGGGCGGCCCAGTCCGCGGCCGATGTAGGCGTAGAAGGCGCCGGCGTTGCGCACGTAGCGGCTCATGGCGGTGAAGCCGGCGGCGAAGACGATCAGGAGGACGCCCGAGATCAGATAGCCGAGGGGTGCGGCCTTGCCGGCCATGCCGATGGCGAGCGGCGCGACACCGGCCATGACGGTCAGGGGCGCGGCGGCGGCCACGACGAAGAAGACGAGGTCGCTCGTGCCGACCGCGCCGCCCTGGAGGACGTCGGCGCCCAGGGTGGAGCCGGGCGCAGCGGGGGTCGTGGTGCGGTCCGCCGAAGCGGACCAGGGGGGTGGGGCGGACGCGGGTGGGGATGAGGACACGGGCGCTCCTGGGTGTGCAGCCGGAACCGTTTCCGCCCCACGGGGACGGGAACGGCACGCCGGAACGGAGAAAAACTAAAGGCTTTAGTCCGAACTGCGCAGGACCGTACTCTGTACGGCAGCGCCTGTGAAGACCTCGGCCCCTGCCGAGGCCGAAGAAGGGGGATCGGTGCACCGATGGACACCAGAGGCAGACCGCGTACGCCCGCTCTGAGCCCGGAGTTGATCGCTCGCGAGGCGCTGGCGATGATCGACGAGGAGGGAGCGGATGCCTTCAGCATGCCGCGGCTCGCCGCCCGCCTCGGCGTCAAGGCGGCGTCGCTCTACAACCATCTGGACGGCAGGGCGGCCGTCATTGAGGCGGTGCGGCGGCTGGTCGTCGAGGAGATGGACGTCTCCGCCTTCGACTCCCTGCCCTGGCTGCAGGCGCTCGCCGTGTGGGGACGGTCCTACCGTGCGGCGTTCGCCCGGCACCCGCACGCCATCAGCCTGCTGGCGACGACCACCATCAGCTCGCCCGCCACCCTGGCCATGTACGAGGCCGTGGTCACGGCCCTGGCGCGCGGCGGGTGGCCGCGGGAGGCGCTCGTGGACGTGCTCACCGGCGTCGAGTCGTTCCTGCTGGGGTCGGCGCTGGACCTGGTGGCGCCGCCGCTGATGATCGACCCCTCCGGTCATGTCCCCCATGTGCCGGTGCTGGCCGCCGCGTTGGCGGACTCCCCAGGCTCCGACAAGGCCGCCCGCGCCGACCGCGCCTTCACGACGGGTCTGGAGGCGCTGATCCTGGGCCTGGAGCGGCGGCTGGAGCAGGAGACCGCGGGCGCGTGACGCCCGCGGCTTGCCCAGGTCGTCCACTCATCGGTCGTGTGGCGGGCCACCTGGATGACCTTGTACGTCGTCACGCCTTGGTCAGGCCGTTGAGCAGCAGCTCGGCCAGGTGCTCGTACGCCTCGGCGTCCGCCAGTCCGGTGGCCGCCGCCACCTGACGCTGGGAGGTGCGACCGATCGGCCCTTCTTCGCAGGTCAGGGCCGTGTGGCGTGGTCTCCATGATGGATATCGCGCTGATCACCGCCGGGCAGATGTACCGCTACTACCTGCGCCAGGTCGTCGTCGGCGACGGCCGCCGCCCGGCCCGCACACCCCTGCGCAAGGCGCAGGATGAGGCCGGGGTCCCGGCCGGGCGATGGATGGGCCGGGGCCTTGCCGTCCTCGGCCTGGCGACATCGTCACCGAGGCGCAGCTGCGCAACCTCTTCGGCGAAGGCCGGCACCCGCACGCCGGCCGGATCGAGGCCGACCAACTGGCCGCCGGGAAGAAGCCCGAGGCCGCGCGCCGGGCCGGGGCGCTCGGGCGGCGGGTGAACGTCACCGGGTTCGATCTGGCCTTCCGCCCGCAGCCGACCCTCACTCTCCTGTGGGCCCTCGGGGATGAGGAGACGCGGCGGGCGATCGAGGCCGCACACGAGCGGGCGATTGCCGCCGTGCTCGCCCGGATCGAGGACGAGGCCGCGAGGCATCCGCGTCGGCGCCCAGGGCGTCTACAAGGTCCGCCCGGTGCACGGCCTGGGCCAGATTGTCGACCTCGGCCCGCAGTGGGATCAGTACGAGTAAGTCACCAACGTCGGCTTCGCCGGAGTGGCTCACTTTTCATCTGCCGTCCGTGGCCCTCGGCTCAGTTCACCCGTCGTCGAAGAACTATCCCCACGGGTGCGGGGACGGTCCCGGCATCACCGTTGCTCCTGGGCAGTCCTGCAGGTGGTCCCCGCGCCCGCGGGGATGGTCCCCAGGACCGCGAGACGGGTACGTTGCCGAGACGAGCCTCCGAGTCGGCCGCCCTCGTACGCTCTCGCGCTGGCCGCCCGACGCTTGGCTTTTGGCGGGCGGCTGGCCATGTGCTGGGGCTACGTATCTGACGGAGCCCACCCATCACCCAGCAGTTCGGTAACGGACCTATAGTTCGCGCCATGCCCGACCCCAGTCGCCCCTCCCCGCTGAGCTCACTCATCGGGGTCGATGTCGACGCGACGGCCGAGCGGGTCTATCGGGCGTTGGTCCTGATGCTGTTGCTGGCTGGGAACACCGATGCCGCGGTCGCTGCCCGACTGGGTATCAGCCTGCGGACCATGCCGCGCAGGGTCCGCAGGCTGATGGATCTGGCCGGCACCGATTCCCGGGTGTTGCTTGGCTGGCACGCGCGGGACCGAGGGTGGCTTTGAACGCCTTCGTCCCGTCGAGCCACCGACTGCGGTGGCTCGACGGGACGAGATGGCGCCGGGGCCTAGTTGCCCAGACCTGCCGGGATCCTCAGCATCACCGAGCTGGACCAGGCGGCGTTCGGGCCGCCCTCGCCGTAGACCATGAGCTGGTGGTGATCGTTGATGTCGAAGCTGTAGGTCGGCGTGAATCGATCACCGACAGAGAGCGGCACCATGCCGGACAGATCCCAGAGCCGTCCCTGCGGGTCCCACATCGCCGACACCGCGACGTCCGGGAAAAGTTCGACAGTTCCGAGGATCCACCCGTCGTCGGTGACTTTCTCGCCGGTCGCGTTGTATCCGTAGTCGGCAAGGCGCTGCATTCCGCCGGCCTTGGTCCACACGAACGCGTCGTCACCGCTGGTCCCCACGATGGTCCCGGAGGCGTTCACATCGTTCGCCTGGCCCGAATACTGTCCCGGAAGCGTGCCGAGATCCTGAATAACACCTGACGTCGCACCCCAGGTGACCGCGTGCGGCACATGGCCATCGGTGCGCGAGGCACCGACGATCATTCCGGCATCGTTGATGGCGCGCGCCTGGGTTCCCGTCAGATCCGAGGACAGGTGGGCCAGCTTGCTGAACGTCCCATCCGGCGTCCGCACGAACCCGTCACTGTAGCTGTGGTTCTTGCCGTCAGACTCCTTGACGATTGCTTCGGAGAATCCGGTGACCACCCCCTTGTTATTCACGGCGGTCGCGTAGCCGCTGGAATAGGGCCGCCAATCCGGGACGCCGAGCACGGTGAGCGATCCATCCTTGGCCCATTGGGCGGGAAGAGTACGCAATGCACTGTCCGTCGCGATACCGACGGCGATCTGGCCGTCATTCAGGTCCAGAGCCGATCCGTACTTGCCCCCGGCAAGGTCCAGGTTGGTGAACCCGTCGGCGGCTGTCCAGATGGTCGGCGTCATCCTGGAGTTGTACTGGCGATCCCCCGCGACTACGCCGCTCTCATTGAGGGCCGCGCCGACGAATGGCGGGGCCCACGCGACCAGATCGAGTTTGGGGACATCGACAGTGGCGATCGTGACGTCCGCCGCCCCGATGATCGTGCCGTACTCGTTGGCCACTCGGACCCGGCCGACCATGGGATCCTTGGTCAACTGCCGAGCGCTGACGATCATTGCCCCGTCGACCGGCATCGACTGGCCCATGGCAACCGTGTACTTCGCGTCGGATTTCGGCGTGATCGTGCCGAGGCCCTTCGAGTACATCTCCTGGTGGTAGTCGAACGTGACGTTGTCTCCGGGCACGGCGACTCCCGCGACCACGATGAAGTACGTACCCGGCTGCGGATCATCGATGACGATGTGCTCGGGCGAGTCCCCGGTCGTGGTGCTCTGGCCTATCGGCCTGCCGTTGAAATACACATAGAAGTCCAGGTCGGCAGCGTCTCTGGGCGTCAGCGTCACGTCGAGCCGGGTCGTCTGACGCGGAACATAGAGCATGTTGGACGTGATTTCGCCCTGCGAGACCGTCGAGAACAAATTGCGGACATCGCCGATCTCGCCAGTTGCGACGTGGGCGATCGCGGGGCCAAAGGTGTTCGTCCCCGTCGAGCCGACATTCGTCGGCGAGTTCATCGTCACCTTGTCGACTGTGACGGTCCCCGGATCGAACGACATGCCCTGCAGCGAAACCGTCGCTGTGTACGGGTTCTGTTCGACCGGAGACGTCCTGCGAGACTCGATCACGAACTCCCAGATGCCGGGTTTGGGCCGGTACACCGGTCGTGCGGTGGCGTTGCAGTTCGCCGGGTCGGTGTAGTTGGTGTAGCAGTGGTAACTGGCGTTGGAGTCCGCGGGCATGCCGTCGGGGTCGATGGGCAATGCGCGGACCTGGCTGCCGTCGGCGAGCCCGCCCAGGGTCAGCTGCAGTGCTTCGACGCCCTCGGGAACGGGCACCAGCAGTGAGGTGGTTCCGGTTCGGCCGAGCGTGCCGGAACTGGTGACCGCGTAGTCGGGTTTGGCCAGCGGCTTGGTCACCAGCACGGTGACGGCGACGAACCGGTCGATGCCGCCCGTCGCCGGGTCATCAATGGTCAGGATCGCGCTATGCACGCCGGAGGTCTTCGCGGTCGCGGTGACCGCGATATCGGCCGCCTTTCCGAGCTGCAGGGACATTGCCGCGCGGGCGCTGAATGTGCCGTCGTTGCCGATCCAACCGATCCGGTGCACGACGTTCCCGGCAGCACCGCTGGTCCGGGTGACGCTGACCTTGTAGGTCTTCTGCGCACCGGTCACCTGGCCGCCTTCCGTTGGCAGACAACGGTTGTAGATGCCGACGCCGGTGTTCGGAGTCGCGAGCAGGCCGGACAGCGAACTACAAACGGGAGCCGACACAGTGAGCTCATTGGTGTTGATGCCAGCGCTCAGCTGCTTCCAGGCTGCGACGGTGTCGATGATGCCGGCGCCCTGCGCGACGGTCGGGACGCCGGGGATCGGGTCGGCGGTGCCGGTCAGGGCGGTTTTCAGCGCCGCCGAGCTGACCGTCAGCGAATGGGCCTTGGCGGCCGATAGCAGCAGCGCCGCCGCTCCGGCGACCTGCGGGGCCGCCATGGAGGTGCCGTTGGCCATGCCGTACCCGGCCGGCAGCGAATACCCGGCCTCGGGGACGGCTTCACCGGACAACCACATCGGGATCGAGGAGATGGCGGCGCCGGGCGCGGACACCTGCGGCGCCAGTGCCCCGTTCTCAGCGGGGCCGCGGGAGGAGAAGCCGAAGATGCCCTGCTTGGTGGCAACCTTCGACCCGTAGCCGGCCCACCAGGTGTCCGAGCTGACGGACGCGGCGACCGAGATGGCCTTGCCCGCCACGGACGGCGAGCTGACGGTGTTGGTGCCGAGGCCGTCGTTGCCGGCGGCCATGATGATCTGCACGCCGAAGTGGCCGATCAGCTTGTCGTAGAGCGCGGCGATCACGTCGGAGCCGTCGTTCAACGCGGGAAGCCCGCCGATGGACAGGTTGACGACGTCGACATGGCGATTGGTGACCAGGTCGATCATGCCCTCGGTCAGTGCCGCCTGGGTGCAGCCACCGCCCCAAGTGCAGGCGCGGGCGGACACGATCTGCGCGCCCGGTGCGGCGCCGTGCATCTGGCCGCCGAACATCGACGTGCCGGCGATGATCCCCGCCACATGGGTGCCGTGCGAGGCGACCGGCAACCCGATAGACACGTAGTTCGCGGTCTTGCCGACGTTGCTGCCGCCGAGCGGGGAGAGATCGACGTTGTCGCGGTACTCGACGACGAACGGGATGCGCTCGTTCTGTGGTGTTGCGGGGTCGTCGCTCCCCAAGTGGCCGACCTGGCGGTCGACCGCGAACGGGGCCATCGGTGTCTCGTCGGTGAGGTCCTGGTTGTTGTTGCCGTCGACCCAGATCCTGTGTGTGGTCGGGTCGTACAGAACCCCGTAGAAGTCCCGGGTGTCGCCGTCCCGGTTGAGGTCGCCCTCGAAGTCGCTCCCGGCCGTCGCACTCTCGTAGAACACGCCGAATTGGAACGTGCCCTCCGGGATCGTCCAGGTCTTGCCCAGGTAGCTGAACGTCGGACCCGTCTTGGTGGCGGACATCCGCACCCAGCTGCCGTCGCGGTCGGTGACCGGATCGGTCTCGGTTACCCAATCGACAACCTTGGACTTTCCGTCGCTGGTCGTCTGCAGCGCGGGATGCTCGACGTCGACGCCGGTGTCCAGCACGCCGACGACCGTGCCGCGCCCGTCCCAGGCCGGGTTGTCCTTGACGAAGGCCTCGGCGCCGGTCTCGTTGATCGGTAGGTACGGGTTGTCGGCGGGCGTGTTCGCGCCGGGCGCGGTCGGCCCCGCGGCCTTCGTTGCCGCCGTCCTCGCACCCGCGGCGCCCAGATCCGGGCCCGGGATCTTGTACGTCCGGTTCAGGTCGATCGCCGCGACCGACCGAAGGCCGGCCAAGGTGGCCACGCTATCGGTCGGGACGGTAGCCCGGACGTAGCCGACCTTTCCGGTCACCGATCCGACGGTCCCGCCGGCCTTCTCCACCGCGGCGACGACGTCCTCGGTCGCGCCCTTCCGGGCCAGCATCAACACCGTGACAGACTTCTTCTTCGACGCCTGCGCCTGCTGCAGCAGCCTGGTGTCGGCGTTGCCCAGCTTCTCGGCCGCAGTATCCGACAGCGAGTCGTCGGTCAGCGGCTGGAACCCGTCGGTCTTCCCTGCCCTGTAGATCGAATCCGGGTTGTCGCGCCCGGCCCGGTCGTCAAGCCCGGCAACGGGCGACCGACCCGGCCCCTGTGGCCCGTCGGGATCAGCGGGTTCGACCTTGCTCGCGCCAGCACTCTCGGAGCCAGTCGGGCTCGTCGGGTCGGCGGCTGCGGCCGCAGGCGCAATCAGCGCCGCGGCGATCAGCACGGCCGACGCCGCGGTCATCACACCTGTTCGTCTTAGTCGCGCCATTGTGCTCCTAACCAAGGAGTGAAACATCACCGTGCGGCCAGGCCCACAGACACGAGAACACCTGAGCCGCCTGGCCAATCTCGCAGTTGGGTCCGGGCAGGATCAACGGACCGAGTCGGGCGGATGTCGGCCATGGCGGAATGCCGCCACACTCGGCGTGTGAGTGGGTGAGTTGGTGTCAACCGCGAGCTCCTGCGGCTCCCCGTCTTCGTCCTCCAGTCACGGGGTGTCCACCACGAGCCGGCCACTTGGCACGCGGATCGACGTCACCCGAGCGACTTCCACCACCTCCCGGGACAGAACACCGGTTTGGTGTCAGTAGGTTGGTGTCAGTGACGGCACGTCAGGCTGGGATGTTTCGCTAGATCTGATCCGGGCCCGGCGGCCCATGCATGGTCAGATGGGCGCAGCAGACGCAGGGATACTTCAAAGTCACACCCTCATCCTGTCGCACCGCATTGTGGGGTTCCACGGCTTTCCAGGGTTGACAGCGAGACCCGCATATGAGGGCGTTCCGACCCGCCACATCCGTTACAACAACCTCAAGCCCGCCGTCCGCAATGCCTGCACCGGCCGCAGCCGAGTGGAGTTCGGTGGCTGGCCTTCCGTTCGCACTATGGCTTCGACGCCTTCTTAACCACCCGCCAGCCGTGTCCCCAACCTCGCTGGGCAATACAACTAGACGTCGTCGTCCTGGCCGGACGTTCGGTCCGTGCGGCGGAAGGCCGCCCGGTAGGCGCTCGGGCGGTGGCCGGTGTGGCGGGCGAAGAGGGTGGCGAAGGTGCCGGGGTCCTGGTAGCCGACGGCCGCGGCGACGGCGGCGACGGTGCGATCGGTGGTCTCCAGAAGATGGCGGGCGCGGCGGATCCGGGAGGCCTGCAGATGGGTCAGCGGGCTGCGTCCGGTCTCTTCGGCGAAGCGGCGCAGCAGCGTGCGGGTGCTGACCCTGAAGGCGTCCGCGAGCGCGGTGAGGTCGTACCGCTCGGCGAGGTTCTGGTCGAGCCACCGCATGACCCGCTGGGAGAACTCCCGGCCGGGCTGCGGGAGGAGCCGCGGGTCGATGTACGGGGTCTGGGAGGTCCGCGCGTCGTCGACGAGCGCCACTCGGGCGGTGGTCCGGGCCACCCCGACGCCGTTGTGCCGGCGGATCAGGTCCAGCGCGAAGTCGTACATGGCGCTGAAGGCGGCCGTGGTCGTCACCCCCGTGTCGGTGACGACCAGGCGCTCGGGCCGTACGTCGGCGTCCGGGCAGCGCCTGACCAGTTCGCCGGCGTGCAGCCAGGAGGTGGTGGCCCGGCGCCGGTCGAGGAGCCCCGCCTCGGCGAGCAGAAACGCGCCGACGCAGAGGGAGACGACGGCGGTGCGCGTCCAGCGCCGCCGTGACGCTGAGGCCCGCAGTCATGCCGGCCCGAGCACTCGGGAGGTGGCCAGGGCACGTGCTGCGTCGGCGAAGTGCTGCTCGCTCTGCTCCTCGGTCAGACCGAGCACGGCGCGCTGCCCCAGCCCGGCGAGCAGTGCCCGCAGCGTCGTCGCCAGCCGCCGCGCCTGCGCCTGGGTCGCGCTTCCCCCGGGGTACGCCCTGCCGGTGAACACGCCGGCCAGGCGCTCCTCGTGCCCGACCCACTCCGAACAGGCCGAGGCGTTCGCTGTATCCGACCGGCCCGCCACGGTTGCCGAGGAGTTCGACCAGCGCCAAGGCGTGCATCTGGTCCGCCTCCGCCTGCTTGGAACCTGCCTGCGGATGCTCGATGCGGAGATCGCCGCAGGAAACCCCACCCCGGCAATCCGCACCCAACACGCTCTGCTCACCCGGCACTTTGACCGCTGGGTAGCGGAGGTAAAAGCCGAAACGGCCGACATGCGCCTGGAGATCCGCAAGCCGATTGCCGTACAGCTGGCCGCCATTCTGCTTGCCGCGCAGACCGCACGCAACGCTGGGTAAGAACGCTCCGCTTTCGCTGTAGGACGCGCGGCAGGGCGAAATGGACGGCCAGGGAGTGGTGCTGGTGGCTGGGGGCGGCGGCGTAGGTACGGGACATGGTCCGCCAGAGCGGAGGGCGTCTGGATCCGGAACACCGCACGGGCCGGGCACCAGTGCAGGTGCTGATCTCGCGGGTCGGCTGTGTGATCTGCGGGTCGGGGAGGATCCCGGTCGCAGGGTCGGGTGCGGAGTGTGAGGCCTACTACCGGCGGCGGCGCGCCCGTAGTCCTCGCCGTACCTGGCTGCGCCGGGACGCGGCGAGCCAGCCGGCGGGGCGGCTGATCGCCGACCGGGCCCAGGCTGCGGACCGCATGCGCACCCTGTATCGCAAGTGGGAGGCAAAGGGCCCGGATCCGCTGCCTGGGGCCATCAGTCTGCTGGAGCCGCTGAGGGCGGCCCTGGACTCGGTCGCCGCCTTGGAAACCAAGTTGGCCCGCCGCTCTCGCCGGAACCCAGCCACGCCCGGACGGCGCAGCCCAGCGGGAGGAGGCTGCCTTCCGCCGCAGCTCCTCCCCACCCTGATGGCCGGCAAGCGCACCGTCCACCACGTGCTAGTGCCGTGACCGGCAATGTTTGCCCCGTGAGGAGCGTCGTCCAGTGCGTGCGATCGCAAGGCGGCCGGAAGTCCTGGTAGCTCCGCTGGAGCCCGAGCCGACTGTACGGCCGGTTGTAACGTCTGCTTCGCCCTGGACGCTGAATGCACAGGGGCCAGGATGCGCGGGGATCATTCCCGCGTCAGTGACCTGAACGTGGAGATCTGCAGACACACTCAAGGGGGTGTTCATGACGCGCTCAGTCATGCGGCACGTGCCGCACACGATCCGGAACGAGCCGGAAGGCGGGGTCACGTACGAAACCTTCTGCGTCACGGTCGGGTGCGGCGAGGAATCCGGGCCGCAGGAGGAGCAGGAAACGGCGCAGGACTGGTGTCTACGGCACACCGGCCGGACCGGTCATGACCTTTTCCGCCGGGTTTTCACCGACTATGCCCGCGTGACGCGGGAGCAGTGGGCCCCGGCCCGCTGAGGACGGCACAGAGCGAGGCTCAGCGAGTCGGCTGCCCGTAGTGGCCCTGGGAACTTCCCGGAGCCGCTACGGGGCTTCTGTGCGATGGGGACTAGTGCCCCTTCCGGCGAGCGACGTGCACGAGAGCGACAGAGCCACCGCCCTTGCGAACACGCACGCCTTCGCGATCGTGGCCACCTGCTTCGGCCACCGCCGCACCGTGACCGCCTTCCAGCCAGCATGGCCTCGCTCTCGGCGCGCCCTGGAGAGGCGTCAGCTCGGCCAAGGTCGGAGCGGAAGACCCCGGTGCCGACAGGGCATCCGGCTGGACGCCGCCCTCGCCCGGGCGGCCGAGGCCGCCGACGCACGCCGAGACGGTGCGCAGCACCTCGTTCGCCCGCTTGAGGTGGGCGTTCTCCTTGCACCGCGTCCAGGGCAACGGAGGCCCCGGGCCGCAGCCCCGCCGGGGTGGGTCGTACCTGCCGGTCGTGTCCGACCCTGGTGGCCATTCGCTGACGGGGTGTGCCTGCCCGTTTGGGTGCGGGACGATCGTGGTGCGGCCGGTTCCTGTCTGTCCCGGCTGTGGGGGTGGGTCGGGGTGTCGATGGTGCCGCAGCCGTGGCCGGAGCCGGCGGCGGAGGTCGCGCGGGCGGTGCTGGCGAAGTATTCCGGGCGTCAGGTTCCGCTGCCGGTGGCGGTCCGTGACCGGTTCGGGGAGCTGTTCGCCGATGCGGAGTTCGCCTGCGCCTTCGGGGCAACGGGTCCGCGGGGCTGGTCGCCGGGACGGCTCGCGCTGGTGACGGTGTTCCAGATGGCCGAGAACTTGACGGACCGGCAGGCGGCGGAGGCGGTGCGGGATCGTTTGTCGTGGGCCTACGCGCTGGGGCTGGACCTGGCGGACGCCGGGTTCGACCACACGGTGCTGTGCGAGTTCCGCTCCCGGGTGGTCGCCCACCGCCTGGAAGAGAAGGTGCTGGACCTGCTGCTGGCCAGACTCAAGGAGATGGGCCTGGTGGGAGCCGGGGGCAAACAGCGCACCGACTCCACCGCGGTGATCGCCGCGGTGCGGGACCTGAACCGGCTGGAGCTGGTGGGCGAGTCGGTCCGCGCGCTCGTCGAGGCGCTGTCGGCAGCGGCTCCGGGCTGGCTGGCCCAGGTCATCGACGTGCCCGGCTGGTCACGGCGCTACGGACGCCGGATCGACACCTGGAAGATGCCGGCCTTCAAGACCAGGCAGAACGCCCTCGCGCTGGACTACGCCCGTGACGGCTTCGCCCTGCTCGGCGCGGTCTACGCGCCCGGGCAGCCCGCATGGCTGCGGGAGCTGCCCGCCGTGCAGGTCCTGCGGTGTGTGCTGCTGCAGAACTACACCCGCACCACCGCCAGGAACGGGCGGGAGGTGATCAAGCGGCGGGAGAAGGACACCGAGGGTGGTGACGGTCTCCCGCCCGCCAGTATCCGCCTGACCTCGCCCTATGACACCGACGCCCGCTGGGCCGCCAAACGCGACACGTTCTGGAACGGGTTCAAGGTCCACATCAGCGAGACCTGCGCCACCCAGGCCGACGATGCCACCCGTCCCACACCAGAGGTGACCTCCAAAGCCGCGGCGCCAGGTCGGCCCAGCCCTGACCGGGCGCCGAAGCACCCGAACCTGATCACCAACATCGCCACCACCACCTCGACACTGCCCGACAGCAAAGCCCTGGAAGGCATCCACCAGTCCCAGCAGCGCCGCGACCTGCTCCCCGACGAGCACTACCTCGACTCCGGTTATCCCAGCGCGGAACTGATCACCGGCTCCCTGGCCCGCTACGGCGTCGCTTTGATCACCCCGGTCCTGCTGGACACCTCCCGCCAGGCCAAGGCCAAGGAGGGCTTCGCCGCCCATGACTTCACCATCGACTGGCCGGCTCAGCAGGCCATCTGCCCCGCAGGGCACACCAGCGCGACCTGGAACCCGGTCGTGCAAGAAGGCGTCCCCAAGACCGTGGTCACCTTCGCCGCCCTCGACTGCATCCCCTGCCCGTTCAAGCAGCAGTGCACCACCGCGAAGAGCAACCGCCGCCAACTCTCCCTGCATCCCAGGGAGATGACCGATGCTCTGCGAGCCGCCCGCACCCAACAGCAGACCAAGGACTGGAACAAGGACTACGCCTTACGCGCTGGGGTCGAGGGCACCATCCGGCAGGCCACCGCCGTCGCCGACCTGCACCACGCCCGCTACCGCGGCCGGGCAAAAACCCACCTCGAACACACCTACAGCGCTGCCGCACTGAACCTGATCCGCCTCGACGCCTGGTGGAACGGACACCCCCTCGACCGCACCCGAACCACCCACCTCGCCCGACTCGAACTGAGCCTCACCGCTTGATCAACCCGAATGACCACCAGGGTCCAGCAACTCCCTCACCCAGCACCTGGCGATGGAACTCGTCCTGCACGGCATCCGCTTCAACGCCGTCGCCCCCGCCGTCGTACGCACCCCGATCGACGAGGAGTTCATCCCCAAGGCGGACCTCGATTCCGCGCTCGGCGGCTTCAACGGCTTCCATCCGCTCGGCCGGACCGGCACGCCCGACGACGTGGCCGCCACCGTCGCCTTCCTGCCGTCGAACCAGACCGACTGGGTCACCGGCGCCATTTGGGACGTCGACGGCGGCATCACGGCCGGCCGCAACTGACCGCTGTCGCGGTCGCCCGCGTTGCGCCGACCGACGGTACTCGCCGGGCTCCGGCCAAGAACGGGTCCGAGTGCTGCGAGTTCCGAGTAGGCGGCGGTGATGTCCGCGCCCGACCGGGACCGCAGGACCGTGGTCTCGTCGCCCGGCAGGTAGGCCATGGCCCGCTGCTCGTTCAGGTGTGTCCCGCCGACCGGGCCCGTGTCCGGGGCCGCCCGGCGGCGGGGGACTGTCACGATCAGTATCGCCCCGCCGGAGCAGCCGAAGCCCTTTCGCAAGGCGGCGGGGGTTTCTGCCGACGACGTCAGAACGGCGGGTCCTCGCTGTGCTGGATCCCCGGGCCGGTTCGTCCGCCTGCCGCCGAGCGACTGCGAACGGTCGAAGGGAACGAGATCATCAGGCTTGTGACGTTTCCGCAGCTGCGCTTCTTCGCGGTCGTTTTCTTCGCCGTGCGCTTGTTCGCGGTCGCGGTGGCGGGGAGGTGGCGGTGACTCAGCCGACGTAGTCGGTGAGGATGCAGCCGTCGGCCTGGGCCGGCTCGCTACGGAATCCGGCCGGCGGGACGAAGTTGGGCGAGCAGTTGATACCCAGCGAGCCAGCCCGAACGAGCGCCTCTTCCTCGTCGCTGCGGCCGTTGAGCTGGACCGCGAAATTCTGGCCGACGAAGTAGCGGGTGTGTGTGTCACCGTCCGACCGCTGATACTTCTTGTAGGCGGCCTCAAAGGTCGCCATGTCGTCGATGAGCATCATCTTGTGCACGTTGTCGATGGCACTTTCGCCGTAGCAGGATGCATGATCCTTGATGGAGAAGGCCTTGTTGGTGGCTTCGATCCGGGCAGTCACGGCAGCGTCGTTGTCATCGTAGTTACCGTCAATGCCGGTGAAAGTGTCGTCCTTGTCACGGCTGAAGCCATTGCACTCGGTGGCAGACTTGACGAGCTCCGCCACCCCGTTCATGTCGGCGACCTTGCCCAGCCCGGACTCTGCGGTTCTGCTGTTCCCGTCCGCGCCGGGGTCCGCCGTGGCATCCTGCGGCGCGCCGCTTGCCGCCGCGTGGCCACCGCCCTGTCCCGTGCCGCCGTTGCCACTGCAGGCGATGGCCGTGGAGGCGAGGGCGAGGACAATTGCAGCCGTGGTGAGTGAACGGACAGCGTGCATGAGGGTGTTCTGCTTTCGTCGGTACCGCTGATGGGTTGTACGAATGATCGTATGAGCGTAGTGCAGGTCCGTCGTCGGCCCGCTCCAGCAGCGCGCGCACGTGTGGCAGCAGGGCGGTGCCGGCCGGGGTGAGGGCCACCGAGCGGCGATCCCGGTCAAAGAGCACCACTCCGAGGTCGCGCTCCAGTGCCTTGATCTGCTGGGACAGCGACGGCCTGGCGATCAACAGCCGGGCGGCGGCCCGGCGGGCCGCAGCCTGTGCCGCTGCGGGTGACGGTCGTCGAAGTCGTCGATGACTTTGGCTGGCCCGTTCCCGTGGAGAGCGCCGTGGTCACACAGTGGCCGATGCTGGTCGAGGATCTCGCCGCAGGTCTGGTGGCCGTCCGGTTCGACCCGGGCACCGGCGTGCTGAGCCTGCGCGGCACCTCTCCTGCGTGGGCGACATTGGGGCGCTTCCGGTCGATGAAGATCGCGCAGACCGTGAACCAGGCTCTGGGCCAGCAGTTCGTGCGGGAGATCGCCATCCTGCCGCCCGCGCACCGGTCGGCTTCACCGCTGCCGGTGCTGCCGCCGCTCGATCGAGCATGCGCAGGGGGCCGGGGCCCCACGGCCTACTGGATGCTCCAGCGGTGCGGATGCGAGGGGTTGGCGGGGCAGGCAAAGACGTTCAGTTGACCCCAGCGGCCCACGGTGACCTTGGTCGGCGTCGCGAACCGGTGCGTGGGCAGGTCCTGTTCCTCGAGCGGTTTCCAGCTGCCGCTCCCGCCGTCCCACTCCCGGCTGTCGATCGTTAGCAGCAGGTCCATCGGTGCGGCGCAGGCCTGGCAGTTCATGGGCGAGGGGTCGGTCAGGTGCCATGATGCGAACCCTCCGACACGCCAGCCGGGCGGAATGGACAGGTCGTACTGGTAGGCGGGCGGCTCGGGCGCGCCGTCGTCCGCAACCTTTTCGGCTTCCTCCTCAAGGGCTTCCTCCCAGGCGTCGATCCGGGCGCACAGGTCCTCGGGAAGCAGTCCGGCGAACGGGTATGTGGTCACCTGTTCCGGGTGCAGCACGCAGGGCTCCGGCACGTACCCGTCGGAGCCCACGACCCCTGGTCGGGGGTGTGTGGCCAGGACCTCGGCGACCTCGGAGGAGCGGCGCCAGCGGAGGTCCAGCGACATGCCGTACCCGGTCCTTCCGTGCCGGTCGAAGGGACACCAGAACACCTGGAGCAGATCGCAGCCGTCTGGGCCCGCCGGCAGGTCGGGGAGGTCCCGCCGATAGAGCTGGGCGACGCCGATCATCGGCAGCGGGTCGGTGTCGGCCACCGTCGCGACGTGGTGCTCCTGCGCCAGCTCCACCAGGAGCGCCCGCTCCTGGTCCGTGGGGCCCGAGTCCGAGTCGCGGTTCCAAGTGTCGGCGAGGATCTGGCGCTGCCGGTGGATGTCCATGGGGCGTCGGCCGGTCCCGCGCGCGTGCGGCTCGGTGCACACCGGCCACGGCTCGTTCGCCGGCCACAGCAGGGGCCCGCCCACGGAACTGGACGAAACGGCTGGGCTGCCCGGCCGCGGGTGCAGCCGGGTGGTCGTTCCGCGGTAAGCGGCCAGCTCTGGGAAGAACCCCTCAACATCGAGCGGGCGTGGCGGCGTGGTCCTCGTCATGGACGCGACCCTAATGTGCAACATCCCGTGAGTTCCCCTGAGCTCTGCCGAGGCCCCGAGCGTGTGGCCAGGGGGTTCTTCATCGTGCAGGTCCTCCGCTGGTTTGTGAGGCAACTTCGGGATTCGTGAAGTGTTTTCGGTCTGTCTGACGGATCGGCGGTCTGGTCGAAGGTGGGGGAGTGCGGGTCGTGAAGTTCCCCCGCTGAACTGGACAGCCTGATACTGGGGCGATTGGGTCCCGGAGGAAGCAGTTCAGATAGTGAGCGCAAGAGCAACATGAGCAAGCGGTACACGGCCGAGTTCAAGCGAGACGCGATCGCGCTCGTCCGTTCCTCGCCGCATCGGACCGTCACCGAGATCGCCCGGAACTGGGAGTGAGTCCCGAAGGGCTGCGTGGCTGGGGCAAGCAGGCGAAGTCACGCGGGTGCCGAACATGGTGGCGAGTTGGGTGACGGCTTGCTCGGTCAGGGACCCGGCCCACGCCGTGCCTGCCCCAGCGCTCCCCGGCGCACTGAGGCATCCGGTCGGGCAAGCGGCTCCGTTCCCTTGACCGTCAACTTCGGCGCACGGGACGGTCGTTCTGCGTAACTATCCGCAAACTGCTCGACAGGGGAGACCGTCATGAACTTGCGGTTCGTCGAGCAGACCTTTGCTCGGCTCCGTGGCTTCGAACGCCCAGTGAGCCACTGGGCTCGGAGATGAGTGTGCGACTCTCAGTTGTCGGTGTCACCAGTTGCCGTGGCCGCCGTCCCCGTGCCCGCCGCTGTGGTGGCCGGTGCCGCCTGTGCCGCCCTCAGACCAACCGCCCGGGTTCAGGTCGTGGCCGAGGCTGTGGCCGCCGGTGGTGAAGTCGGCGTAGAGGTCGCTGAGCTCGCCGAGGAGTTGGCGGGTGAGGACGTCGGCGCCGGTGGTCAGTGCCGCAGCGAGTTCCTCGTCGGCTGCCAGGGCCGCTTTGGCTGTTACGGGGACGAGGCGGCCGGTCGCGGCGAGGGTGGCCAGACGGCGGCGGTCGGTGATGCCTCGCAGGCCTGGGTAGGCGGCAGGGGCGAGGCCCGCAGCCTGGACGAGGGCGGCGAGGGTGAGGTCGCGGTCGACGGTGGAGATCGCGGAGCCGGAGCGGACCACGCTGTCGAGACGGGCCAGCAGCGCCCGGCGGCGCGGCAGGTCGACGGAGAGAATGTCGTGGCGGGTTCGGCCGCCGGGCTCGCGCCACCGGCGGACACGCACCGCCTTCTGGTCCTCGAGCCGGGAGAGGTACTCGATGGTGAGAGAGCGCGGTGTCTGGCGTAGCCAGTCCTTGAGGCTGGGTGGGGGAGCAGCCGCGACCAGACTGCGCAGGACATTGTTCAGGCGGCGGTCCTCGACGGGCTGGGAGTCCATCACCTCGATCCGCCGGGGGCTGACTGTGATCCGTCCGGCCAGGCCCAGGTCCACCAGTTCCGAGGCCCGCAGGGTGAACCGGAGCCGGTCCTCGGCCCGGATCCTTATACGTCGCCTGCCCGGGACTATCGCGAGCAGGAGCAGTTCGTCCCCCGTGGTCATACATGCAGGGTAGGCGTGGCTGTCCGATAAGGGTGTCGTTTCGATCGTGGCACCAGCCCCAGTTAATACTGCCACCGCATGTGGTGTGACTTGTCGTCGTCTTGGTCGTTGGGCTGACTGTGTGATGAATCGCTGACGGTCGCGCAGATCGAGGAATGGTCCGAGGGGCCTTGTCAACTTGTCCGGGGCTTGTCTGGCTGTGGACGTGTCGGGGTGTGGTGGGGGTCGGGTGTGGGCCGTGGGCTCAAGGTGCTGTGGGCATGCTGGTGAGCCCGGTGATTTGGTTCCAGACGCTGAAGCGTTCGTTCATCGTGGTGCGGTAGTCGGGTGCGATGAGGCGGTGGCGGACGGGACGGAAGTGCGGTGATATCGCGCTGAACGCCGAGGAGTTCGCGCGTGAGATCGACCGCCGCTTCGGCTGGTAGCGGCCACGCGCCCGCGCGCCGGATTCGATGGCACGGGCCGGGTCTCCGGCAGGGTCTACAGGCGTGCCGCGAGGCCGTCGAGGACGAGCCCCAGGCCAAGTTCGAAACCGCGGTCGTCGAGCTCGGCCAGGCCGGCGCCGGTGGCCGCGGCGCCGGTCAGCGAGTCGGCCAGGGCGGGGTAGTCGGGCCGGTATTCCACGGCCGGCCGGGTGAATCCCGCGGTGAAGGTCTCCAGCGCCGAGCCGAGGACCAGGTAGTCGATGGCAGCGGCGGCCTCGGCGGCGTGGGCGGGTGTGCAGCCCGCCCGGATCAGGGCCGCGAGCAGCGCGTCGTAGCCGCGCAGGGCCGGGGCCGCCTCGACCGCGCGCCGCGCCGCCGGGGCGATCGCGTTCGGGTGGCGCAGGTACACCTGGCGGTAGCCGCGCGCGTAGGCGGCGATCCCCTGCCGCCAGTCGGACCCGCCGAGCGGGCTTAGATCGATCTCCTCGTTGATCAGTTCCGAGACCGCGTCGAGGACGTCGTCCTTTGACGCCACGTGATGGTACAGCGACGCACCCCTGACCCCGAGCCGAGCGGCGAGCGTGCGCATCTTCAGCGCCTGGGGGCCCTCCTCGTCGAGGAGTTCGAGGGCCGCGCGCGCGATGCTCCCGCGGCTGAGCAGCGGCTGGTTCGGTCGGCCCACGGTGTGATTCCCCTCGTCATCAGCCGTCAGGTTACCTGCACGGAGGGGGTTCCCAAGAAGTTCAGGCCGGGTTAAGGTCCCCGCATTCCCGCAACCTAACCACGTTAGATTTAGTTTCCGGGGCGCACCGGCTGGCCGGCGCGCCCCGCATTGCGAGAGGTGCGCCATGCCCGACACTGCCCCCGCCCGCCCCGAACCGGGCGGCGCAGGTGCCGACGCCGACGCCGCCCGCCTGGCGGACCTCGGCTACACCCAGGAGCTCAGCCGCAGCCTCGGCATCCTCGGGAACATCGCCATGGGCTTCGCCGTGGTCTCGCCCGTCGTCGCCCTCTACGCCGTCTCGATGGTCGGCACGATGATTGCCGGGCCTGCCTGGGTCTGGGCACTGCCGATCGTGCTCCTCGGCCAGTGCCTCGTAGTGAACGTCTACTCCGAGCTGGCCTCCCAGTGGCCGCTCACCGGCGGCCCGTACCAGTGGGGCCGACGGCTCCTCGGCCCGTCCTTCGGCTGGATGAGCGGCTGGGTGTGGCAGTTCGCCGTCATGTTCGGCAACACCACCGTCGCCTACCTGGCGGCCCCGTGGGTTTTCGCCCTCGTCGGCGCCACGCCCACGCCGGGCTCCCTGGTCGCGGTGGCCGCCGCAGTCCTCCTCGCCTGCATGCTCGTCAACGCGTACGGCATCAGGATCCTGAGCTGGTTCGTCTCCCTCGGCATCGCCGCCGAGGCCATCGCCTCCGTACTGGTCGGCTTCGCCCTCCTGCTCTTCTTCCGCGAGCACGGATTCTCGCTGTTCACCGAAACGCTCGGAGCCGAGGAATTGTCCGGCGGCTCGACCGTTGTCGCCTTCCTGGCCGTCCTGGCCGTGGCCGGCTGGGGGTTCATCGGATTCGACGCCTGCGTCTCGACCGCCGAGGAGACCAAGGACGCCGCCCGGCAGGTGCCCCGCGCCATGTGGTGGGCGCTGCTCAGTGTCGGCGTCGTGGTCATCCTCAACGCGATGGCGGTCGCCCTCGCCCACCCCGCGCCGCAGGCCGTCGTAGCGGGAGAGGACCTCGACCCGGTGACCACCGCCGTCACCACGGCCTTCGGATCCTGGTCCGACAAACCCTTCGTGGCCGTGGTCCTCGTCGGATTCCTCGCTTGCGCCATGGCCTCCCAGGGTGGGGCCGCCCGCGGGGTGTACTCGCTGGCCCGCGACGGCGTCTTCCCCTTCTCCCGCCAGGTGCGAAAGGTCAACAGCCGCCAGGCCCCCATCGGCGGACTCGTCGCCTCGACCCTCGTCAGCTGTACGGGGCTGCTGCTCGGCCTGAACGCCACCGCGATCGGCAGCCTGATCGCCTTCGGCACCGCGGCCACCTTCCTGCCGTTCTTCCTGGTCAGTCTGGCCGCCCTGATCGCCCGTCTGCGCGGTACCTGGGTCCCCTCCGGTCACATCCGGCTGGGACGCAAGGGCACCTTCCTGAACGTGCTGGCCGTCCTGTGGACCGCTTTTGAGGTCGTCAACGTGTGCTGGCCGCGGGCCATTCTCGCCCCGCCCGGCGCCCCCTGGTACCAGATCTGGGCGGGCCTGCTGGGAACTGGTGTGGTGATCACCGTCGGCCTGGTCTACCTGGTCGTGAAGAAGCCGCAGGACGCGCTCCGCGCCGCCCAGGCCCGCGAGGAGGGCAGCCGGAGCGAGCAGAACGAGAACGAACCGGCGACTGTACCCGCCCCAGAGTGCCCCTGACCCTCCGTCACCCCTCCCCCGACAGGGTCGTCCGGACCTGTCCACAGAGGGAAATCCCACCGAAGGAGGTATGTCATAGACCTGCCACGCGCTTGGGCCGGACCTGGAACGGGAGCGCAACGAGCTGTGGGGCGACGTTGGCGGGAGCTGTCACCGCTTGCTGCCTGCTGTTGGCAGCGGGTTCGCGTGGTCACGGCCGGAGGCGATGTCCAAGTCGACGGCCAGCAGACCGCTCTTGGTGATCTTCTCGGTGCCGGTCAGGATGGCGTCGACGGCAGCCCCGCGGATCTGGTGGGCGAGGGTGCCGATCATGCCGCCAGTGCGGGTGTTGAGGAAACGACCGAGTCGCGCCAGCGTGCCGCGCTTGTGCCGGTGCAGGAGGAGGGTTTCCTCCATCTGGGCGACCAGGCCCTTCCATTCCTTGTTGTAGGGGAACGGGTGGGTGGCCACGAGGGTGAAGCGTCCCGCGATCTGGTCACCGCGAGTGCCGGAAAGCAGGCCTCCGGACTCGACGTCGATTCCTGCATAGGCGAACGTGGCCGGGATCCGCTCGGAGAAGTACTTGAGGGTGTCCGATGCTTCGACCTCGTGCCGTGTGTGCAGGGAGATGCTGTGGATCTCGTCGACTTTACCGACCGCAGGAGCCCAGATTTCGACTCTGAACTGCAACGATTCACAGACTACATATCCGTGACGTTGGATCACCATAGTCCTTCGTCCCTTGCGCCAGGAATCTTCGGAAGGGCGGTGAGGCGAGCATCGCCCGGCAATTGCTGATGGACCGTCACTAGCCCTCGACCAGCTTGAGGGTCCTACGGTCAGCGTCCATGGCATCACTTGGCACCACGGAACCTGTTGTCTCCCCTCCCCCGCGAACAGTTCTTCCCCGGTCGTATCTGCTCTGGCTCGCGGGAACCCGAGCCTCTCTGGTCGGTGACGCAGCCCTCTACTTCGCTCTCAGCTGGGCGGCCAGTGCCCACGGCGGTCAGCTGGCCGCGCTGGTGCTGACCGCGATCACGCTGCCGCGGACCGTGCTCCTGTTGCTGGGCGGGGCCGTAGGTGACCGCTTCGGCGCCCGCCGCGTGATGATCACCGGCGATGTGGCGATGCTCGCGGCTGTACTGGCCCTGGCCGTGGCGGCCCGGACCTGGGGGACGCCGCCATGGATGCTGTTCGGGTTTGCCGCTGTGGTCGGGACCGTCGATGCGTTCTATCTCCCGGCGACGGGATCCATGCCGCGCCGCCTGGTGAGCAAGGAACAACTGCCACGGGCGATGGCCCTGCGACAGGCCGGTGACCAGGTGGCCTCCCTGCTCGGGGCCCCGCTGGGGGCGGTGCTGGTGGTGATGGCGGGCCTGAGCGGGACGGCCCTGGTCGACGCGGGCACGTTTGCTGCCGTCCTGGCCGTCATGGTGTGGGTGCGCCCGGCGGCCCAGGCGGAGCGGTCCCCTCGCGCGGAGAGCCTGCTCGCGGGGATCTCCGACGGTGTGAAGCTCGCGGCGACGGATCCCGTCCTTCGACCCGCGCTGCTGCTGACGGCAGCGGCTGCGGCGGGGCTGCTGCCGGCGGTTTCCCTGCTCAGCCCGCTGCTGGCCCGTTCCAACGGCTGGGGGCCGGGATCGGCGGGCCTGGTCGCCGCAGGGCAGGGCGTCGGGATACTCCTGGCCGCGCTGCTGGCTGCCCGCCTGGGTCCTATGCGCCGGATCGGCATGGGCACGAGCCTGGGCCTGGCGCTCGCCGCGGTGGGACTCGCCGGACTCGCGGCGGCTCCAGCCCCTGCCGCAGCCATTGCTGCGGCAGGGGTCGTCGGTGCGGGATCGAGCATGTTCGCGTGTCACATAGGCCCGTTGGTCCTGGCCGGCGCGCCGGACACGCACTTGTCCCGGGTCCAGTCGCTGCTGACGCTCGTGCAGAGCTTGGCGCTGGTGGTGGCGAACAACGTGCTGGGCTGGCTCGCGAACGCGGCCGGTGCCAGGAGTGCGATCGTGCTGTGCGCTGTCCTCGGCTGCGTCGCCGGAGTCACCGGTTTGGCCTCGACATCACTGTGGGGTCAGCGTCAGGCCGGGTCATTGCATCAGGCCGGGTCATAGACCGGGCGTCGAGGACGACCGGGTCGGGGGGTGTGTTCACCCCCCCCCCCCGGGAAGACCCCGGCGGCATCGCGGGGTGGGGCCCCCATTAGGGCCGGGGGGGCGGGGGGGTCGGGGCGGGGCCCGGGGGGCCGGGCGGC
>NZ_JBITER010000066.1:0-25216 GCF_044455345.1 Streptomyces sp. NPDC051286 | reverse complement strand
CCTAGAGAAACGTCTCTCAGGCGCCCTCACCCATGTCCGCGCAGGTCAGACCCCAGATTCGTGACTCTAGGACGCTGAATTACGCGGAACGCAGGACGAGGTGATCCCGCTGGACGTCCGCACCATCCCTGCCGAGGCCCTGCTCGCCGCCGGCTTCCGGCACAAGGCGGTCCGGCGAGCCGCCGTGGTGGCCACGCCGACTCCTGCCGGGCCTGGCCTACTCACCTGCCGGCGAGCACATCCGCAACCCACCTTCACGGGACCGTTCGGGTCCTCGACGCAACAGAGCGACGCCCCCGAAACGAGCCAGGTATGCACTGCAGTTTGAGGCAGGCACCGGGCGCGGCACCAGCTACCTCGACCTCGTCTACTCGCCGGACGGCGCCGTGCTCGTGGCCAGCCGTGATAAGGCCGTGGAGCTGTGGGACGCGCACAGCCAACGACGCACCGCCGAACTGGCCGGTCACGAAGGCGGCGTGCGCGCACTGTCCATCTCAATCGACGGAAGGACGCTCGTCGTGGGGGACGACTTCCCCCACGTGTGGGTGTGGGACCTTGTGACAGGCGTCTGCACGGCGAGCCTCACCGGACCTCAACCCGCAGGAGGGCATCTGGTCGCTGGTCAACGCGAGATCGGCAATCTCGCGGCGGCTGACCTCTCCCAGGTCCCCCCAGCCGTCAAGCGCAAGCTGGGGCAGACCCAGTACCAGCCCGAGGTGGTCGACGGCTGCCTTGTCGGCACCGGCCTGGCCATGGACGCCTGACGGACATCACGAATTCAAGTTCAGTAGCCAAGCTGACCTACGACGGAGCTTCTTCGTCGGCGGCGGGTTGCAGCCAGTCGCTGTCGGGGCGAGCCAGCAGCCGGGCGTTGTTGTATGCCATGGCGGTGGTGAGAACCGTGTGGCCACGGTAGAACTCTCCTTGCCGGGAGACCACCAGCGCGAGGTCCACCACGCTGGCGTCGAGGAGCGAAAGCGGGAGCAGGAGCTGAACCGTGTCTTGCGCCGGGTACCAGGTGGGTACTGCTGCCTTGTAGTTGCGGCGGACTCGGTCCTCCGCTCCGTCGATGGCCCCCTTCAGTGCCATGCGTGCAAGGTGGGGGCTTCCCTGGAGCGTTGTGGGAAATCGGGCAAGGTTTCCCTGATCGTCGAGGATGTGGTCCACGCTGACGACGAGTTCCCGACGCCAGTCGTAGATGTAGTCCGCGGGGTCGTCGGTGTAGGTGACGAAGTCGGGACGCAGAGAGGGCGGGAAGTGATCCATGAAGTCGCGCTTGCTCTCCAGACGCCAGTCGACGAAGACCCACGGCTGGCTGTCGGGCCGGTCGTTGCGACGGAAGAGCCCGTAGATCGTCTCCTGCCGCGCAGTTGCCAGTCCTGTGTTGAAGGCGGAGTAGGACCCATCGGTGCTCGTCGAGATCTTGCCCTGCTGGTGTGCGCGCTCGAACGTCCACCGGATGTAATTGCGCAGGATGCGGTTTCCGCTCGGTGCGTCTGCCTCCCGCCCGTCCCAGTTTTCAGGCTCTGCTGTAGCCGCCAAGCGGTCGAAAAGGTCGGGCTCACCAGAGCCCTCGCGAAGACTGGCGCTCGATCGAACCTTCCCCATGTGCGCGTATTCGTAGAGCGCGTTGCCAGACAGACGGGGTGATCGTGTCGCAGGCGCAGGCGCAGGCGCAGGCGCAGGCGCAGGCGCAGGCGCAGGCGCAGGCGCAGGCGCAGGCGCAGGCGGTGCCGGAGGCATCGCTCCGTCGAAGCGCTGCTTCAGGCGAGCAAGGTCTGCTGGTGATGCCAAGGGGCGGTTCTCGCTGGTCACAGGAAGTCTCTCAAGGTCGCATGTCGGAAGTGCCCGACAGTCTCTCCCATGTAACTAGGCATCGTCAGGAGCTTCATGAGATGCCGTCACCAGTTGCCTCAGCGAGGATGCGGTGCCGACAAGAGCACGCAGATGCTATGCCGGTTGAAGGACCCTCGCTACAGCGCGGCTGACGTGATCACGGACCACCTCGGCGGCCACGTAGGAGAGCGCCTCCGCCGGTGCCTTGGACACGGACGCGAACTGACTCTCCTGCTGGCGCAGATGGGCATCAAGAAAGGGAACCATCGCACCTGTGGCGCTGCAGCGGGCCTGCCGCGCGTACAGGACGGTGAGGGAGAAGGCCCAGCAAGCGTGGAGGAATCCGTAGATGGGGCGCGGGGTCCCTCGCCAGGGAGAGAAGAAGGTGACGTCGGCGGGGAGGCTGACGGCGTGCGCGGTCAGGGCGTCGTTTAGCCAGTTGTGGGCGGCCTCGTGGATCAGGTCGCGGGCCAGGACCTCGGGGTGGGCGGTGTAGTCGGTGAAGACCGTGCCCGGGAGGCGGGTGAGGGCCCAGCTGTGGAGGGTTTCGTCGAGCTGGCGACGGTTGAGCAGGCAGATCACGGGGGCGTGCTGAGCGAGCAGTGTGCCGAAGCCGTGCTCGGTCGCGGAGGCGAGGGCGGCACGAACGAGGCCATGGGCCTCGGGTGGGGCAGGGCTGGTGTCGGGGCCGACGAGGTAGTACGCGGTTTCGGAGATCTCCGAGCGGAGCAGGTCCGCGGGGCAAGGGCTGAGCACGATGTGCGGGCCGGCCGACAGGTGGATCAGGTCTCGGACCGTCGTATGGCGGCACCAGGCGAGGTGGTCCGCGTCGCGGACGCGCGCCGCGTGTTCGGCGCCTTCGAGTAGGTGGTGGGCCACGGCGTAGTCGAGGGCGGACGAGCCGAGGCGGTTGCCGAGTACGGAGGCGATACGGCTGGTTCGTTGGCGCTGGTGGTCGGCGATACCGCCGAGGGCGACCAGGGCTTCCGGGGAGAGAGCGCTCATCTGGGGCTCCGGGAGTGGAACGGGGCCGGACCGGGACGGGCCCGGCCCCGTGGCAGGTCAGGACTCGGTGGTGGGCTCAGCGACGTCGGGCTGCGCCGTGGTGGCCAGCCAGGTCTCGGTAGCCGCGTTGGAGGTGTGCGCGGTGGTGCGCACGGGGTCGCTGTCACGCAGGGACGCGACCGCCTCCAGGAACTCGTCGAACGTCTTGTCGTCTGCCACTGCTCGCTCTCTCCTCAGGTCGGGGCGGTGGGTCGGGGCGAAGGGCTGGTGGGGGCGGGCCGCGGGGGCCGGTCACGGATGCATGGCTCCTTACTCGGAGACGAAGAGCGTCAGGAACTTGCGAACGCGGCCGGCGCGGACCGGTTCGGTGCCGTGGACGAGCTGGCTGCCGAAGACCACGAGAGTGCCGGGAGCGGGTGCGACGCTCCATTGCGTGCGCGGCATGCTGCGAAACCAGGGAGAGGACATGTCCGTCCCGTCGTGTGCGAAGCGCATCCCCGGGGCGTAACCCGATCCGGTCGGTGGCTCGTCGGTGGTCCAGGCGGCGTCGCTGCCCGTGGTCTCCACGTAGAACGCCCCGCCTGTGTCCTGGGTGTCCGTGAGCGTGACCGTCGCGGCGGCGATCTGGCGGGGACGGGTGAGGGGATCGGGGGCGATGCCGTCGGCATGCGGGGTGATGTACTGGCCCACGCCGTACTCGAGGTAGATCCACGGCCGGTGGCCGGTGACCGACGGCAGGGTGCGCCTGATTGCGGCCATGTGGAGCCTGAGGGCCTGGTCGAGGAGGGTGGTCGCCTCGTACGGGATGTCGGTCATCTCGATCCGGCCGGCCGGCTCGTAGACGTCCTGCGCCTCGGCGGGGGAGTGACCGGGGATCTCGTGGATGGTCGTATGACGGCCCGCGCCGTACCGGTCGCGCCCGAGGGAGCCGAGCGCGTCGTCCATGACGTCGTTGAGGCGCTCGATCTCGTCCGGCTTGAGGAAGCTCTCCACGGTCCGGATGGACAGCGTCTCGGCTATGTGGATCACTGCTCGCCTCCATCGCTGCAGTGGGCTTCGGCCGCGCAGGCGCAGAGGGCGGACGGCGGGGCAGACCTGGCCTCGGCCAGGGCCTCCGTGAGTACGTGCACGGCCTCGGTGAGGTCCTCGAAGTACTCGGCAGGCGTGGTGCCGGCAGAGGGTACGAGATGGAGGTCGAGCGTCGGATACACCCGGCCGGTGGTGCGGCACGTGAGCTCGTTGCGACCGAGGACCAGCGAACACACTCCGGGCAGGGAGGCCTCGGCTCGGCTGGCGGCACGGCACAGGCGCTCCGCTGTTCGTGCGTACTCGGCGCGGTCGCGCGGCAGGATGCCGACCGAGAGGAACCGGGGCTCGGCTCCGGGGAGGTCGGCGTAGGCGTGGCCCTGGCAGCTGTCATAGGTGACGGTGTTCCAGCCCGCGGTGAGCGCGTCGACGACCGGGCGGACGCCGGGCTCGATGCCCTCGTACCACTGGGGGTGTCGCGGGTCGAGATCGTCCGCCTCGTGAACGCCGGGGAGGCCGACCGTGTTGATGTTGCCGTGGGCGCTTACCTGGAGACGTGCTGGCGGGCGCGGTGCGGCGGGGTCATCCCAGCGGGCCAGGAACGCCACGACATGGTGCATGTCGTTGGGGCGGACGGGGCGCCAGCGCAGCCGGGAACAGGAGGCGACGGGCGGGAGATCCGGCTGGGCGAGCAGGGCGGCGACGCCGTCGATCAGGCGCATGCGGTGGTCGCAGTACGCGTCTTCGTCGCCCGCGGCGGCGAAGCGGAGGCGGACCGCCCGCGCCGCAGGTGTCGCGGTAGTCGCAGGTCGTGCACTTGGTGACCAGGGAGCGTGCCTGCCGGAGCAGGGGAGAGCTGCCCTGGGCGCTGGCCACGTCGGCCGCAGCGTGTACGTCACCGAGCGCGGCCAGGCCAGCCTGCGGCCAGGGCAGCTCGTCACAGCTTCCCAGGCGGTCATCGGGATAAAGGGTGAGGACGTGGTCGCACTTCAAGTCGGAGAAGTGACAGGAACGGGTTTGTAGACCCCTCAGGCGGCGGATGACGGAGACGACGGGCTCCAGCTTGACGCGGCGGAACAGGCCGTCGGCGACCCAGTGGTGGGCGGCCTCCAGCACGAAGTCGGCGTACTGACGCGGCGTGACGGCCCAGGCCGGGCCGGTGGGGCCGATGGCCCGTCGCTGGAGTGCCCGGCTGGTCGGCGTACGGGATCCCGCCACCGTGGTCGAACGGGTGACCGCCGCGTCGAAGCACGGCACCAGGCTGACCGTCGTCACGGCGGGAAAGGAGGCGAGGTGCTCCATGACCTCGGAGGCCCGGCCGAGGACGTACGGGGTGACGGCGCAGATGACGCCGACGCGGCGTTCCCGACGGCCGAGGAGTTCCAGGGCCTCGATCACTTGGGGGTACGTGGGGCGGCCGTCGTAACCGACACGCCACGAGTTCCCCAGTGCGTCCCCGTCGAGGGAGATGCCGATCTCCAGCTGGGGGCAGTGCCGCTCGAACAGGTCCAGCCAGGCGTCGTCGAGCTGGAGGCCGTTGGTCTGGAGGCTCACGCGGATGATGTTCGGCTGTGCGGCGAGCGCGTCCAGGATCTCCGCGATCCGTTCCCGGCCGGCGGTCAGGGGCTCCCCGCCGTGGAGTTCGACGCTGAGCGGACGCCCGGAGAAGATCGAACCGAGGCGGTGGACCTGTTCCGCGCTGATGCGGGCGCCGCCCGGTGACTCCTTGCGCTTCTCAAAGCAGTACAGGCAGTCGATGTCGCAGGTCTCCCCGCGGAGCTTGAGGATGACGGAGACGGCCGTGTCCGGCCCGGTGCTCGACAGCGGGGCGTAGAGACTCTCCAGGTCGATGGAGGCGGTGCGGGTGACGGGCATCAGAGGACTCCAGAGGAGGAGAGGCGCGGTCTACGCGCCATCGGTGGAGACCGTGGACAGCCACCCGAGAAGCTGTCCGCCGGTGATGGGGATGTGGACGTCGCCGCGGCGAAGGAACCACCCGTCGGCGTACCGCTGCGGCAGCCAGCCGGCGTCAGGGGCACCCAGATTGGGAGGCTTCTGCAGCGGGTCGTCGACGGGCCAGCAGTCCAGGAGCGCTCTCGTCACACGTCGCTGTACGGGGCGGAACCACTCCCACGTCTCTTCGAGAGCCGGGTCGATCGGCGGGCGGGGCTGCGCGTCGGCGAGCAGCGGCAGCCACTTGTCGCCGAGGACCGGGTGCCCGGCCGCCGCGCAGCCGAGCGCGGTGAGGCAGGTCTCCAGCTTCCGGCACACGACGCCGGCCGATTCGGCCAGGCCGTCCTCGACGAGGCCGGTCAGGTCCTCTGCGAGACTCGCCGCGACCTCGGCCTGGTCGGCGACCGCCCAGCGTCGGTAGCCCTGGCGCTCCTCGGGAGCGAGTACCGGATCCCAGCGCCCGGAGCCGTATGAGAGGGCGGTACGCAGACACATAAGGTCGTGCATCGAGGCGCGTACCCGGCGGAACGATCCGAGGTCGTCGCGGCGGACGTCGAAGGAGCGGAGCAGGTGACGGAGTTCCTCGACCCGCTGCGGCGCCGTCGCCTGGAGGTCGACACGGACGCCGTCCACGATGCGCGACTCCCATGCCGGAAGGTCGCCGTCCACGATGCCACGCAGGTCGATGTCGCTCGCTGCGTGGGCGAAGCCGCAGGCGAGGGCTCCCTCCAGCCAGACCTCGCGGGCCTCGCCGGACGCGACCAGCGCCTGGGCGACTCTGTTGGCGATCTCCCGGCGCAATCGTGCCGATGGGTTCACCGGTGGCCTCCTTCGATCAGGATCTTGTTGTCAGCGGTGATCTCCCTGAGGAGATCGACGGCCCATCGGTCGAGCGCGCCGCGCACGTCGGAGCGCTGGGCGCCGATGTGAGGCGAGGCCAGGAGGTTGAGCGGCGTCGTGGACCCGGTGAGGAGCGGCAGGTGCTCCCGCTCGACCGGGTCGAGGGCGAGCCCGGAGAGCCTCCCGTCCGCCAGTGCCCGCAGGCAGGCGGTGACGTCGAGGGTCTCCAGCCGTCCTGCGCAGATCAGCAGAGGCCGCTGCGGGGCGACGCGCGTGAGGAAATCCTCACCGATGAGCTGTTCGGTCGTGGGGCGCAGCGGCAGAGCGATCACGTGTACCTGCGACTGCTCCATGAGCGCTGTCTGTGACACCTCCCGCAGACCGGGAGGGTTCGACGGCCACGCGGCGAAGGCCGCGCGGCCCATGAAGGGGGCGAGGGTCCATTCGGCGGCCAGCCCCACCGGACCCGCGCCCCAGATACCTGCGGCCAGGGTGCCGAGTGACGCTCCCATGCACGCCTGCTTCTCGTGCCTGCCCAGCAGCAGCGCGTGCTGCCCCAAGGGGATCCGCCGGGCCAGGGCCAGGGCAGCGGCCAGGACCCACTCGCCCACGGCGTCCGCACCGGCCTCGGCGTTGCGGTGCAGCGTGATGCCACGGTGCCGGAGGGCGTTCACGTCGATGTGGTCGATGCCGGAGCCGGTCCGTACGACGTGCCGCAGACGAGGGAGCGCGTCGAGCTCCCTCTCGCCGAGACGGACGCCGGAACGCAGCACGAGCACGGCCGTGGCGGCGGGCAGAGGCGAATCCAGATCCGGCAACTCGTGTACGAGGACATAGGGCAGGGCGCGGCGGATCGCGCTCGCGTCCGCCGCACCGCGTAGCACCAGGACAGCGCTCATCGGAGGAACTCCGGCTTCTCGTAGCGGCCGAAGGCGAGATCACCCTCGCCGACGACGACGGTCACGGGTGACGGCGCGCCGAAGTACGCGTCGCAGGCGCGCTTCACCCCTGGGAGCCCGTCCCAGGCCCGCGGATTGACCGCAGTGTCCGCGTAGTCGTCGACAAGCAACACGCCCGTCGGCACCAGGCGGGTGACGCAGTGCGCGAGTCCCGTGAGGGTCGAGTCGTAGAAGTCGCCGTCCAGGTAGGCGAAGGCGATTTCGTCGGGCAGCTCCTTGGAAAGGGTCTCGTCGAACCACCCCGGATGGATGACCGGGGCCGGCCTGCCCCAGGCCGAGTGCGTGGCGCGCACGTCGTCCGGGGACGACAGGAGCTGGCCTGCCGCCAGATGGTCCGAGTCCTCGGCGCCGGGCGCGGGCATGCCCTGGAAGGAGTCGTAGACATGGATCTCGCGGTCGCGGTCGCCCAGCGAGTCGAGCACGCTACGGATCCAGAGGGCCATCGCGCCCCTGTAGCAGCCGAGTTCGACCACGGCTCCCGGCAGACCGCGGGCGGTCAGGTCGGCGAGCTCGTCGGCGATCACGCGAAGCCGGTCGGCACAGACCGTCCCGGAGTGCTCCCGCAGTAGCCACTCCTGCAGATCCTTCAGCGTCGGATCCATGAAGGTCACCACCTGTCCACGAAGGGGTCGGCGAGCTCCCCGTTCAACGCCGCCGACAGCGGGCGGTTGATCCGGGGCAGCAGGTACACGTCGCCCAGACGTTTCAGCGGAACCCACTCGAAGCCCACCTGGATGGGGTCCGGCGGTTCCGGCATGCGCGGCTCGGCGTCGTCCACCTGTTCGGCGAGGAAGTTGAACTGAACCTTCTGGACGTCTCCGAACTCGCCCTGCCACGACTCCGGGACGTACTCGACGACGCACAGCAGACGCTGGGCCACGACCTGGAGGCCGGTCTCCTGCGCGACCTTGCGGTTCACGGCCTGGCGCAGGTCCTCGCCGACCTGGGCCTTGCCGCCCGGGAGGTTGTAGTGGAACCCGGCCTCGTCGTCGTACGACAGCAGCAGGACGGCGCCGTCGCGCACGATCGCCGCCTTCACGGAGACACTGATCCGAGGCAGTTCGGGCGTCAGAGGCACGACAGCGCCTCCGGTTCGCCGACACGCATCAGGTCGCCGACCTCCGCCAGAGACCCCGCGACGGTGGAGCGGAAACTCCCTCCGCGCCGGAACTGACGAGCGGCGGCGCGCATACCAGCGAGGGCGGCACGACTGAGCTGGTTCGCGTAGATACAGAGGCGGAAGCCGGCTTCGCCGAGTTCGGCGGCGCTCAGGTCGGGGAACGCCGTGGGCACGCTGACCAGCGGCACGCCGTGGCTCCACGCACGTCCGATGGCCCGCGCCTGCTCACCGGTCGCATCCTTGGAGTGGATGAGTACCGCATCCGCCCCGGCCTCGGCGTACGCCTCGGCCCTGGCGATCGCCGTGGCCATGTCCTCACCGGCGATCAGGGCCTCGGTGCGGGCCACGACCACGAGGCCGTCACCGGCGACCTTCCGTATGCGCCCCACCTGCTCGCGCAGCAGGTCCCGGTCGGCGAGGGCCTGGGCCCGGTGGGCCGCGAAGCTGTTGCACTTTGGGTACGCGCTGTCCTCGACACACACCGCCGCGGCTCCGACGCGCATCAGGTCGTACGCGAACCGCTCCGCCGTGCGCCCTGAACCACCCGCGTTGTCGATGTCCACGATGACGGGCAGATCGGTGACACGGCCGAGCGAGGCGACCACGTCGGACAGGTCCCGGGGGCCCAGGACGTTGGCGTCCGGCAGCCCGGAGGCCGCGGACACCTCCAGACCGCTCACCCACAGTGCGTCGAAGCCCGCCTCCGCTGCAACGTGCGCGGCGAGCGCGTTCACCGCACCGACAGCCAGCAACGGGTGCTTCCGTTCGCTGTCGTCGAGGGCCTCACGCAGACGCATCGCCTTCATGCCGTCAGCCATGGGTCTCTCCTCCTTCCGCGTGGGCGGCGATGGGCGGCACCAGCTGCCGTCCGCGCAGTACGTCCCAGGCGGCGAGCAGCACCTCGGACCGGGGTCGGCGGGCGTCCAGCCGGACCACGTCGCCGAGGAGCGGAAACTCGTTGGGCTTCGTGACCACGGCCTCGTAGGTCTTGCGAACCCGGCTCTGGACGTCGTGCACGTCCCAGTCGGCCCGGACGGCGTCACCCTGTCGGGCCTGCGCCCGGCTCATCGAGGCGTCGGTCTCCAGGTCCAGGACAAGCGTGAGATCCGGAGCCACGGTGAGCTGCGAGGCCAGCGCCTCGTACGTCTCCGACACCCTCATGCCGTGCTTCACGGCGAAGAAGGCCAGCTCGCTGAGGAGCCAGCGATCCGCGATCACGGGCCGGGCCGTCCGCTGGGGGAGCACGAGACGATCCAACGTGGCCCGCTTGTCCGCCGCGATCGCGGACAGGTAGGCGTCACGGTTCCCGGCGTTCGGCTGGTACTTGCCCGTGACGATGGCGGCGGCCTGGTCGGCGGCCAGGAAGTTGGTGGTGAGCACGCACAGCGGGGTGACGCCGTAGAGCCCCTCCCAGAGCCGGAACAGGCCCTTGCGCAGCGTCGTCTTGCCGGTGCCGTCGAGCCCCTCGATGACAATGAACGGATAGCGGTGGTTCATTCGACCTGCCCCGCCCCCGTGCCGCCGGCGTACTTGGTGAAGCGGCCTCGCCAGCGGGCCGTGGTGGACACCAGGTCCACCAGCCGCAGCTCCGCCAACTCGTCGATCAGTCGGGGCAGCTCGGGCTCGACGCAGATGCCGGCCTCAACGGCCCGGCAGTACGCGGCGCGGAGCGCCGGGTCGTCGGCGGTGTCGCGCAGCGCCGCCTCCAGCACCCGCGTGGCCATGCCGTGGGCGACGACGCTCACGGCGGTGCCCAGGGCCTGCTCATGGAGCGGGCTCGGGTGCGGCTCCAGCGTGATGTGGTGGACCCCGCGGTGGCGAATGACCGCGAAGAAGCCCACCCACCACGCGGCGGCGGCGCTGACGGCGGTCACGGCGTCGGACCAGGCCGCCCCGGACTGCTCCGCGAGGAGGTTCTGGGCAGCGGTGTCGGCGGCGCGGTGAAGTGCCCCGTGCCGGTTCCGCGACTCCGCTCCGTGCCGCTCGGGCAGCTCCCACCAGAAGCCGAGCCCGGCGTCCTCCAGCAGCGCCATCGCGGACTCGTCGCCTGCCGGCAGCGGAGACGGGCGCTGGGCCAGCACGGAGACATCGGCGCCCGGCACGTCCGGCAGTGCCTTCTCCTCGGCGACGGCAGCCCGCCATTCGTCGAGATGGAGATGGAGCCGCTGGGTCAGCAGCCCCTCCGCCAGCGTCTGCCAGGCATGGGCCAGCGGCGGCGAACCGGGGGGCCTGGACGGCAGGGTCAAGGAGGTCACAGGTCGGATCCTCACGTCCGGGGAGTCGCGGCACGCGGCTCCGGTCGGTGGTGCTCCACCACGATGGCCGCCACGAAGGCCCACGCCTATGAGTGTTTATGAGCCCCACCAGCGGAACGTGTCCGGGTGGTTGCAGAGAGGGAGAATGCCGACCATGGTCGACAGCGGACAGCGGCGGTGTACGCGCTGCGGTGCCCTTCTCAGTCGCTTCAACGCCGGTACACGATGCGCCTCGTGCCAGGACGGGCCGGCCGCCCGACGGGCCGACCCGGCCTTCTGGCGTGATCCGACGGTCCGGCGAGCCGTGGCCGCATGGGAACTCGGCACCGTCGTCAAGCTGTTCAGGAAGCACACGGGCCTCTCCCAGGCGGGCGTGGCGCGGATGGTCAGCATCGACCAGGCCGAGGTCAGCAGACTGGAACGCGGGCTCAAACAGATCCGCGACCGACGGCAGTTCGTCCAGTGGACCGATGCACTGGGAGTTCCGGAGGAACTGCTCGGGCTCCTACCCACGGCCGATCCGCACACCCCGGACGCCACGGGCCGACCGGGAACGGCGGACACCGGAGCCCGTGGGTACGCTGCGCTGCCCGAAGGGCCAGGCCAGCTTCTCTTACCCGCCGGCCGGTCCGTCTCGACGACGGCGCTTCCTGTGCTGACCCTTCCCGCGGCCTCGTTCCTCGGGGACAGCCTGAGACTCGACTCCCGCCCGGAGCTGGATGCCTGGCGCACCATGCCGATGCGCGCGCTCGTCGTCGCGAACCGCACGGTGGACGGGGCGGTCCGGCAATTCGTCACCGACGCCCGACCGAGCGGCGTACGCACCACCGCCTCCGACCCGGTCGACATCCCCGCCGCATACGAACTGGACGACCTGACCTACGGCATCCTGTGGGCCATGTCGGGATTCGAGGCGGCACTGCTCGGCGACGACCAGACCCTCCACACCTCGCTGGCTTCGCTCACCGCTTCCCCAGGCTCGCCGCTCGCCTTCGACTACGGCCTGACCGAAGTCTCCCGGATGCTGATCGGCTCGGAGACCGCAGCCCGGTACATCCTGGGCCACCGTGACCACCTGGGCGACGCACCCGTCTTTTGGACCAGGGAACAGCGCGGTGAGGAGGCCGCCACATGGCTGTTCTTCCGGCACAAGTACCGCTACCTCGAACGAATGGCACCACGACGTCCGGGCAGTACCAGTGGCCGGGGGTTCTGCGTCCCCGAGACGGCGGTCGCCTCCTCGCCGGCGTACGAGCGCGTTCTGCTCTTCCTCGCCATTGCGCTCATGGAGTCCTTCGGCGTCCGCACCTGGGTGACCGACGACGGAGGCTTCGCCCACACCGACGGCTTCGCGCTCTCCCACGGGCGCCGTGCCGTCATCGCCTCATGGGTACGGACCGAGGGGGCGTCCCATCTCGCGGTCACCGCGCGGCCGGGAGCCCTGCGGACGTTCGCCGATGTGGCGGGCCACGTCAGCCACCACTCGGCCACGGCGGCCGAGCAGGTCGGACAGCGCCTTGCGACAACGGCGGAGTACCTCGGCCTTGACGCCTCCTGGCTCGGTCGCCGGTGCGCACAGTTGTCGGCCGTCGGCACGGAGCGGCTCGCCCGGCCGCGCAGCCGGTTGCTCGGCCTCGAAGGGCTGGAGGCCGCCTGCCGGTTCGTGGCCGAGCAGCTGGTGATCATTCCTCGTACCCGGACGGCGCCGACCCGATAGCCTGCGTGAACCACTCGTGAGGCCGCGCTCGGCGGCGTCCGAACAGGGGAGCAGGGGATATGACGGAGTCGGTCAGGAACGTGGCGGTCTTCTCCCTCGGCGGCACGATCGCCATGACCACGGATCCCACCACCGGAGGCGTCGTACCCGCGCTCTCGGCCCACGAACTCCTCGCCGCGGTACCGGCCCTGGCCACGAGCGGAATCGGCCTCAAGGTACGGGACTTCCGACGTCTGCCCGGCGCCTCCCTGACCTTCGAGGACCTCACCGCACTGTCGGCCGCGATCACGGCGGAGCTGGAGACCGGAGACGTCGACGGCGTCGTCATCACCCAGGGCACCGACACCATCGAGGAGACGGCCTTCCTCCTCGACCTCTACCACGGCCACGAACAGCCGGTCGTCGTCACCGGCGCGATGCGCAACCCCACCCTGCCCGGCGCCGACGGTCCGGCCAACCTCCACGCCGCCGTCCTGGCCGCCGCCGACCCCGGACTCAGCGGCGCCGGCTGCCTCGTCGTACTCGGCGACGAGGTCCACTCGGCCCGGACCGTCCGCAAGTCCCACACCACCAGCCCCGCCGCCTTCACCTCACCGGCGTGCGGCCCGATCGCGCGGATTGCGGAGAATCGGGTGCGGATGGTGGGCGGGCTGCCGCGCCGCGGACCGCTGGTCGGCGCCCCTGACCGTGAGGCGCGCGTCGGGCTCTACACCGTCACCCTCGGCGACGACCGAGCCCTGCTCGACCTGTGGGACGGCAACTGTGACGGACTCGTGGTCGCGGCCTTCGGCGTCGGCCACGTCCCGGAGCGTCTCGTCGAAGGGCTCACCAAGCTCGCGTCCCGCATCCCCGTGGTCCTCGCCTCCCGCATCGGCAACGGCCCGGTCCTGTCCGACACGTACGGCTTCCCCGGCTCCGAGAAGGACCTCCTCGGACGAGGGCTCATTGGTGCCGGAGACCTCGGCCCGTACCAGGCGCGGCTCCTGCTGCACGCCCTGCTCGCCCGGGGCGCCGACGGAGCGACGCTCCGCGAGACCTTCACCACTGCCTCCGCCCGCTGATCCCACATCGTCAGGAGACACCCGCACATGCGTGCTCAGGAGCTGACCGTCGGCCGTACCTTCGGTGTCACCTTCGACCACGGGGAGGACTTCTTCGAGGCGTTGTCCACCTTCTGCCGGGACAACGGCGTACGCCAGGGCTACATCCCCTCGTTCATCGGGGCCTTCGCGGAGGCCGAGATCGTGGGCGCCTGCGAGAAGCTCGCTGACCCGGACGCACCGGTCTGGGCGAAGACGTACGTCACCAACGTCGAGGCGTTCGGCGCGGGCACCCTCGCCCATGACCCCGCCACCGGCGAGATACTCCCGCACATCCACGTCTCCGCCGGCCTGAAGGCCCAGTCGGCCGACGGCAGGACGAGCCACCTCCTCAGCGCCAAGGTCCAGTTCCTCAGCGAACTGCTGATCGTGGAGGTCACGTCACCCACGATGACCCGGCCCCGGAACCCCGACCTCTACGACGTTCCGCTGCTCACGTTCGGCTGACCGGCAGGAGCCGGCGAAGCCAGGGGTGGTCGGGCGCGATCACGTTGATCGCGTCCGCCAGCCAAGCGCGTGCCGGAGCGTCGAGCAGCGGCAGCACAGCTTCGAAGTCGGTCTCGTCCTTGTCCCGGGTCGCTTTCGCTTTGTAGAAGAGCTGCACCTCAGGCGCGAGGTACGGGATGCCCGTCTCGCTCGTTCGCCCGAGTTGGTCGATCGGGCGCCGGATCTCCGGGGTGCGCCGCGAGACCCACTGGGTGCCCTCGGCCTCGTCCAGCATGAGCTGCACCGACCAGGGCGCCTCGGGTGTGCGGCGGCACCAGATGTCGTGGAGCGGCGGCCGAAGGACCTCTACAGGACGCCACGGTCGAAGCTCCCCCTGGCCGGGCGGGTCCGCCACGTACAGGTCCCAGTCGACCAGCAGTTCGCGTACGAGGGCCTGGTCGCGCCGGAGGACGAGGACGTCGAGATCGCCGTGTGCGCGCAGCTCGCGGCCGACCGCGAGTTCGATCGCGTAGCCACCGGCGATCCACCACGGGAAGTCCGCCTTGGCGAAGACCGCGGCCACATCCTTGGGTCGATCCGGTACCCAGCGTCCCAACACGTCAGCACTCACCCGCTCATACTCTCAGTGATCAGACGGGCGGAAGTGAAGGCCGGCGGCGGGTCGGCGGTCTCGCTGGAGCGCCTCGTCGCTCGCCCGCCCCTGCGCTCATAAACGCCCATGAGCCTCAGGGGCACCGGCAGCCATCGTTGAGTGCGTGACTCGCGACCGGCCTCGTGGCTGGTGCTTGAGCCACGATCCTCCCGGGGCCGCGCGCCCGAAGCCAGGGTGCTTCCTGCGGCCGTACGCTTCTCAGCGGCGTACCTGCCGCACTTATGCGACCACGTCGCAGCCCTGGGAGAAGGCCATCGACGTCACCCACAGGAGGTCCGCCGCCCGATGATCAGCGCGCCGTCCGCCGCTCTCGGCCTCGTATACCGCTGGACCGACCACACCCTCAACCCGACCGGCGAAGCCCGCGCGGTTCTGCGACGTGTCCTCAAGCTTGACGTTTATCCTCGGCGGGCTTCGTGCTCCTTGATGGTTTCGGCGCGTTTGACGGTCTTGCCGACGTCGTGGCGCTTGGCGCGGTGTCTGTTCTTCGAGCCGGGCGGCCGTCCGGGGCCGGGGCGGGAAGGTTTCGGTGCGGCTGCTGGGCAGGCCGCGGTCGGTCGGAGGTTGCGAAACCCGCGGCGGACGCGGGCGGGGGTGAGGCGGCGGGGTTCGGTGCGGCGTTCCCAGGGGCGGCGGAGGTCTTCGGCGAGGGGGCGGGCAAGGCGGAGCTGGGTGTGAGCGGCGATGACGAGCCAGGTCCACAGGTCGGCGGTGTCGGCGTGGCGGACCTGCGGGGCGGTCCACCCGAGCGTCTGCTTCATCAGCCGGAAGGTGTGCTCAAGATCGAATCTGCGGAGGTAGGACTGCCACCACAGGTCCACCTGAGCGCTGGTGGCGGCGGTGGCTGAGCACCACAGCCAGACCGGTTTCGGGTCACGGTCGCCTGGCAGGCGCTCGACCTTGAGACGGATCAACGTGCCGTGCAGGACGGGCAGTTCCTCTTTGGCGTGCTCCAGCCAGGGGCCGCGGTGGGTGAGCCTTGGGTGCATCCGGTCCCAGGCGATCGCCTCGGCCTGGCCGTAGCGGGTGGTGTCCGTGACCGTGGTGGCGTCGGGCTCGTGCCAGCTGTCGGGCTTGGCGAAGGTGAGGACGCCGCCGTGCCGGCGGGGCCGCCCGCCCTTCGGGCCGGAACGGGTCGGGCCCGGGTCGCGGAGCATGACACGGTCCGAGCGCAGGCGCCCGACCAGCACGACCGGCAAGTCGGCCAGGACGGGGGAGAGGTAGGCAACGTCGTATCCGGAGTCCATCACGATCAGGATCTCCAGGTCGCCCGGCTGCCAATGCCCGGCTTGTGTCAACCGCCCGATGACATCGCGTAGTTGGGCGGCGGTGACGGCGGTCGCATCGTCGGCGGGGCCCAGACGCACGGCGTCCAGCAGCGCGACCCAGGACGTGCGGCCGGACTCCAGCGCGCCGACGAAAGAGTACGGCCATCCGGGAACCAGCTGGTCCGTCTTGCGGTCACCGCGTCCATAGACGTGGCAGAACAGTCTCTCGTCGCTGGTGGGGGCGTCCGGGCGCAACCAGTTGGACACGTCCACGGCCAGCACGATCCGCCCGTCGGCCGCCCTTGGCAGCGGCAGGCCGGCCAGGGTCCGGCGCAAGCGCATCGGCTCCAGCCAGCCCCGGTCCAAGGCTGCGTACTGGGCGCCGTGCCCACGTCGATGCTCGACCGCCAGCGACAGCTCGACCAGCGTCTTCACCGGCCCGTCCGCGCACAACACCGCGTCGGCGAGCTCGAAGAGCACGTCCGCGCGGGCGTAGAGGCATTCGTAGAACTCGACCCGAAAGCGGGACAACACGTCCAACGCCTCGCCTGCAGGCGCATCGATAGACAGACTCATACACAGCGGCCGTTCTCTTGTACTTCGTGACTCGACATCTCGAAGCGTGGAGAACGGCCGCCCCCGCTGTCCCGGAAAGAACCGCAGATCAGCAGGTCGGGTGACCTGCGACGTTAAACGTCAAGATTCAGCAGTCTGGCCACGTCGTCGTGTGTCTTCCCGACCCGCACGGCAACCATCTGGCATACACGACGGCCTGTCCAAGCGCCCGGGCCGTGATCACGAATTCGCCGTCACCGGGCAGCTCCCGCAGACTGCTGGACGCCGTCCGCTCCCTCTCCGGCCGCACTGCCCGGCACCACCGCAGCACCGTAAGGAGTCATCAACGTAAGCGAGTTGTTTCCTGATCGGGCTGGTGTGGACGAGGCGGGTGGGGAAGCATGGCCGTGCACGGTACGGGATTGTCCGTGCATGGGCAAGCGACGCGAAGAGGGCCGATGGCTGACGAGCAGGACATCCGGACACCGATGGACGGCATCGACACGGGCACGCCGCATTCGGCGCGGGTGTGGAATTACTGGCTGGGCGGCAAGGACAACTACGAGGTGGACCGCCGGCTCGGAGCGACGATGGAGAAGCTGTACCCGCAGATCACTGAGATAGCGCGCGCCTCCCGGGCATTCCAGGCGCGAGGGGTACGCTACCTGGCTGCTGAGGCAGGGGTGCGGCAGTTCCTGGACCTCGGAACCGGCCTGCCGACGGCGAACGCAACGCACGAGGTTGCCCAGAGCGTCGATCCGACAGCACGGATCGTGTACGTCGACAACGACCCGATCGTCCTGGCTCACGCCCGTGCGCTGCTGTCCAGCCGACCCGAGGGTGTGACGGACTATGTGCACGCGGACCTGACGGACGCGGAGACGGTGTTGCGCGAGACCGCCCGGACGCTGGACCTCGGCCGGCCGGTCGCCGTGATGCTGCTTTCGACGCTGGGGCACGTGACGGACGCGGACAAGGCCGCTGCGCTCCTTCGCAGCTACCTGGAGGCCCTACCGACGGGCAGTTACCTGATGCTGTGCGACACCATTGAGACGCCGGAGACCCAGGCGGGGTCCGACGAGTACGCCAGCGGGGGTGCCCTGCCGTACATCTCGCGTCCTAAGGACATCATCGGGGCCTTCGCAGACGGGCTCGACCTGGTGGAGCCGGGCTTCGGTTCGATCAGCCTCTGGCGCCCCGAAGGACCCGTGACCGGCGAGCCGGTCGACCAGTGGGGCTTCGTGGCCGCCAAGCGGTAGCCCACCGTTCCGGCACGATCAACGCCCCGACACGATCGGGCCGGAACAGGCACCGAAATCGCCCAACCGTCACCGGCGGCCCCTCCTGCCTGACGGCCGCAGCTCGACGACGTTGCGGCACCAGTGACCCGCCGGCGATTCCTCTCTTCTGGAGACCTTCTGATGACCACGTCAGCGTTCTCGGCGTTCTCGGTGGAGCCCTTCCCTCGGATTTCCCCCGGCGATGATCTGGGGTCCGTCATCACAACGGCCCTGGATGCGCAGGACATCTCGTTGTGCGAGGGGGACGTGATCGTTGTTGCGTCGAAGGTGGTGTCGATCTCGGAAGAGAGGCGCGTCGATTTGGCCGCAGTCACCCCAGGGGATTTGGCCTTGGGGTTGTCCGCCAGGACGGGAAAGCCAGCCGAGGTAGTTCAAGTCGTTCTGGACGAATCTGATGAACATTTCGTGGCCGGAGAGCGAGGACCGATCATTGCCCGGCATCGGCTCGGCTATCAGCTGACGTCTGCGGGCGTGGACCGCGATGGACTCGATGGCGTGTGGCTGCTGCCGGCCGACCCGGACGCCTCCGCGCGAGGGCTGCGCGATGCGATTGCCGCAGCGGCGGGAGCCCAGGTCGCGGTGGTGATTGCCGACTCGGACGGTCGGGCGGACCGTCTCGGCTCGACCGTGCTCGCGATCGGTGCCGCCGGTATTGCCCCGCTGCGGGACACCGAACACGCCGAGCCGGGCGGCAGGACCAAGCGGCAGGAAGAGACCCTGGTCGACCTGGTGGCCGCGGCTGCGGGGGTGATCCTCGGCCAGCGAGGCCGCGGCGCCCCCGTCGTGAGCGTTCGCGGTGTGGAGTACGAATCGAGCGACGAGGGCGTGCGGTCGGTCCTGCATCACGGGGGCCATTCCGCCGAAGCCCCCGCTGACCTGCGGCTGCGAAGCCGGTTCAGGAAGGCTGTCGAGGCCCGGGGAAGGGGACCACGCGGCGCTCGGGCTTCGCGAGCTCCTCACGGAGCTGGAGATTCTCCAGCGTGAGCTGGTTGACGGCCCGGATGAGAGCGGGGACATCGGCGCGGAGTTGATCGAGTTCCGTGTTCTTGTTGGCGATCGTCTTCTTCAGCTTCGAGATGGTGCTGCGGAGTCGGGCTTCGACATCAGGCGTTGCGCCGCGCTGCTTCACCTGCTCGTAGAAGTCGTTCAAAGGACTCGCTCCCCCTGACCGAAGTGCCAGCTTTCATAAGCCTTGCAGCTTACGATGCGCAGACCATGTCGACGTACGTTCGCACGCTATCCCCTGACAGGGAAACCACGTCGACGGTTATGTCGTTGTCGCAACCTTCCACCCTATTCACGTAGCTGCCGCTCTCTATCGGTGTGCCTTCGGCGATGGATTGCCACTTTCCATCCAGTTGGGGAGAAGTGATTTTCGTCAGTTCTACCGTCGACTTACTGGATTTGGACAGGAACTCATCCATGACTTCCCGGGATGAATCGAACCGCATTTCTCCGGACGCTCCAGACCAATGCTCCTGCTCGCAGAATCGTAGCCTCTGGACCCCTGCTGGGATCACGAGACCGTAAACCTTCTTCACCTCTTCCAGGCTCCGCCCAGAAGCACACCCGGCGTACATCCTCGGGTCGGCAGCGGATGTGGAAGATCCAGCATTTCCTGCATGCAGGGTTCCACATCCCGAGACGACGGCAAGGAGTCCGAACATGAAACTCCCAATCGTCAGTCGACCTGCATATCGCGATGGAACGCTCATATCATCTAGCCTCTTACCCTAGACGAGTCTTTCCGAATGCCTGCGGGCACGAAGAGAGGGTGTTCATGATCGCTTGTGACGACGAACCTGAACACCCTCGTGACCGCACTGTATGTGAAGATCGACGACGACTTGGCCGGTATCCGGCGGCTGCCGGGCCGGCCACCGAAACTCAGTCACTCGGAGTTGCTGTGCCTGGCGGTCATGCAGGCGATGCTCGGGTTCCACTGCGAGGCCCGCTGGCTGCGGTACGTCCGTACACACCTCCAGGACATGTTCCCCTTCATCCCGCAGGATGCCGGCTACAACAAACGGCTGCGTGCCGCACTGCCGCAGATCAAACGCGTGATACGGGTGCTCGCCAAAGACACCGACTTCTGGCACGACACGGTGTGGATCACGGACTCGACCCCGGTGCCGTGCGGGATGTCCCGCCCCACGGTCAAACGCTCGGAACTGGCGGGCTGGGCCAACTACGGCTACTGCGCGTCGCATTCGCGATTCTTCTGGGGACTGCGGCTGTACCTGGTGTGCACCCCCTCGGGGATGCCGATCCTGTGGGCGCTGGCCGATCCGAAGCTCGGCGAGCGCGAGGTGCTGGCCGCGATGCTGGAGGTCGATGCCGAACTGGTGCGCGAGCGGCCGGGCCTGCTGCTGATACGCCGGTGTCGTCCATCTTCTGGGACTCCACGACGTGGTCGAAGCCGTCGTACACGCTGCGCTCGATGACCTTGCCGCCCGAGGTGACCGATTCCGTCCGGCCGAACGGGTCGTAGTTGTAGTTGGCCGAGACGCCGGATGCGGTCGCCGTCAGCAGGCGGTTGCGGTCGTAGTTGTAGGTCGTGGACGTGCCCTTGACGGTCTGGCTGATGACGTTGGCGTTGTCGTCGTGGACACGCCCAGTCCTGCTACTCCAGTTACGGAAACGGAGTCGTTGATGTCGCGGGGCCGGGCGGCGACAAGTACGTCAGCGCGTGCACGCCGTCCAAGGACGAACGCATCCTCTCCACGATGCCGAACAACCAGTAGGCCTTCCTGCGGGGCACGTCGATGGCGTCGCCGCACGTCGCGGGCGTGGCCGCGCTGCTGAAGGCCGCGCACCCGAAGGCGACTCCGGCGCAGCTCCTGGCGCTCCTGAAGACGCAGGCGGACAACCCGGGCTCCCCGAAGGACCCCTACGACTACAACGGCGACGGGGTCGTGGACGCGACCTGCACCGGCGGCAAGCGCGTGAACGGTTTCTACGGCTTCGGCGTCGTCAACGTCCCGCGGGCCGTCAAGTAACCCCGTCGATCAACTCGTTGAGCTCCGCACGCGTCATACCACCCGTACCGCGAGCGAACCAACTGGAGATCTCTATGACAGCGCCGCGCACGCGCTCCCGTCGTCTCATCGCCCTCCCGCTCGGGATGGCCATGGCGACCGCCTTCGCCTTACTGCCGGGTGCCACCGCGTCAGCAGCGGAGACCGCCCCGAAGGCCTCGGCGGCCGACTCGGCCACCCTCAGCTACGTCGTCAACATCGCCACCGGAAAAGGCCCGACCACGACGGTGAAGAAGGCCATCGCCGACGCGGGCGGCACGATCGTCATCGCGTACGACCAGATCGGCGTGATCGTCGTCCACTCCTCGAACCCCGACTTCGCCCGGACCATCCGCAAGGTTCCGGGCGTGCAGTCGGCCGGAGCCACCCGCACCGCGCCCCTTGCCGCGCAGTCGACCGCCGACATGGGCGCGCCGAAGGAGCTCACCGCCGAGGAGTTCGCGAGCGCGCAGGCGGCGGCGGCCGGTGACCAGGACCCGCTGGAGCCGTTGCAGTGGGACCTGCCCGCCATCAAGGCGGACAAGGCGCACGACAAGACGCTCGGCAGCCGCGACGTCACGGTCGCGGTCATCGACACCGGCGTCGACGACACCCACCCGGACCTCGCCCCGAACTTCAACCGCGACGCGTCCGTCAACTGCGTGTCGGGCAAACCGGACACCACCGACGGGGCTTGGCGGCCGGGCTCGTCGGGGAGTGCCCACGGCACACATGTCGCGGGTGAGATCGCGGCCGCCAAGAACGGCATCGGCATGACCGGCGTCGCGCCCGGCGTGAAGGTCGCCGGCATCAAGGTGTCCGACCCGGAAGACTACGTCTATACCGAGGCCGTGGTCTGCGGCTTCGTCTGGGCGGCCGAGCACCACGTGGACGTCACCAACCACAGCTATTACACCGACCCCTGGAACTTCGACTGCCTCGACGACGCCGACCAGAAGGCGCTCGTCGATGCCATCACCCGGGCCTCGCGGTACGCGGAGCGCAAGGGCACGGTCAACGTCGCGGCCGCGGGCAACGAAAGTCACGACCTGGATGCGGACTCCATCACCGACCCCGACTCCCCGAACGACGGCACGCCGGGTGACCGGGTGATCGATCCGCACAAGTGCTTGGACATACCAGCCCAGCTGCCGGGTGTGGTGACCGTGGCCGCGACCGGTGCGAAGGGCATCAAGTCGTCGTTCTCCAACTATGGCCTGAACGTCATAGACGTCGCCGCGCCTGGTGGAGACGACTACCAGCCCCCGGCCGCGCCGGCCACCGACGGCCGGATCCTCGGCACGCTGCCCGGCGGTAAGTGGGGCTACGCGAAGGGCACGTCGATGGCGTCCCCGCACGTCGCGGGGGTGGCCGCCCTCATCAAGTCGACGCACCCGCACGCCACCCCCGGCCAGGTGAAGGCCCTGCTGTCCTCCGAGGCCGACGCCACGCCGTGCACGGACCCGTACGACATCGACTCCGACGGCAAGATCGACGCCGTGTGCAAGGGGTCGAAGAACCACAACGGGTTCTACGGTGTGGGGATCGTGAACGCGTTGAACGCTGTGACGAAGTAGGCGGCTTCCGCGCGCAAGGGGCCGGGCCGTCGACTCTGGTTGGTCAATCTCGGCCCCTTCGCGAACTGCGTCTGGTACGGGCACTCCGGCACGGGTGCGGCGCTGCGTGTCCTGGCACCAGGCGCTGTCGGGCAGGCGTAGCCGACGGTTGATCACCTCGATACACCACCGGCTCCCGGCCACCCGGACCAGCTCGGGCAGCGGCACTTGCCTCGGGGACCAGTACAGGTGAGTGCTTCCAGGCCGCGAAAGGCCAGGTCGGGTTGGACCACTGCCAGGTCCGCCACTGGACGGCCTGGCACCGGCACATCATGCTCCGGGGTGGCGAGGGACATCGGAATCCTGGCTGCGGCCTGGGCGAGGTGGACGCGGAGCAGGCCGCGAACGACGAGGTCGCGGGCGGCGAGGCGGCCTCCGGCAAGGCGAGGAAGGTGCGCCACACTCCGAGGGGAACGCTTGAAGAAGGCCATCGGGGACGTCCGGGCGGCGAGCGGCGACTTCACCCTCTTCATCGATGAACTCCACTTGGTCGCCGTCGCGGACCCCCGGCACCTGTGCCTTCAGCACTCCAGGACCCGCCCGGCACCTGGCATAGGTGATATACACCGCGTATGCCCCGTTTGCGTCTTCTGTTCACTGCTGTGATCGGGAGCAGCCCGAGGCGGTCGGCAGCCCGTGTGGGGCGCGCGCTCTCCCCGCGTGGCGCGCTCGCCCTGCAGAGTGTGGACGGTGCCCTGTCCTTCGCCCTGCGTGCCGCGCTGGCGATGGCGCTGCCCGCGCTGCCCATGGCACTGGCCGGGCAGGCCGACCAGGCTGTCTACGCCATGCTGGGCTCCTTCACCACCACGTTCGGCCGCAACCTGCCGTACGCGCGCCGTGCCCGCGTGCTCGCGCTGGTCGCGGCCGCCATGACGGCGTGCGTGGGCTGTGGTTCGGCTCTCGCCGCGTGGGCCCATCCACGGGACGGGGGAGCCGCCGCCGTGGTGGTCGCGGCCATGGCCGCGGTGGCCGGGATCGCGAAACTCGCCTGTGACGCGGCGCGCCTGAGCGGGTTGGGCGCGGTGCTGCTGCTCTTCTCCTTCGCCGTGGCGGCCAATGGTTCGCCCGCCCCGGCGGACGTCCTTCCCCATACCGCCCTGGCCGCTTGCGGTGCGGCCGTGGCCTGGGTACTGGCCGTTTCGGGCTGGTTCGTGCACCCGGATCGCCCACAGCGCCTCGCGGTGGCCGCGGCTCTGCGCGAGCTCGCGGACCTGGTGGAGGCAACCGGCGCGGGGAACGGAAGCAAGCTCGTCCGGCACCGGGCGACCGCCGCTGTTCTACAGGCGTATCGGACTCTGGGCCTCCTGCCTCCGGCAGCCGCCGAGCAGGGCGGCCGGGGCGGCACGTGCGTCCGTCTGACCGACCTCTCCTGGTCGCTGCTGATCGGTGCCGCCCGCCGGCCGCCGGACGACCCCACCCGCCTGGCGGGAGACTTGCGCCGCCAGGTCCGCCTGCTTGTGAGCCGTCGCCACCGGGTTCCGCGACTCCTGCCCGAGCTGGCGCTCCCGTCCCTGGTCGCCCAGGCCGGCATGGTCTCCGAGCCGGTTCCGGCGGATCCGACGGCCCCGCGCGCTGCCGAGCTGCGCGCCGCGGAGCTGGTGACGGGGCGGCGCCCCGGCGGCCCCGGACACGTGTCGGTCCTGATCGTTCCCGCCCTACGGATGGTCATCGGCACCGGTCTTGCCGGATGGGCGGCCCTTCTTCTGGGCCTCGGTCACGGCTACTGGGCGGCGATCTCCGCCGCCGCGGTGCTGCATTCGATCAACGTCCGCACGGCGGCGCAGCGCGCCGTCCAGCGCACTTTGGGAACGGTCGCCGGACTGATGCTCGCGCTCGGCGTGCTGTCCGCGGGCCCCGCCCCTGTGGTGCTCGTCCTGGTGATCGTGCTCCTGGAGTTCCTGCTGGAGTACGTCGTGGCGCGCAACTACGGTCTCGGCGTCGTCTTCCTCACGCCACTGGCTCTGCTGCTGTCCGACCTGGCCTCTCCCTCACCTGCCGGAGCCCTCGTCGAGGACCGGGCGCTGAGCAGCCTCCTCGGGATCGCCATCGCGCTGGCGTGTGCGCTGTTGGTGGTCCACGACCGCGCGGCGGTTCGAGCGGAGCACGCGCTGGCCGCGTGCACGGAGGCGTCCGAGCGTGCCGAGCAGGTGCTGGACGACTGCTCGGAGCCGTCGTACCCGATCGTCCAGACTCACCTGGCGGCAGCTGTGGTGGAGTTGCGGGAGGCCGACGACGCCGTGGCGGGCGAGCTCTGGCCGGCGGAGATCGACCCCACAGAACTCGCTGCCGCGGAGCAGCGTGCCTACCTCCTCCTGGAGCGGCTCGTCCGGGGAAGGTGATGCCACGCGGAGTGCCGCCCGTGCGCGCCCCCTGATTCAGGCGGCTCTACCGTCTTGATCGGGTTGATCGAGCCATTCGTAGGGTTGGGTCGCCCAGGGGTGCTGGGTGTGGCTATCAGGCGGCTCTACCGTCTTGATCGGGTTGATCGAGCCATTCGTAGGGTTGGGTCGCCCAGGGGTGCTGGGTGTGGCTATCAGGCGGCTGCCGTC
>NZ_JBITER010000065.1:0-25725 GCF_044455345.1 Streptomyces sp. NPDC051286 | reverse complement strand
CGTGACAAGAGAGGCGCACCGGGCCGCGGACGCGCGACGGCCGGTCCGGGGCCGTGCAGGGGAGTCCCCGCAGGGCGACGAACAAAGACCCGGGCACCCCTCGCGTACCCGCCGAACGTTCGTCGCCCGAGGAGACACCCCGGAGGGGCCCCGGACCACCCCCCACCGGACAGGCGAACGGTGCCACCAGGGGCCAGACGCACACATCAAGCCCGTCCGGCGATTGAGGACAAAACCGCCCACCCCGTGGACCCGAACCCACCGCACACGGCAACCCCGCACACCCAGCCCGCCCGGCGCTCGAGGACAAAACCCCCGCCCCGGACCGGGGCACCAATCAAGCCCGCCCGGCGCTTGAGGACAAAACCGCCCACCCCGTGGACCCGAACCCCACCGCACACGGCAACCCCACACACCCAGCCCGCCCGGCGCTCGAGGACAAAACCCCCGCCCCGGACCGGGGCCCCGCATGCCGAAGGGCCCACGGTCAGCCGACCGTGGGCCCTTCGTGGGCTGAACGCCGCCGCAGCCTACGCCTCGCGGCGGAGGTTCGGCTTGAGGTCCTTGAACCGGGCGAGCAGCCCGTTCACAAAGGACGGGGAGTCATCCGTGGAGAACTCCTTGGCAAGCTGGACCGCCTCGTCGATGACCACCGCGTCCGGCGTCCCGTCCACCCAGATCAGCTCGTACGCACCGAGCCGCAGGATGTTCCGGTCGACGACCGGCATCCGGTCGATCTCCCAGTCCACGGCATAGGTGATGATGAGGTCGTCGATCCGGTCCGCGTACTGCGCGTACCCCTCGACGAGTTCCATCGTGTACTCGGTGACCGGCGGCTGACGGGGGTCGGACCGCGAGAGCCGAACCCAGTCCGCGAGGACCGTCTGCACGGACTCACCGCGCTGGTCGGCCTCGAAGAGGATCTGGAAGGCGCGCTTGCGGGCCGTGTTCCGGGCAGCCACGGTTAGCTGTTCACCCGGCCGAGGTAGTCGCCCGTGCGGGTGTCGACCTTGATCTTCTCACCGGTGGTGATGAAGAGCGGGACGCCGATCTCGTAACCGGTCTCCAGCGTGGCGGGCTTGGTGCCACCGGTGGAGCGGTCGCCCTGGACGCCCGGGTCGGTGTGCTGGATGGTCAGCTCGACGGCGGCCGGCAGCTCGACGTAGAGCACCTCGCCCTCGTGCTGGGCCACGGAGGCGGTGAAGCCCTCGATGAGGAAGTTGGCGGCGTTGCCGACAGCCTTGCGGTCGACCATGAGCTGGTCGTACGTGTCCATGTCCATGAAGACGAAGTAATCGCCGTCCATGTACGAGAACTGCATGTCGCGGCGGTCAATGGTGGCCGTCTCGACCTTCACGCCGGCGTTGAACGTCTTGTCGACGACCTTGCCGGAGAGCACGTTCTTGAGCTTGGTGCGCACGAAAGCCGGGCCCTTGCCGGGCTTGACGTGCTGGAACTCGACGACGGACCAGAGCTGGCCCCCGTCGAGCTTGAGCACCATGCCGTTCTTGAGGTCGTTCGTGGAAGCCACGGTTGCGGAATCTCCTGGACTGAAGCTGGTGGACGGCCAAGGATGCGCGCTAGAGCGCGAGCAGCTCCTTGGTCGTAATGGTGAGTAGCTCGGGTCCGCCGTCCGCCTCGGGGCGCACGACGAGCGTGTCATCGATCCGGACCCCGCCCCGGCCCGGGAGGTGGACCCCCGGTTCGACGGTGACCGGCACACAAGCGTCCAGTTTACCCATGGCTGCCGGTGTCAGCTGCGGGTCCTCGTCGATTTCGAGTCCCACACCGTGCCCGGTCCAGGGTGCGAGACCCTCTCCGTGGCCTGCGGAGTCCAGGAGCTGCCGGGCCGCACGGTCCACATCACGGTACGCCGTGCCCGGCACGAGAGCCTCACGTCCGGCCCGCTGAGCGGCGAAAACCAGGTCGTACAGATCGATCTGCCAGGCGGCCGGCGCCGTCCCGATGACAAACGTACGGCCGATCTCGCACCGGTAGCCGCGATAGTTCGCGCCGAGACAGACGGAGAGGAAATCTCCCTCCTCCACGCGCCGGTCCGAGGGCCGGTGGCGGCCCTGACCCGAGTTGGGTCCGGTGGCGACCGAGGTGGCGAAGGCGGGACCGTCGGCGCCGTGGTCCACCAGCCGCCGTTCCAGTTCCAGGGCGAGGTGCCGTTCAGTGCGGCCGACCAGAATCGATTCGAGAAGTTCGCCGAGCGCCTGGTCGGTGATCTCGGCGGCGATCCGCAGGCAGGCGATCTCCTCCTCGTCCTTGACGAGGCGCAGCTGCTCGACCGTGGCGCCGAGATCGGTCAGCCGGAGCCGCGGGGCCACCGAGCCCATGGCCCGGTGACGGGAGACTGTCAGATCGTGTTCCTCGACGGCGAGCGATTCCGCGCCGGAGGTGGTGGCCAGGTCGGCTGCGGCGACCGCCGGGTCGTCGCCGGAGGGCGGCAACAGGGCCAGCCGCAGCTGGTCGTCGGAGTGCTCGTGGCCGGGCTCGCCGGTCGGCGCGCGGGGGCACAGCAAAACGTCCTCGTCGGGGCCGAGCAGCAGGACGGCACCCGGGGGCGCTCCGCCCGCGAGATAGCGGACGTTGGCGGGGCGGGAGACCAGCGCGGCCGCGGATCCGACGGCGGCACACCGGTCGCGGAGCAGCCCGCGGCGGACGGCGTACACCTCTGACATGCCACGAGCCTACGAGCGGGGGCGCCGGGCCGCCCGGTCAGCGCATCCGACCGGGGGGCGTCCGGCCGGCCGTCACCAGGCCGGCGGGCTGGCGATCGAGCGGGCGAGTACGTCGTCGAGGACCCGGGCCGTGGTCTCCACGTCGTACGTCGAGTTGTCGATGATCGGCAGACCCGAGCCGTACCAGCCCGCCATCCGGCCGTGGATCCGGGCAACCTCCTCGTCCGACAGGCGGCGGTTGCCACTGCGGGCGGCGTTGCGCTCCAGCACGATCTCCAGGCCGGGCAGGAGCACCACGGGCAGAAGCCCCGGGCCCACATGGCGTTTCCAGCCGCCCAGGCCCACGACGGGGCGGTCGGGGAAGACCGCGTCGTCGAGGATGCAGGAGATGCCGTTGGCCAGGAAGTTACGGGCGGCGAAGCCGCAGGTGCGGCGGGCCAGGCGGTACTGGGCCTCCGAGTGGTCGTTCCACCCGGTCTGCGGGTCGGCGAAGCCGGAGCGGACCCATTCGCGGACGTCGTCGAGGCTGACGTGGGCGGTGGGAACGCGGCGGCGGCTGGCCCACAGTTTGGCCACGGTCGTCTTGCCCGCGCCCGCGGGGCCGATCAGCAGGACGGCGAGCGTCGCCGTGCCCGTGCCGGGATCGGCGGGTGGTGCGGGCAGCGGCACGGGGCCGCCGGGCGGCAGCTGGATGTGCCCGGTGGTCTCCCGGGAGACGGGCGCCGGGGCATGCTGCGGGGCCGGGCCCGTCCAGCCGGGGCCCCGGGGCGCGGGAGGGGGCGGGGGCGGCGTCCCCGGCGGACCGGGGTGGCCGGGGTGCTGGGCCTGGTGCGTCCAGCCGACAGGTCCGTTTCCGGATCCTTGGGGCGGCGGCAGCGGGGCCCCCACTGCGTGCTGCATCCGGTGCCACTCCGTCTCGTACAGGCAACTGGCGCTGGTGGAACGGCAACCGTACCGTCCCCGGCCGCCGCAGAGGCAACGGCCGGGGACGGTACGGAGTGCCCCCCCGGCCGGTGATCCGGCTGGCGGGGCCCCGTCTCAGTCCGCCAGTTCGTCGGCGAGGGCGCGCAGGGCGAGCCGGTAGGAGCCGATACCGAATCCGGCGACGGTCCCCGTGGCGACCGGCGCGACGACCGAGGTGTGGCGGAATTCCTCCCGTGCGTACGGGTTCGAGATGTGCACCTCGATGAGCGGGGCGGTGCGCTGAGCGGCCGCGTCCCGCATGCCGTACGAGTAATGGGTGAAGGCTCCCGGGTTGAGAACGACTGGAATCGACCCGTCCGCGGCCTCGTGCAGCCAGCGGATCAACTCGCCCTCGTCGTTGGTCTCCCGGACGTCGACGTCGAAGCCGAGTTCCTTGCCGAGCGTCCGGCAGGTCTCGACGAGTCCGGCGTACGACGTCACGCCGTACACATCGGGCTCACGGGAGCCGAGCCGGCCGAGGTTCGGTCCGTTGAGCACGAAGACCCGGCGGGTCACGCCGACACCTCCCCGTACGCGGCGAGCAGCACCGCCGGGTCGGGTCCCTCCAGGACGGTGGGCTTGCCCAGGCCGTCGAGGACGATGAAGCGCAGCAGGTCGCCGCGGGACTTCTTGTCGATCTTCATGTTCTCCAGCAGCCTGGGCCACTGGTCGCCGCGGTAGGTGAGCGGCAGTCCGACGGACTCCAGGACGGTGCGGTGCCGGTCGGCGGTGGCGTCGTCGAGGCGTCCGGCCAGCCGGCCCAGCTCGGCGGCGAAGACCATGCCGACGGAGACGGCCGCCCCGTGGCGCCACTTGTAGCGCTCGTTCTTCTCGATGGCGTGGGCGAGCGTGTGCCCGTAGTTGAGGATCTCGCGCAGCCCGGACTCCTTGAGGTCACTGGAGACGACCTCGGCCTTGACCCGGATGGACCGCTCGATCAGCTCGGCGGTGTGCGGACCGGCGGGCGTCCGGGCGCCTTCCGGGTCCGACTCGATCAGGTCGAGGATCGCGGGGTCGGCGATGAAACCGGCCTTGATGATCTCGGCCATGCCGCTGACGTAGTCGTGCACCGGCAGCGAGTCGAGGGCGGCAAGGTCGCAGAGCACCCCGGCCGGCGGGTGGAAGGCGCCGACGAGGTTCTTGCCCTCGGCGGTGTTGATGCCCGTCTTGCCGCCGACGGCCGCGTCGACCATGGCGAGCACGGTCGTCGGCACGGCGATCCAGCGCACCCCGCGCAGCCACGTCGCCGCGACGAACCCGGCCACGTCGGTGGTGGCGCCGCCGCCGACGCCGACGATGACGTCGGTGCGGGTGAATCCGGTCTGACCGAGCGCCTTCCAGCAGTACGCCGCGACCTCGACGGTCTTGGCCTCCTCGGCGTTCGGCAGCTGGATGGCGATGGCCTCGTACCCCTGGTCGGCGAGGTCCTGACGGACCGCATCACCGGTCTCGGCGAGCGCCTCGGGGTGCAGGACCGCGACCCGCCGGGCGCGGTCGCCGATCAGCGAGGGCAGCTCACCGAGCAGCTGCCGGCCGACCAGCACCTCGTACGGGTCGGTGCCCGCACTGCCGGCGATCTGGATGCGTGTGGGTCCCTGGTCCGTCATGCGTGTGTTCTCCCGGCCGGGCGCCGCGGGGTCGCCCGCGCGCTCCGGCAGTTCCAGTGCGTCGAGGACCGCCTGGGCGACCTCTTCGGGTGTGCGCTCGTCGGTGGCGACGGTCGCCCGGGCCACCTCGTCGTAGAGGTGGCGGCGGGCATCCATCAGCTCGCGCCACTGCCGGCGCGGGTTGACGGCGAGCAGCGGGCGCGCGGTGTTCAGCCCGACCCGCTTGACGGCCTCCTCCACGTCCATCGAGAGATAGACGACGGCGTGGCCGGCGAGCAGCGCGCGGGTCGTCCCGTCGAGCACGGCGCCGCCGCCGAGCGCGAGGACGCCGGTGTGCTCGGCGACGGCGGTGCGTACCGCCTGCCGTTCCAGCTCGCGGAAGTGCTCCTCGCCCTCGTCGTAGAAGATCTCCGAGATCGGCTTGCCCGCCGTGGCCACGACATCCGCGTCGGTGTCCCGGTAGGTGGTGCCGAGCCGGTCGGCGAGCAGCTCACCGACCGTGGACTTGCCGACGCCCATCGGGCCGACGAGGACGATCAGCGGGCCGCTCATCGGATCTGGAGGTGGTCGAGGTACGACTGCACGTTGCGGTGGGTCTCGGGGACGCTGTCCCCGCCGAACTTCTCCGCCACGGCGTCGGCCAGAACCAGCGCGACCATCGCCTCGGCGACGATGCCGGCGGCCGGCACCGCGCAGACATCGGAGCGCTGGTGGTGCGCCTTGGCCGGCTCACCGGTGACGACGTCGACGGTGGCGAGCGCGCGGGGCACGGTCGCGATGGGCTTCATCGCGGCGCGGACCCGCAGCAGCTCGCCGGTGGTCAGACCGCCCTCGGTACCGCCGGAGCGGCCGGAGGCGCGCTTGATGCCGTCCTCGGTGACCAGGATCTCGTCGTGCGCCTTCGAGCCGGGAACCCGGGCCAGGTCGAAGCCGTCGCCGACCTCGACACCCTTGATCGCCTGAATGCCCATCAAGGCTGCGGCGAGGCGCGCGTCGAGGCGGCGGTCCCAGTGCACGTGCGAGCCGAGGCCGACCGGCACTCCGTACGCGAGCACCTCGACGACACCGCCCAGGGTGTCGCCGTCCTTGTGGGCCTGGTCGATCTCGGCGACCATTTCCTTGCTCGCGGCGGCGTCGAGGCAGCGCACCGGGTCGGCGTCGAGCTTGTCGACGTCGGCAGGCGTGGGGTAGACGCCGTACGGCGCCTTGGCCGCGGCCAGCTCGACGACGTGGCTGACGATCTCGATGCCCGCGGTCTCCTTGAGGTACGACCGCGCGACGGCGCCGAGCGCCACCCGGGCCGCGGTCTCCCGGGCGCTGGCGCGCTCCAGGATCGGCCGGGCTTCGTCGAAGCCGTACTTCTGCATGCCCGCGAGGTCGGCGTGGCCGGGCCGGGGGCGGGTCAGCGGGGCGTTACGGGCCAGGGTGGCGAGCTCGTCGGGGTCGACCGGGTCGGCCGACATGACCTGCTCCCACTTGGGCCATTCGGTGTTGCCCACCATCACGGCGACCGGGGACCCCATGGTCAGACCGTGGCGTACGCCACCCAGGAAGGTGACCTCGTCCTTCTCGAACTTCATCCGTGCGCCGCGGCCATAGCCGAGCCGCCGCCGGGCGAGTGCGTCCGCCACCATCTCCGTGGTGATCGGGACGCCGGCGGGAAGACCCTCCAGCGTCGCCACGAGTGCGGGGCCGTGCGACTCCCCCGCGGTCAGCCAGCGCAACCTGCTCAACGGTGCTCCTCATGCTCGCGCCTGGAACTGCAACGGCGCGACCGGGTGCGCGGCCCTGGCCCGCCGCCTTCGATCCTCCCACGCCCGGGCCCCCGGACCGGCCGCCGGTCCAGCAGACGGACGGATCGCGGCGCGCGATCGGTGTGGTCAGCGGGCGGCGAGCGCCTCTTCGCCGGCCTTCCGCATGGCTGCGAGCGGGGCGGGCGAGCGGCCCGTCATCTCCTCGACCTGGAGGACAGCCTGGTGCACCAGAAGGTCGAGACCTCCGATGACTGCACCGTTGCGAGCTGCCCAGGCGGCAGCGAGTGCGGTGGGCCAGGGCTCGTACAGCACATCGAAGAGCGTGCCGGGTGCATCCGGTACCGCCCCGGCCAGCGCGTCCGTCGCCCCGGCCGGCGTGGTCGCGATCACCAGGGGGGCCTGCAGTGCCTGCTTCGCTTCCGCCCAGTCGGAGATCCTCACGTCGACACCGAGCCGTTCGCCCCAGCCGCGCATCTCGTCCCCGCGCTCCTGGCTGCGCACGTAGGCCGTGACCGGCCCTGTGCAGATCACCGCGAGCGCGGCAAGCGCGGAGGATGCGGTGGCCCCGGCACCGAGGACCGCGGCGGACTCCACGGTGTCCACGCCGCGTTCGCGCAGAGCGGCGATCATGCCGGGGATGTCGGTGTTGTCGCCGACGCGACGGCCGTCCCTCGTGAAGACCACTGTGTTCACGGCCTCGACCGAGGAGGCGGTTTCGCTGACGGAGTCCAGCAGCGGAATGATCACGCGCTTCAGCGGCATGGTCAGCGAGAGTCCGGCCCAGGAAGAGTCCAGGCCCGCGATGAAGCCGGGCAGCGCCTGCTCGTCGATCTCGAACCGGTCGTAGGTCCAGTCGGTGAGACCGAGCTCGGCGTACGCGGCCCGGTGCAGGATCGGGGAGAGCGAGTGGGCGATCGGCGAGCCGAGGACGGCTGCCCTGTGCGCGTGGGTCACTGGCCCGACTTCTTCCGTTCTTCCTCGTATTTGGCCACGTTCTTGTTGTGCTCGGCATTGGTCACGGAGAACAGGGTTTTGTCCGCCGTAACCGACACGAAATAGAACCATGGTCCGGGCGTCGGGTTCATGGCGGAGTGCAGAGCGGCACTACCGGGGTTGTTGATCGGCCCAGGTGGGAGGCCGTGGATGTAATACGTGTTGTACGGCTCCTTCCACTGGCGCAGATCCTTCACCGTACCGATGTCCAGGGTGCTCTGGCTCTTCGCATAGTTCACGGTCGAGTCGAAGTCCAGCAGACCATTCGTCTCGACGTTGCCCGGCTTAAGACGGTTGTAGACGACCCGCGCGACCTTGTCGAAGTCATGCTTGTACTTGCCCTCGGCCTGAACGAGGCTGGCGACCGTCATCAGCTGCCAGGGGTCCTTGAGGCCCAGCTTCTCGGCGCTCGACTCGAGGTCGACCTTGTCGTATTCCTCGTTGGCCCGGGTGACCATCTGCTTGAGGACGGCCTCCGGCTTCATCCCCTTGGCAGCCGGATACGTCGCGGGGTAGAGGAAGCCCTCCAGTGGGTCCTTGAGTTCCGGGTGGTTCTTGGCCCATTGCGGGAGCCCGAGGCTGCCCGCTTGCTTCTTGGCGACATCGCCGGTGGTGCCTGCCTTGAGACCGAGCTTCTGGTCGATCAGCGTGTAGACGTCGGCGTTGCGCTTACCCTCCGGGACTGTCAGCGCGTTCTGGCTCTTCGGGTCGAGCATCAGCTTCACGGCCTCGGCCGCGGACATCTCCTTGTGCAGGAGATAGGCCCCCGCCTGGATCGACTTCCCCTTGGGGTTCTCGGCCTGCGCGGCGATGAACGCGTCGACGCTCTTGACGACGCCCTTCGCCTTCAGGATGCTGCCGATCTCGTTGCCGAGGGCGCCCTCCGGGATCTCCACGTCGACGCTGCCGGAGCCCTGGCCCGAGTAGTCGGGTGCCGCGCCGAATTTGTTCTGCCAGTACGTGTAGCCGACGTAGCCCGCCCCGCCGACACCTCCGGCGAGGACCACGGCGACGACGAGGCAGGCGCAGCCGCTGCGGTTCTTCTTCTTGCCCTTGCCGCGGCGTTCGCCGCCGCCTCGGCCGCCCCTGCGACCGTCGGGCGGATCGTCGTCGTACTCGTCATCGTCGTCACGGGGGTCCCGGCCGTCACGGTCGTCGTCGGTGCCCGTGAAGAAGGGGTGCGTCTCCTCCTGGGGCACGTCCGGATCCCAGTCGGGGTTCTGCGGCGGGGCCTGTTCGGGCGCGGCCTCGCGTCGGCCCGGGGGCTGCGGCGGCGGATACGCATCGGGCGTGCCGTAGTTGTCGTGCGATTCGCTGTAGCCGTTCGTCCCGTTCCCGTACGGATCGTTCGGAGGGGGGCCGTACGGCATCGCGGCCTGCTGGCCGGTGTCCCAGCCGCCGTTGTACTGCGGCTGAGGGGCTTGCTGCCCGTACGGGTCGTGCTGCTGTGGCTGCGGGGCTTGCTGCCCGTACGGGTCGTGCTGCTGTGGCTGAGGAGCTTGCTGCCCGTACGGGTCGTGCTGCTGTGGCTGAGGAGCTTGCTGCCCGTACGGGCCCTGCTGCGGCGGCTGCTGCGCGTACGGGTCGTGCGCGTACGGGTCCTGCGGACCGCCGTACTGCTGGTGCTGCGGGTACGCCTGCTGCGGCGGCTGCTGGGCGTAGGGATCCTGCGGACCGCCGTACTGGCTCTGGCCGTGGGCAGCCTGCTGGCCTCCCCATCCCTGGTCCCCGTACAAGGGATCCTCGGGATGCCACGGTTCGGAGCCGGGGCCCCGGCCATACTCAGTCATCGATCCCCTAGAGCCGCGAGACGACGTTCCGCCTCTTTGCTGTGCGGTGTTTGTTCGAACACCGCCGCATCGCGCGGAACGTTACCGTATCGCGATCAGACAACCACTTCGACGCCCTCGCCCGGAGCTTTACCTGAGGTTCGTTCAGACTCCAGAGCGTTCTGAAGGATCACCACAGCGGCAGCCTGATCGATGACAGACCGGCCCTTCTTGGACTTCACGCCCGAGGCGCGCAGTCCCTGACTCGCCGTCACTGTGGTCATCCTCTCGTCCACCAATCGCACTGGAATGGGTGCGACCGAGCGAGCGACCTCCTGGGCGAAGAGCCGGACCTTGGCCGCCGCGGGCCCCTCGCCGCCGCCCAGAGACCTCGGCAGGCCGATGATGATCTCGATCGGCTCGTACTCCTCGACGATCTGTCGCAGCCGCCGGTGGGCGGCCGGGACGTCACGTCCCGGCACGGTCTCCACCGGCGTGGCGAGGATCCCGTCGGGGTCGCACGAGGCGACCCCGATCCGGGCATCCCCGACGTCGATCGCGAGACGACGTCCGCGGCGCATCTGCGTCACTCCCGCCGTCACGCCGTCTCGGTGACGAGGCGTTCGACCGCGGCGATGGCCTCGCCGATGGCGGCCGGGTTCTGGCCGCCGCCCTGGGCGACGTCCGGCTTGCCGCCGCCTCCGCCGCCGAGGGTCTTGGCGGCCGTGCGGACCAGTTCACCGGCCTTGAGTCCGCGCTCGCGGGCAGCCTCATTGGTGGCGATGACGGTCAGCGGGCGGCCATTGGCCGTGGTGAACAGGGCCACGACGGCAGCGCGGCCGCCCTGGATGCGCCCACGGACGTCGAGGACCAGCTTGCGCAGATCGTCGGCCGAAGTGCCGTCCGGTACCTGACCGGTGACGACGGCGACACCGCGGACGTCCTTGGCGGACTCGGCGAGCCCGGCGGCGGCCTGCAGGACCTTCTCCGCGCGGAACTTCTCGATCTCCTTCTCGGCGTCCTTCAACTTGCCGAGCATGGCGGAGACCTTCTCCGGAAGCTCCTCGGGGCGGCCCTTGACCAGCTCCTGGAGCTGGGCGACGACCGTGTGCTCCTTGGCGAGGAAGTTGTACGCGTCGACGCCCACGAGGGCCTCGATGCGGCGCACACCGGAACCGATGGACGATTCGCCGAGCAGCTTCACCAGACCCAGCTGGGCGGTGTTGTGGACGTGCGTACCGCCGCACAGCTCCTTGGAGAAGTCGCCGATGGTGACCACGCGGACCCGCTCGCCGTACTTCTCGCCGAACTCGGCGATGGCACCCTGCTTCTTGGCCTCGTCGATGGACATGACCTCGGCCTGGACGTCGAGCTCCCGGGAGAGGACCTCGTTGATCTTCTGCTCGACGTCGGTGAGCACCGTGCCGGGGACGGCGGCGGGCGAACCGAAGTCGAAGCGGAAGCGGCCCGGCGAGTTCTCCGAACCGGCCTGGGCGGCCGTCGGGCCCAGGGCGTCGCGCAGCGCCTGGTGCGTGAGGTGCGTGGCGCTGTGGGCGCGGGCGATGGCGCGGCGACGGGTGTTGTCGATGGCGGCGTAGGCGGACGCGCCGACCGTCACCTCACCGACCTGGACCGTGCCCTTGTGGACGGAGACGCCCGGGACGGGCTGCTGGACGTCGCGCACCTGGATGACGGCGCCGGTGTCGAGCCGGATCCGGCCCTGGTCGGCGAGCTGGCCACCGCCCTCGGCGTAGAACGGGGTGCGGTCGAGGACGACCTCGACGTCGTCGCCCTCCGTGGCGGCGGGCGAGGAGACACCGTCGACCAGGAGGCCGACGATGGTCGACTCGCCCTCGGTGGACGTGTACCCGGTGAACTCGGTGGTGCCGGAGTGGTCGGCCACCTCGCGGTAGGCGGACAGGTCGGCGTGGCCGGTCTTCTTGGCCTTGGCGTCGGCCTTGGCGCGGTCCCGCTGTTCCTTCATCAGGCGGCGGAAGCCGTCCTCGTCCACGGCGAGGCCCTGCTCGGCGGCCATCTCCAGGGTGAGGTCGATCGGGAAGCCCCAGGTGTCGTGGAGCAGGAACGCCTTGTCGCCGGCGAGGACCTTGCCGCCGGCGGCCTTGGTCTCGGTGACGGCGGTGTCGAGGATGTTGGTGCCGCCCTTGAGGGCCTTCAGGAAGGCGGCCTCTTCGGCGAGGGCGACGGTCTCGATGCGCTTGCGGTCGGTGATCAGCTCCGGGTACTGCTGGCCCATCGACGCGATGACCGTGTCGACGAGCTCGGCGACGACCGGGCCGGAGGCGCCGAGGAGGCGCATGTTGCGGACGGCGCGGCGCATGATGCGGCGCAGCACGTAACCGCGGCCCTCGTTGCCGGGGGTGACGCCGTCGCCGATGAGCATGACGGACGTACGCATGTGGTCGGTGACGACCCGGAGGGAGACGTCCGAGGTGTGGTTGTCGCCGTAGCGCACCCCGGTCAGTTCGGTGGCCTTCTCGATGACAGCCATCGAGGTGTCGATCTCGTACAGGTTCTGCACGTCCTGCAGGATCATCGCGAGGCGCTCGAGGCCGAGGCCGGTGTCGATGTTCTTCGACGGCAGGTCGCCGAGGATCGGGAAGTCCTCCTTGCCGTCGCCCGCGCCCCGCTCGTACTGCATGAAGACCAGGTTCCAGATCTCCACGTACCGCTCGTCGTTGACGGCCGGGCCGCCCTCGACGCCGAACTCGGGGCCGCGGTCGTAGTTGATCTCGGAGCAGGGGCCGCACGGGCCGGGGACGCCCATGGACCAGAAGTTGTCCTTCTTGCCCAGGCGCTGGATGCGCTCGGCCGGGACGCCGATCTTGTCGCGCCAGATCTGCTCGGCCTCGTCGTCGTCGAGGTAGACGGTGATCCACAGCCGCTCGGGGTCGAGACCGAAGCCGCCGTCCGCCACGGAGCTGGTGAGAGCCTCCCAGGCGTAGCTGATGGCGCCTTCCTTGAAGTAGTCGCCGAAGGAGAAGTTGCCGCACATCTGGAAGAAGGTGCCGTGCCGGGTGGTCTTGCCGACCTCTTCGATGTCCGGCGTACGCACACACTTCTGCACGCTGGTGACGCGCTGGGCAGGCGGCTTGACCTCGCCGAGGAAGTACGGCTTGAAGGGAACCATGCCCGCGGGGACCAGCAGCAGAGTCGGGTCGTCCGCGATGAGCGACGCCGAAGGCACGACGGTGTGCCCGCGCTCCTCGAAGAAGCTCAGCCAGCGGCGACGAATTTCAGCCGACTCCATCAGTGGTCCTCATTCCGGTTGTACGAGTTGTAGGGGAGCTTGCGGTACGCGGTGGCGTCGGCGACCGGGGCGGGCTCGGCCGCCTCGACCGCGAAGTGACGCTGCAGGGGGAGTTCGGGGTCGACCGGCGCCTCAAGGCCCAGTGCCTCGCCCAGTTCGGCCTCGCGCCGGACCATGCCGTCGCGGACGTCGAGGGCGAAGTCCCTGAGCTTGTGACCGCTCTCGATCGCCCGGTCGGCGGCGCGCGCCGCGAGGCTCTCGGGGGTCAGCTGCCTGAGCTTCCGGTTGACCTTGGTGGTGGCCCAGACGCCGGCGGCTGCGCCGGCGGTGAACCAGAACGTACGGCGGAACATCGCTGCGTCAGTCCTTCGATCCGCGGGAACTTCTACCGCCCTGCTTCTTGGCTCGCGCGGGCGGCACCGTGCGGCCGACGATCACCGTGCGTCGGGGTGCTCGGCGGGCCGGCTCGGCTTCCGGAGCGGTCCGGCGGCCGATGGCCTGCCGTACTCCGTAACCGAAGGCGGCGACCTTGACCAGCGGCCCGCCGAAGGTCGATGCGACAGTGGTGGAGAGCGCCGAGGCGTTGGAGGTGACCTCCTGGACATCCGTCGCGATCGCGTCGACCTTGTCGAGTTGCGTCTGCGCGGAGCGCACGGTCGCGGACGCGTCGGCGAGCAGCGGAACGGCCTGCTCGGTCACGTCCGCCACGAGTTTGGTGGTCGCCTTGAGCGTCTGGGCCAGCCTCACCAGGACGACGGCGAGGAACGAGACCAGGATCGCCCAGAAGACAGCCACCAGGATCCCGGCCACCTCTCCACCGGACACAATGCACCGCTCTCTGGCTTGTCGAATCGTCGTCTCCCGACCCTATCGCGCCGGGGGCCACGCCCCCTACCGCATTCCTGGTGGGCAGGGTCGTAGTTGCGCAAAGGAGATTGTACGGAGAGCTTCCTTGCCAGTACTCTGCGTGTTTCATGCGACGCTCTCAGCGGCCCTCTCCCACCCCCGACGATCCGGGCCGGGGCACGGCGGCGCGCGGCAACCTCCCGGCGGAACTGAACAGATTCGTGGGACGCGAGGCGGAGCTGGCCGATCTCGGCAGGCTGCTGCGGGAGTCGAGGCTGGTCACCGTGGTCGGAGTCGGCGGCGTGGGAAAGACGCGCTGTGCCACCAGGGTTGCCGCCCTCCTGGAGAAACGGTACTGCGACGGGGTCTGGCTGGTGGAGCTGTCCACCGTCCACGATCCGGAGCTGCTGGAACACGCAGTGGTCGATGCACTGGGACTCACCGATCACACCAGCCGGTCGCCCCGCACGACACTCCTCGAACATCTCGCCGAGCGCCAACTCCTCCTGGTGTTCGACGGTTTCGAGCATCTCGTCGACACCTGCGCCGGACTCGTGCAGGAGTTGCTGCGCCGGGCGCCGGGGTTGCGGGTGCTGGCCACTGGGCGGCTGCCACTGGAGCTGGACGGGGAGATCAGCTATCCGCTCACGCCGATGGCCGACAAGGACGCGATGGAGCTGTTCACCGACCGGGCGGCCGCGGTACAGCCGGGTTTCCGGCTGACCGAGAACACCCGCGGACCGGCGCGCGAGCTGTGCCGCCGGCTGGACGGGATCCCGCTCGCGCTGGAACTGGCCGCCGGACGGCTGCGCGCCCTGTCCGCGGAGCAGGTGCTGCAACGGCTCGACGACCGCTTCCGGCTGCTGACCGGCGGCAGCCGCAGCGCGCCGGCGCGCCACCAGACGCTCCGTACAGCCATCGGCTGGAGCCATGAACTGTGCGCGCCGGAGCAACGGCTGCTGTGGGCGCGGCTGTCCGTCTTCGCCGGGCAGTTCGATCTGGAAGCCGTCGAATACATCTGCAGCAGCCCCGAGCTGCCGGCCGAGTCGGTGCTCGACGTGCTCACGGCGCTGCTGGCGCAGTCCGTGGTCCTGCGTGAGGACTCGGCGGCGGGTACCCGCTACCGGTTGCTGAACACGGTGCGCGAGTACGGCGCCGAGTGGCTGGCCGCGACCGGTGACACGGACCGGATGCGGCGTCGCCACCGGGACTGGTTCCTGGGGCTGGCCACCTGGTGCGAGCTCGACTGGTTCGGCCCGCGTCAGGGCGAGGTGGCGGCCCGGGCCGAGAGCGAACTGCCCAATCTGCGCCGGGCGATGGAGTGCTCGCTGGAGAGCCCGGACGAGGTCCATCTCGCGCAGTACCTGGCGGGCACGCTCTGGTTCCTCTGGGTCGGCTGCGGGCGCCTCTCGGAGGGGCGGCACTGGCTGACCCACGTACTGGAGGAGGAGACGCCGCACGACGCCTCGCGGCTCAAGGCGCTGTGGGTGCTCGGGTACGTGGCGGTGCTGCAGGGCGACCCGGTGGGTGCGATCTCCGCACTGCAGGAGTGCCAGGAGGAGGCGGACCGGACCGGTGACGCGACGGCCCTGGCGTACGCGGTGCACCGCACAGGCTGTCTGGCCCTCGTCACGGACGACATGGTCCGCGCGGAGGAGCTGCTGCGGGACGCGCTGGACCGCTACCGGAAACTCGGCGAGCTGAACAGCAATGTGCTGATGGCACAGGTCGAGCTGGCGATGGCGGTCGGGTTCCGCGGGGATGTGGAGACCGCTGCGGCGATCTGCGAGGAGGTCAGGGAGGTATGCGAGGACTGCGGTGAGCGGTGGGCCCTCTCGTACGCGCTCTACGTGCTGGCCTATGCGGCACTGCAACGGGGCCGGACGGACCGCGCACGGGGGCTGCTCAGGGAGTCCCTGGCGATCGGTCACGCCTTCCACGACCTGCTGGGTTCGGTGCTCGCCATGGAGCTGCTGGCCCTGGTCACGGCGGTCGAGGGGGACGCGGCGGAGGCGGCGGTGCTGCAGGGGGCCGCCGAGCGGATCTGGCCGTCGGTGGGGCTGCCGCTGTTCGGCTCGGCGTACTACGGGAGGCCCCGGGCCCAGTGCGAGGAGCTGGCGCGGCAGGAGCTCGGCAACGCGCCGTACGAGTCGGCGCGGCGGGCGGGCGGCCGAATGGATCCGGATACGGCGGTGGCCAGGGCGCTGGCGGGCCGGCCCGTGGACCGGCCGGGCCCGGAGGGGCAGCGGCCGGGCCCCGTGCCCGCGCCGGGCAGCGGAACGCGGAAGCCCGCCGCCTCCCCGACGTCGGGGAGGGGCGGGCCTGAGCGCTGGTGAGAGCGGCTACGCCTGGATCAGCGGGCGTAGTACTCGACGACGAGCTGCTCGTCGCAGATCACCGGGATCTCCTTGCGGTTCGGGTCCCGGTCCAGGCGGAAGGCCAGGGCCTTCAGGTTCACCTGCAGGTAGCGCGGGGTCTCGCCGTCGGGGGCGTAACCACCCTCGCGGGCCACCTGGAAGGGGTGCTTGTCGCGGCTGCGCTCGCGGACCATCACGATGTTGTCGGGACGGACGCGGAACGACGGCTTGTCGACCTTGCGGCCGTCGACCTCGATGTGGCCGTGCACGACCATCTGACGGGCCTGGTAGATCGTGCGGGCGATGCCCGAACGCAGGACCAGCGCGTCGAGACGGCGCTCGAGCTCGACGACGAGCGCCTCGCCCGTCTTGCCCTCGGCCTTCTTGGCGCGGTCGTACGCGCGCGCCATCTGGCGCTCGCTGATGTCGTACTGGGCACGCAGACGCTGCTTCTCGAGCAGACGGACCTTGTAGTCCGAGTTCTGCTTGCGGCCACGGCCGTGCTCGCCCGGCGGGTAGGGGCGGGACTCGAAGTACTTGACGGCCTTCGGCGTCAGGGCAATGCCGAGCGCACGGGACTTCTTGACCTTGGGACGCGACTGGTTAGGCACGTTCTCCAGACCTCCATTGCGGGTTAGGTTAGGCTCACCTTACTCAAGGAGATCGCATGTCTCGCCCTGGGAACACCACACACACGTCACGGACAGCACAGACAGCGTCGACGCAACCGAGGGCGTCGATACGACGGAGGACCGATCAGATCGTGGTCAGCCGCGTCCCAGCGGGCTTGAAATCACTCGGATGCCGTCAGCAGCCGAGCGCACACGAACTCTCGTACAGAGTACCTGTTCGGCGGTACTGCTCATCCCCGGGATGCGCACTGCGGGCTTCGACCAGCTGATCCCCCTGGACCGGAGCGTGGGCTCGAAGGGGATCCGCTCCTCGAACTTCCTGCCGATTCCCCGGCCGTACGGGCCGGGGCACATGCTCAGGACGACGGGTTGACCGCTGTGCTGGAGATCACGGACGTCGCGCCGGTACCGGTGCCACACCGCGCATCCGCGGCCGCGGCCGGGTCGCCGGCCGGCTCACGCCCGTACCCGGGATGGCCGGGCCGGATGATGCTGCTGCGGCTGGAGACGGGTGAGGCGCGGGCCCATGCACATGCTGTTCGAGGCGGCGACGCACTGAGCGTGCGCCTGAGAGCCTGTCGGGCGACCTCTGATCGGGCGGCCACGGCGTGCAGGCTCTCAGGCGTCCGCCGCGCCGTCGGAGCCGCCGCGGCCGAGCCGCTCGCGGACCCGGTCCACCACGTCCGCGTACCGCGCCTCCGCGCCGTACCGCGTGGGCCGGTAGTAGTGCCTGTCACGGACGGCATCGGGGGCGTACTGCTGGGCGGCGATCCCGCCGGGGACATCATGCGGATAGACGTAGCCCTGTGCGTGCCCGAGCGCGGCGGCGCCCTTGTAGTGGCCGTCGCGCAGATGGGCCGGGACCGGACCGGCCAGACCCTTCCGTACATCCTCCTGGGCTGCGAAGATCGCGAGCGTCGCCGCGTTGGACTTGGGGGCGAGCGCCAGCGCGATCGTGGCATGGCTGAGGGTGAGCGCCGCCTCCGGAAAACCGATCAAGGCCACGGCCTGGGCGGCAGCGACCGCCGTGGGCAGGGCTGTCGGGTCGGCGAGGCCGATGTCCTCGCTGGCGGAGATCATCAGCCGCCGGGCGATGAACCGGGGGTCCTCCCCCGCCTCGATCATCCGGGCCAGATAGTGCAGCGCGGCATCCACGTCGGAGCCACGGATCGACTTGATGAGGGCACTCGCCACGTCGTAGTGCTGGTCGCCGTCCCGGTCGTACTTCACCGCTGCCCGGTCGACGGTCGCCTCGACGGTCTGGAGAGTGATCTCCTTCTCCTGCATGGCGAGCGCCGCGCCGGCCGCTGCCTCCAGCGCCGTCAGCGCGCGCCGCGCGTCTCCCCCGGCGATCCGCAGCAGATGCGCCTCCGCGTCCTCGGGCAGGGTGACCGCGCCGCCGAGGCCGCGCTCGTCGGTCAGGGCGCGGTGCATGAGAGCGCGCAGATCGTCGTCGGTGAGCGATTCCAGGGTGAGGAGCAGCGAACGCGACAGCAGCGGCGAAATGATCGAGAAGTACGGGTTCTCGGTCGTCGCGGCGATGAGCGTCACCCAGCGGTTCTCCACGGCCGGCAGCAGGGAGTCCTGCTGGGCCTTGGAGAAGCGGTGGATCTCGTCGAGGAAGAGAACGGTCTCCTTGCCATAGCCGCCAGTGGCCCGGCGGGCGCCCTCGATGACGGCCCGCACTTCCTTGACGCCCGCGGTGATCGCGGAGAGCTCGACGAAACGCTTGTTGGTGGCCTTGCTGACCACGTACGCCAGGGTCGTCTTGCCGATGCCGGGCGGGCCCCAGAGGATCACCGACGACGGGCCGGCCGGCCCGCCGCTCCCCTCGCCGACGAGGCGGCGCAGCGGCGAGCCCGGCTTCAGCAGATGCTGCTGGCCGACGACCTCATCGAGCGTACGGGGACGCATCCGGACAGCGAGTGGGCTGCTGGACGGGTCCTTCTCCTGGCGGTCTTCGGCGGCTGCGGTAAAGAGGTCGGGCTCCACGATTTGAAGCCTATGTCACGGCACCGACAGCGCCGCCTGGCCAGTCCTCGCCCGGGGCCTGCCGGTTCAGCTGGTCCAGAAGTCCCACCAGCGGGTCAGAATCAGCATGCCGATGATGCCGACCCAGACGACCGGCGGAACCCAGTGGAACTCCGTCAGTCCGTTGCGCAGCCAGTTCGGCGCGGGAAGGATCCGGTGCTTGATGTTGTGCGTGGTGACGTAGCAGAACAGGAAGATCGTGGCGACCCACGCCAGGCAGCACCACAGGCAGAGCGAGTTGATGTTGTAGAGCGACTGGTACTGCAGCCAGGTGCAGAAGCCGACTCCGAACAGGGTGCCCGCGTTGAGTCCGAGCCAGTACCAGCTGCGGAACCGGGCCCCGGCGAGCAGCGCCATGCCGATTCCGATGACCACCGAGTACGTGGCGAGTCCGAGCATCGGATTCGGGAACCCGAAGGCGGACGCCTGATCGCTCTTCATGATGTTGCCGCACGAGACCACGGGGTTGAGGCTGCAGCCCGGGGTGAAGGAGGGGTCTTCGAGCAGCTTGAACTTGTCGATCGTGATGACCCAGGCGGCGAGAAGCCCGGCAGCGCCTGCGATCACCAGCAGCAGTGCGAACGCACGACTGCCGCCGAAGGTCGTCTTCCCGCCGTCCTCGTCCTGGTCGGATGAGGGATGGTCAACCGCTGCAGTCGTCATATCGCCGTTCCATCAGTGAGTGGCCTACTGAGCATGGTCATTGTGCCGCACCACCGCTCGGGTCAACCGTTCGGTGGACATAAAGATGTACGAACGGCGGCACGGAACTCACGGCTCCGCGAGACGCTCCACGCCATGACCGGATTCACTGTGGCCGTACACGGTCTGCGCGAGCGCTACGGCGAAGCGACCGCGCCGGACGGGCTCGACCTGGGAATCCGCCCGGGCGAGGTGCTCGGCATCCGCGGCCGAACGGGGCCGGGAAGAGCACCGCGGTGGAGAGCCTCCAGGGGCATCGCAGCCGCGACGCGGAACGGTCTCGGTGCTCGCGTCCGCCGACCGTCGCCGGCGTGTCCGGGTCGGGGTCGTCCGCCAGGATGAATCGGCACTCGCCGAGTTGACGACTGGGGAGACCGTGGCGCATTTCGCCCGCTCCTGCCCGCGGCCGTGGGACGCCACGGACGTCTTCGCGATGGTGGGTCTGGAGCAGTATGCGGACACCCGGATCAAGCGGACACCCGACCAAGGCGTTCTCCGGCGATCGGCGGCGCCGCCCGGACGCAGCACTCGGCTTGATCACCACGCTGTGCCCGCCCGCCCGGCGGACCTTGCGGGCGGGCACAGAGGAAGAGGAAACGGTGGATCAGGCCAGTTTCTGCTGGATCTCGGCGACCAGCGCGTCGAGCGCGACCGGCTGCTGCTCGCCCGACTCCATGTCCTTGAGCTGAACCACGCCGTCGGCGAGATCGCGCTCACCGGCGACGACGGTCAGGCGCGCACCGGACCGGTTGGCGCTCTTCATCGCCCCCTTGAGACCGCGGCTGCCGAACGCGAAGTCGGCGGCCACGCCCAGCCTGCGAAGCTCCGTCACCTTGGCGAACAGCACCCTGCGGGCCTCCTCGCCGAGCGGCACCGCGAAGACGCTGGTGGACGCGGGCAGTTCGAGCTCGATGCCCTCCGCCTCCAGCGCGAGCACCGTACGGTCCACACCGAGCGCCCAGCCGACCGACGGGAGCGCCGGGCCGCCGATCATCTCGGACAGGCCGTCGTAGCGGCCGCCGCCGCCCACCGCGGACTGCGAGCCGAGTCCGTCGTGGACGAACTCGAAGGTGGTGCGGGTGTAGTAGTCGAGGCCGCGGACGAGCTTCTCGTCGTCCTCGTACGCGACACCGGCGGCGGTCAGCAGGTCGCGGACCTCCTCGTGATACGCCTTGCACGCGTCGCACAGGTAGTCGCGCAGCACCGGGGCACCGACCAGTTGCTTCTGCACCTCGGGGCGCTTGTCGTCGAGGACCCGCAGCGGGTTGAGCTCGATACGGCGGCGGGTGTCGTCGTCCAGGTCGAGCTCGCGCAGGAAGCCCTGAAGGGCGTCCCGGTAGACGGGGCGGCACTCCTTGTCGCCCAGCGAGTTCAGCAGGATCCGGAAGTTCCGCAGGCCCAGGGAGCGGTAGGCCTGGTCGGCCAGGATGATCAGTTCGGCGTCCAGTGCCGGGTCCTCCGCCCCGATCGCCTCGGCGCCGACCTGCGAAAAGTGCCTGTAGCGGCCCTTCTGCGGGCGCTCGTAGCGGTAGTACGAGCCGGAGTACCAGAGCTTGACCGGCAGGTTGCCGAGCTTGTGGAGGTTGGCCTCCAGTGCGGCGCGCAGCACGGACGCGGTGCCCTCGGGGCGCAGCGCGAGCTCGGAGCCGCCCTTGGTGGTGAGGGTGTACATCTCCTTGGACACGATGTCGGTGGACTCACCGACACCGCGCGAGAAGAGCGCGACGTCCTCGAAGCCCGGCGTCTCGATGTAGCCGTAGCCGGAGTTCTTCAGGGGTGCGGAGATCGCCTCGCGCACCGCGAGGTACTTCGCGGAGTCGGGCGGGGTCAGGTCGTACGTGCCCTTGGGGGCTTTGAACGTGCTCACAGTCTGTCTCTCGTCACATTCCTCGTCGGGGCGCGTCCATGCCGTGCAGATACGGGTTCGTTGCGCGCTCGCGGCCGATGGTCGTCTGGGGACCGTGGCCGGACAGCACCACGGTCGAGTCGTCGAGCGGCAGGCACACACGGGCCAGCGACTCGAGCAGCTCGGCGTGGTCGCCGCCGGGCAGGTCGGTGCGTCCGACGGAGCCGGCGAAGAGCAGGTCGCCCGAGAAGAGCACCTGCGGAACATCCGCGGCCTCGGGCATCCTGAACGTCACCGACCCCTTGGTATGGCCGGGCGCATGCGCGACACCGAACTCCAGACCGGCCAGCTTCAGGAGGGCGCCGTCGCTCAGCTCCTTGACGTCGTCCGGCTCCCCCACCGTCAGCTCGCCCATGAGCGGCATTCCGATGGAACGGCCGAGGGCCTTCTCCGGGTCGCTCATCATGTACCGGTCCTGGGGATGGATCCAGGCAGGGACGTCATGCGCGCCGCACACCGGGACGACGGAGGCGACATGGTCGATGTGGCCATGGGTGAGCACGACGGCGACGGGCTTCAGCCGATGCTTCTTCAGCGTCTCCTCGACTCCTTGCGTGGCCTGGTGGCCCGGGTCGATGATCACGCACTCCTCGCCTGCGGCAGGGGCGACCAGGTAGCAATTGGTCCCCCAGGCCCCGGCGGGGAACCCGGCAATGAGCACGATCGTCCTTAATGGTCGTCCGACGGAGGGCTGCGGTGACCGCGACCGAGGGGGTCGCGGCAGTTCAGAGCCTACCGGCGCTCCTCATTCCACAGCTAACCCATATACGGTACGGGCAACCCAGGCCCGATCAGACGACGTACAAGGAGATCACCCGGTGGTCAGCAGCGATCAGCGGCGGCGGCAGCTCGCCAGGGAGAAGTTCGAGCGGCAGCAGCAGCGCCGGGAGGAGGCCCGCCGGAGGACAAGGCGGCTCACCGTCGTCATCACATCGGCGCTGGCCGTGGTGGCGGTCGTCGGGGTTGCCGCGTACGTCTCCGTCGGCAACGACGACAAGGACAAGAAGAGCGACGCGGCGGCGAGCGCGAGCCCGTCGCCCTCGGCGAGCGAGAGCAGTGTGCCCGAGCCTGCGATGAAGATCGACAAGAAGGCGAAGTACACGTTCTCGCTCAAGACGAACCAGGGCGACATCGCGTTCACGATGGACGCGGCGAAGACGCCGCACACGACGAACTCGTTCAAGTCCCTCGCAGACAAGGGCTTCTTCGACGGCACGAAGTGTCACCGGCTGACCACACAGGGCATCTTCGTCCTGCAGTGCGGTGACCCGAAGGGCGACGGCACGGGCGGCCCCGGCTACACGATCCCTGACGAGAACCTGACCGCGCTGGGCAAGGCGGGCAAGGACGGCACGGTGACGTACCCCGCGGGCACGGTGGCGATGGCCAACACCGGACAGCCGCACACCGGCGGCAGCCAGTTCTTCCTGGTGTACAAGGACAGCAAGCTGCCGCCGACCTACACGCCGTTCGGCACGATGGACGCCGCCTCGCTGAAGGCCGTGCAGGAGGTCGGGACCGCGGGTGTCACCGGCGGTGCTGCCGACGGTGCTCCGAAGAAGGCCGTCACCATCTCCAAGGCGGCCGTCGACAAGGTCTGACCGGACACCGAGGGCCTGACCGGCGGCGCCGGCCCGGCCCTCGGTGTGCGGGCTGAAGAATTTCGGCCGCGCGGAGTGCGGACAGCCGGGCGGCCGGTCGCCTAGATTGGCGTTGTGCAGGGCGGGCGCGGCCCGCCCCAGGAAACTGTGGACGATGCCGGGGGGACGAACCCTCTCACAGGCATCAGGTGGAGGAGGCGCTGTGAGCAGCGACCCGTGGGGCCGTGTCGACGAGACAGGCACCGTGTACGTGCGTACAGCCGATGGCGAGCAGGTCGTCGGATCGTGGCAGGCCGGCTCTCCCGAGGAGGCTCTGGCTTACTTCGAGCGCAAGTACGAGGGCATCGTGGTCGAGATCGGCCTCCTCGAACGGCGGGTGAAGACCACCGACCTGTCGGCGAAGGACGCGACGACCGCCATCGAGCATCTGCGTCAGCAGGTCGACGAGCATCACGCCGTCGGCGACCTCGACGCGCTCCGGAAGCGGCTCGACGCGCTGGTCGCGACAGTCGACTCCCGTCGCGAGGAGCGCAAGGCCCAGAAGGCGAAGCAGACCGACGAGGCGAAGCACGCCAAGGAGGCGCTGGTCGCTGAGGCCGAGGAGCTGGCCCAGAGCGAGCAGTGGCGCTCCGCGGGCGAGCGGCTGCGGGCACTCGTCGACACGTGGAAGGGCCTGCCGCGGCTCGACCGCAAGTCGGACGACGAGCTGTGGCACCGCTTCTCGCATGCGCGCTCGGCGTTCTCCAAGCGTCGCAAGGCGCACTTCGCCTCGCTGGACGCCCAGCGCGAGGAGGCCCGCAAGGCCAAGGAGAAGCTGGTCGTCGAGGCCGAGGCGCTCTCCGGTTCCACGGACTGGGGAACGACGGCCGCGCGTTACCGCGACCTGATGACGGAGTGGAAGGCGGCGGGCCGCGCCCAGCGCGAGGCCGAGGACGATCTGTGGAACCGCTTCCGCGGTGCGCAGGACGTCTTCTTCGCGGCCCGCAGCGAGGTCTTCGCCGAGCGGGACGCGGAGCAGGGCGAGAACCTCAAGCTGAAGGAGGAGCTCGCGGTCGAGGCCGAGAAGCTGGTGCCGGTGAAGGACCTGAAGGCGGCCAGGGCCGCGTTCCGTGCCCTCAACGAGCGCTGGGAGGCCATCGGCCACGTGCCGCGCGACGCCCGCCCGAAGGTCGAGGGGCGGATGCAGGCGGTGGAGCGGGCGCTCCAGGAGGCCGAGGAGTCGGAGTGGCGCCGGACGAACCCGGAGGCGCGTGCACGCGCCGCGGGTCTGACCGGTCAGCTGCAGGCGGCCGTCGACAAGCTGCGTACGCAGATCGACACGGCGCGCGCCGCGGGCAACAACGCCCGGGCCGACAAGCTCGCCAAGGAGCTGGAGGGCCGGCAGGCGCTTCTGGACCAGGCGCTCAAGGGCCTGGAGGAGTTCGGCGGCTGACACCTCCTGACTTCGCCCGAGGGGCTTCCCCGCGTTCGCGCGGGGAAGCCCCTCTCGCGTGTCCGGCGCTTGCCGGTCTCGTCGTGGTGCCGTCACGGTGCGACTGCCGCACGGCACGGTCCCGGCGGCCACCGGCTGTGCGCAGTCGGCAGCGAGGAGTCGTGACGACTGCCGGAACCGGGCAGTGACCTGCGGCCGGGGCCGGAGCCATGATCTGCGCACCGGCGCGCTTCGTGCGGTTGCCGGATCCGCCGAGATCACTACGTCCTTGAGGCAGGTACACCGATGAGACTGACCCGCGCCGCCCTGACCGTCGCGGCCACCGCTCTGGCCCCGGCGCTTGTGCTGACCGGCCCGGCCTTCGCCGCCGGGGATTCCTCCCCGTCCACCGCCGTGTCCACGGCACCGGCGGCCGACGGCTCCGGCACACCGGTGGGTGAGATGTCCGACGACGACCTCCGGATCGCGATCCTGCGCATCCTGGCGGACGAGGACAGTGGCAGAAGGGTCGTCCGGGAGGCCAACGAAGCCCTGGACATCGGCACCACGGAAGCCATGCGGTACTTCCTGGAGACCGGCTATCCCCTGGCCCAGGCCGAGGACGACCATGTCGCCCTCTTCCGCATCCTCGCCGACCCGGCCTCGGGCAAGCGGGTCACCAAGGAAATCAACCAGCTCCTCGACAGCGGCACCGCGCAGGACATACGGCAGTGGCTGGAGACCGGCTATCCCCTCGCCCAGGCCGAGGACGACCATGTCGCCCTCTTCCGCATCCTCGCCGACCCGGCCTCGGGCAAGCGGGTCACCAAGGAAATCAACCAGCTCCTCGACAGCGGCACCGCGCAGGACATACGGCAGTGGCTGGAGACCGGCTACCGCCTCGCCCAGGCCGAGGACGACCAGGTCGCCCTCTTCCGCATCCTCGCCCGCCCGGACATCAGCGAGGCGATGCGCGCGGCGGTCGGCAAGGCGATCGACGGCACGCCGGAGGAGATGCGGTACTTCCTGGAGTACGGGCAGTACGAGGTCGACGCGTAGCCGGGCACCATCCGTCGGGGGGGGGGGGGGGGGCCCCCCCCCCCCCCGGGGGGGGGGGGGGGGGCGGGCGGGGGGGGGGGGGCGCGGGGCGGGGGGGGGGGGCCCCCCCCCCCCCCCCCCCCCCACGCCCCCCCCCCCC
>NZ_JBITER010000064.1:0-26790 GCF_044455345.1 Streptomyces sp. NPDC051286 | reverse complement strand
ATCACCGCCATCCCCGGCGCCGGCACCCTGTTCTGGGCCCTGCCCGACGACAAACTCCCCTCCTGGCTCCGTGACTCCCGCACCGCGATGAAGGAGACCGGCAAAGCACTCGTCGCCTGGGACGAATGGGGCAAGAACCCCGGACGCGCCGCAGGAGCCGTCACGTTCAACGTCCTGACCACCGTCTTCACCGGCGGCGCAGGCGCCGGCGTGTCGGGCGCGGGCAAGGCCGGAGCCGTCGCCAAAGCCCTCTCCGCCGCCGGCAAAGCCGGCAAGGTCATCGACCCCATGACCTACATCGCCAAAGGAGCCGGCGCAGGCCTCTCCAAAATCGGCGACATTGCGAAAGGTCTCAAGGGAATCGAGAACATCGAGATCCCGAAGCTCCCTGACGATGCGATCGTGCTGCCGGAGGGTTCCCTCAAGCTGCCCGACGGGGCCGTGCACCTCCCCGAGGGAGCGGCGATCCCGGACGGGGCGGTCAAGCTCCCCGACGGCAACATCAAGCTCCCCGACGACGTCCCCGTGCTGCCCGAAGGCGCCACGAAGCTCCCCACCGAGCCCGGCGCACCCGCCCGCTACTTCGACAACGACTGCAACCTCCTCGACGAGAACGGCAACGTCCTCCAGAAGGCCGAGGACGCCCGCCCGGAAGGCTCCCCGGACATCGACCCGGACACGGGCGCGGACACCCCGCACACCGGCTCCCCCTCCCCCGACAGGGAACCGGCCCTGGTCGGCGCGGGCGCCCACACCACCGACAACGCGGCCCACGTCGGCGCCAACGCCGGGGACAACGTCATCCACCTCGGCTCCGACCTGGGCGAGGCAGGCCGCATCGGCGGCGACCTCCCCGGCAGCAACCTCGGCGACAACATGCCCACCGGCCACACCGGAGACAACCTCCCAGGCGGTCATGTCGGCGACAACATGCCGAGCAACAGCCTGGACCACACCGGGTCCGGCAGCCATGTCGGCGACAACAACGTGCCTGGACAGCGCACCGAGACACCCACCCCGGGCGGCCACGACCTGCCCGGCGGCTCCACCACCGACCACGGGGTCCCCCACGGCCACGGTCCGACCGGCCCAGGCGGCCTCGACGGCCTGGGGCACTCCGCGGACGACGCGGGCCACGCCGCCGACGACGCAGGGCACGCTGCCGACGACGCGGAGGCGCCCGCGAACCGCGCGGACGAGGGCACCGGAAACGGCCGCGGTGGGGACCGCGAGCTGAGCGCCGCGGAGCTGAAGGAGATCCAGGACGAGCACATCCGGAAGGCCAACGAGCCTGGCGGAAAGTGGCTCAACAAGTACTACGACATACTCGGCCGCCGCAGGAGCATCAAGGTGGTGGACGGCGCCGAACTCCCTCAGCTGGCCAAGAACGCCGAGGGGGACTGGGTCGCCGCGCACGACTTGCCGAGCGGCCCGTCCGAGACCAAGTTCGGGTCGAAGCCGCTCGGAACGGACACCGTGCCCGAAGGGAATCTGCCCGCCCTCGACGACGCCGCAGCGAAGCGCACCGCCTCGGTGGACCTCACCAACGCAACCAAGGCGTACGAAGCGACACCGACCGCCGAGGCGGCGGAGAGCCTCGCGAAGGCGAAGGAGGCGTACGCCAACCAACTCGGTGACGTGCCCAACAACAGCAAGATCTCCGAGGCGCTGGGCGAGAAGGCCGCCGCGCTGCACGTGGTTCCGCACCAGTTCCCGCACGCCGAGGTGATCGAACTCCCGAAGACGCCCAACGGCGCCAACATGTTCGACCAGGTGTACAGGACCGGCGACAACGGGGAACGCCTCATCGTCGAGGCAAAGGCGCCGTCCGGGGACCTCGACTGGCGTCACGGCCGTGCCGACCCGGAGGACCCGGCGAACCCGAACGTCGGGGACAACGGCGGGGCCCAGGGCATGAGAGTCAAGCAGGGCACCAGGCTGTACATCCGCACGATCCTCGGCGAGATGACGAAACGCGGTGGGCGCGACGCCGAGATCGCGACGGAGCTCCGTAACGCGTTGAAGGAGGGAAAGCTGCAGTATGTCCTGGTGAAGGCACATGACCCCGTCGGCTCCTCCTACGCTGGTGCCATGCTTGAGCATTTGAAGATCTAGTGAGAGGAGGGGTAATGGTCACGCGCATTCCCCGCCACGAATTCCCTACGGACAACGCGGCCGAAACCATGGCACCGATCGTCAAGGCCGGCGAGGAGGTGCTCGACGACCTTGAGGCCTCCGAGTTCGACCGCTTCGACGCCTTGGGCTACACACTGACTGCGGCGAAGTGGTACTGCTTGACGGACCCCATGGCGACGGAGTTCCCGACGTGGGAGGCGTGGGTCACGGCCATGCAGGTCGGCTCCGCCCTGTTCATCTCCGGCTCGGCGGCGGAGGGGCCCGTACCGTGCCGGATCGGGAGCAGGGACGAGGTGAAGAACCTTCCCGCGACCGGCCCCCAGGAGTACCTCCACGCAGGGGACTGGCTCACCTCCTTCTACCTGGCGACGATCTGCCGCGAGAACGAACGCCTCAACCGGCTGGCCCAGGTACCCGTCTCGTTCCTCCGTGAGTCCGGTGCGGAGTTCGACGAGTACATCTACGCATGGGTGGAAACCCTGCAGAACGCCTGGTTCGGCCGCCGGGAAACCTGGGACACCCTGGTGACCGCGGTCAACGGAACCGACCCCGAGAACGCACAGATCGCCGGCGAAGAGCTGATGCTGAAAATCCTTTATCCGCCCCTCGAACTTTTCCACCGCTACCAGCGCCAGGACACCGAGAAGTTCAACGCGGCGCTGGTCGACGCTCTCACCTGGCACAAGGAGTACTGGACCGCCAACGAGGCCCGTTCGCTCAGCGGCGAAGGCCTGGTCGCCCTCGGCCCGCTGGCCATCGCCTGCATGGCCTTTGACGCCGACATCCCGATCGAGGTCGAGTCCGAGTACCTTCCCAAGGCTCTTCTGCAGCGCAGCTGGATCGGCGAGTACGACACCTGAGCTTCGGCACGCGGGTGACGGGGCTCGTCCTGTTCGGGCGACGATGCGGTTCGACACCGATACTGATCGCGGAGATGAGGAAGCGAGGAGAAAGCAATATCGATGAACTCCTCCTCGCGGACAAATTGGACGCCGCACTTGATGCAGGAAAGCTGGACTACGTCGTCGTCAAGGGCGAAAAATGCCGGCACGTATGCCGGCTGTCCCATGAGGCAGTTCGATATCGCTGAACGGAGCACACCGTGACGGTTGTTGTTCCCCGGCATGGTGAGGCTGGACCCAACTCCGCACGCTGGGCCGAGGCTCTCGGCGAGAGCGCGGCCAGCTCCGTCGCCCGCCTCGAATCGTCGCCGACCATGATCGACTCCACGTTCCGTACTGCCCTTCTCCATGTGGAGGCGCGCTGCACGGTCGATCCGGAGGCCGCGGAACTGGAGACCTGGGAGGCGGTGGTCTCCGCAATGCAGGTCGGGTCGGCGCTGTTCGCCGTGACGGGAGCGACCGAGGGGACCGTCGAGTGCCGTATCAATCGTGAGATCCGGACTCTCCCTGCCATCGGACCGCGTTCGTTCGCCGACGCGGGGAACTGGCTGACAGCGTTCTGGCTGGCGATCGTGTGCCGTGACCAGAAAAGGATGACGCAGCTGTGCCAGATTCCGCTGGATCGTCTGCGTTCGCCCGAGGGGGCATACGACGAGTACATCTACCACTGGGTGGACGCTCTGCAGACGTACTGGCTGCAGCGCCCGGGGCTGGTGGAGAAGTTGGTGGCCGCGATCGAAGGGTCCTATCCCGAAGCGGCCTCGGTCACTCCCCGTGATCTGCTCCAGGGTGTGCTGTACCCGCCGATCAATCTGTTCCACCGTTTCGCGCGGAGGGACGAGGAGGGCTTCAACCAGGCTCTGGTGGAGGCTCTTGAGCTTCACCAGGCGTACTGGACCGCCGATGAGGACCGGGCCAAGGATCCTGATGGCCGTATCGCTCTGGGCCCCCTTGCCATCGCCTGCCTCGCCCACGACGGCGAGATCCCTCTCACGGTGGAGTCCGCCTACCTGCCCAAGCACCTTCTCCAGCGCAGCTGGCTCGGCGAATTCCCCACCTGAGCCCGGACCTCTCCAGTCGCAGGCTTCTCGTCGGTATCGCCCTGCTTCCTGTCCTTTGGCTCCGCTTCGTGATCGTCCGGGGTCTGTCCCACTCCCGGATCCGGGTTGTACTGCTGACTTGTCCATGCCTTATGTTGCGAAGGCAATACAAGGGGGAATCCGTATGCCGCAACACACGCAGACAGTGGCTCGACGAGGCAACGTTCATGCAGGGGACGTACGACGCCTTACCCGCCTCGCGCGACGGCCGACGCGGACACGTGCCGCCGTACGGGAGTACCTCCGGCCGGAGACCGACGGTTCGCCGACCATGACTGAGGCAACGGACGACTGAGGCAGCGGACGACTGATGGCACGGGATTACGACAGCCAGCTTCTGGAGTCAGTGGCGGTACGCCGCCGCAGGATGCGGGACGCACTGCTGTTCGGCGTGCAGCGGTCGCGGCGCACGGCGGACGAGCGACTCGGCAAGGTGTTCGCCGGGATCGCCATCGCGGCGGTCCTGTGCGCGGGATGCGTCGGATGGTCCTTCCTCCAGCACACGCTGGCGAAGCAGAAGGCCGAGCAGGAGAAGCAGCAGCGCCAGGAACAGCAGTACGAGCAGCCGACGCCGACCGCGAAACCAGACAAGTCCGGTAAATCCAGCCCAGGTTCACCGTAATCCTGACCGCCCGACGGCCCACGTGAGCAACCGCATGGGCGTGTCCGGTCCGCCCCCGTCCTCAACGTCGCGACGATAGGTTCCCGTAAAGTGGTGAGCACAACAATGACTTCCCGGGCTCAACTGAGCCGGGTGACCCTGGTCGGCGAGCGACGCCGGGCCGACATCGTCCTGCCCTCGGACACCCCGATCGGCCAACTGCTTCCGGACATACTGCAGTTGCTGGACGACCGAGCCGCATCCCGCCCGATGACACGACAGTTGATCACATCGGACGGCTCCGCGCTGCCGCACGACAGCACCCTTTCCTCGGCCGAGATCGCGGACGGCGCCGTGCTCCGCCTCGTCCGTGCCCACTCCGCGCCGCCCGCCCCCGTCGTGCACGACGTCACCGACCTGGTGGCCGACGACCTCGACCTGCAGGCGTGGCGCTGGCGTCCCGCCGCGCGCCGGGCCAGCGCGGGCGTGGCGACCGTCAGCTTCGCCATCATCGCCGCACTGCTCGCCCGTCAGGAGTTCGAGCTCGGCGCCCTCGCCGGCGCGCTCGGCGCGGTCACGCTCGTCCTCCTGGCGGCCGGTGCGCTCGTCGCCAGGATCGGCCAGGGCAACCTCGGACTCGCCACCGCGCTGCTGCTCGCCTCCGGCGGGCTCGGCATCCTCACCGCCTGGACCGCCGCCGACGCCTACGACTGGCCGGGCACCGCACGGCTCGCGGCGGTCGCGGCCGCGCTTGTCGTGGTGCTTCTGCTCCTCGGCTACTTCTCGCCGCTCGGCCGCGGCGGACTCATCGGCGCCATGGCGACCGCGGCTGTCACCGTGGTGTGGGAGGCCGTCGCCGCCGTCCAGAGCGACCTGTCCCGGCTCGGCGCCGTGATGGCCGTCTTCTCCGTGGTGCTGCTCGGCCTGCTGCCCCGGCTCGCCCTGATGGCCTCCGGGCTCACCGCACTCGACGACCGCCGCTCCGGCGGCATCTCCGTCAGCCGCCACCAGGTCGGCAACGCGCTCGCGGCCACGCACCGCGGCCTCGCTCTCGCCACGACGGTCACCGCGGTCTCCGCGGCGGCAGGCGGCTGGCTACTCACCCAGGCGGACAAGCCCACGGTGTGGACCATGGCGCTCCCTTCCCTCGTCGCCCTCGTCCTGCTTTCCCGGGCGCGGGCCTTCCCGCTCGTCGCCGAGGTCGTGGCGCTCTTCGCCGCCTCCGCGGTCCTCGTCGTGCGCCTCGTGATGGTGTGGATGCACCACTCCGGCGGCGCCGGGCCGCTCGCCGTACTGTGCGCGGCCGCGCTCCTGCCGCTGCTCGTTCTGGCGGTGCAGCCGCCCGAGCATGTGCAGGTCCGGCTGCGGCGCATGGGCGACCTGGTCGAGTCCATCGGCGTCGTGGGGCTCTTCCCGCTCGCCGTCGGTGCGTTCGGTCTGTACGGACAGCTGCTCAACAAGTTCTGAGTCGACGCTCAGGCGCTCCGAGCGGGGCAGCAGGGCGGAAAAAGAAGGGCTGACATGCCGAACGCAGAAAACTGGCAGGGTGACGTGCTGCGCGACCTGCGCGGCGCCACCCAGCAGGGCACGCCGCAGCAGGGCCCACAGGGCCCCGCCGGACAGCCGCAGGGCACCCCCGCCGGCCCCGGCCTGCCCGCGCAGAGCGCACCCTCGCCGGACGCCGGCTACGGGTACCCGCCGGTGCAGCACGCCGGCCACCCGGCCGCCCCCGCCGGGCAGCACCAGCAGGCGCAGCAGTACCAGCAGCAGGAGCAGTACCAGGCGCAGCAGGCCCAACAAGCTCGACAGGCACAGCAGGCGCAGGCACAGCAAGCACAGGCACAGCAAGCACAGGCACAGCAGGCGCAGGCACAGCAGGCGCAGGCACAGCAAGCACAGGCACAGCAAGCACAGGCACAGCAAGCACAGGCACAGCAAGCACAGGCACAGCAAGCACAGGCACAGCAAGCACAGGCGCAACAGGCACAGGCGCAACAGGCACAGGCGCAACAGGCTCAGCCGTACCAGGGGCAGCAGCCCCAGGCCGCCTACACCCCCTCCACCAGCGCCCACCGCACCCCCGACTCCCGGCCCGTCGTGGACAAGAGCCTCGTCACCGCCGGACGCAAGCCGCGGCACGGGCAGTCCTTCGCCTCGCGCGCCACCCGCGCCGTGCGCCGTACCGTCTCCTCGTCGGCCGCGAAGGAGGTCGCCGAGATCACCCGGGTCGCCGAGGTACTCCAGCAGCCCGTGACGACCGGACGGCAGATCGCCGTCACCTCCATCCGGGGAGGCGCCGGCAAGACGACCGTCGCCGCGCTGCTCGGCACCACGTACGCGCACTACCGGCAGGACCCCGTCCTCGTCGTCGAGGCCGACCCGGCGCTCGGCTCGCTGCCCCTGCGGCTCGGCGCGGAATCGCTCCGCTGGACCATCGGCGACCTCGCAGGCATCGTCGAACCGCAGATGTCGCTGCTCGACATCACCGGCTATCTCGTCCAGCTCCCCGGCAACGCCTGGCTGCTGCCCGGCAGCCAGGGTCAGATCGGCGCGATGCTCGGCAGCAGGGCGTACGAGGGCGTCATGGTCTCGCTGCGCCGCTACTTCGGGGTCACGGTCGTCGACTGCGAGACACTGCCCGCCGAGGTCGCCCGGGTCGCGCTCTCCGCCGCCCAGGCCCGCATCCTGACCGCGCCCGCCACGCTGGAGGGCGTCACCAGCACCTACTCGGTGCTCCAGTGGATGCAGGGGCTTCCGAAGCACGTGATCGCCGGCACGGTCGTCGTCCTCACCGAACTCGTGCCGCACCCCGGACTCGACCTCGCCGAGGCCGCCGAGAAGCTCAAGTCCACCGGGGCGAGCGTCCAGGTCCTGCCGTACGACCGGCATTTGGCGGCCGGCGGCCTGATCCGCACCGAGCTGCTCGCTCACTCGACCAGGGAAGCCGCCACCCGCCTCGCCGCGGACGTCTTCCAGCTCTCCCAGAAGCGCCACTGACCCAGATGCCGAGCCCGACCGTGAGTGACGGACGCCGATGAGTACCCGACTGATCCACCGCCCGGCCAGGACCACCCGGCCCGCGGCCCCCTCCGAGGCACGCACCATCGAGGCACCGCCCAACCTCCCCGAGGGGAAATCGGGCAACATCGCCATGTCGCTGCTGCCCGTCGCCGGCGTCATGTCGTCCGTCATCATGATGACCGTCGTACGGAACAGTCAGTTCGCCGGGCTCGGCGCGATCATCCTCGTCGTCACCGTCATCGGATCCGTCGCGCTCGTCTTCTCGCAGCGCGGCAAGGCGCAACGCACCCGCCGCACCCAGCGCGAGGCATACCTCGCCTATCTGGAGGACCTGCGCGAGGAACTCTCCGGCGAGGAACGCGAGCGGCGCGAGCGGACCGAGATTCTCACCCCGCCGCCGGACGCCCTGTACGACATCGTGCGCGACCCGGCCCGGCTGTGGGAACGCCGCCGCGCCGACGACGACTTCCTGCGGGTGCGTGTCGGCACCGGTGAGATGCCCGTACGCGATCTGAAGGTCGCCCAGCAGGGCTCCTCGGTCCTCACACCTCCCGACCGCTTCATGCTCAACGAGGCATCGGCCCTGATGGCCCGGTTCCGTACCGGCACCGAACTCCCGCTCACCGTCCCGCTCGACCGCGTCGGCAACGTCAGCGTGATCGGCCCCCGCGAGGACTGCCTGCGCGTCGCACGCGCCCTGCTCGTCCAGACCGCCGCGACCCACGCCCCCGACGACGTGGCCATGGCACTCGCTGTGCCCGGCGACCGGCTGGCCGACTGGGAATGGGCCAAGTGGATGCCCCATCTGCTCGACACCGAACAGCTCGACGGCCCCGTCGCCGCCCGCCGCATCGCCCCGTCCGCACCCCAGCTCGCCCGGCAGATCGGCGCCGAACTGCGCCGCCGCGCCTCGTACGCGGCCGAGGTGCGCCGCGGCCTGTCCGGCAAGGACGCCCTGTCCATGACGTCCCGGCTCCTCGTCGTGGCCGACGGGCACGGCGAGGACGCCGTGGACCTGCCGTGCCCCGACGACGCGGTGGGGCTGCGCGACATGGGCGTCACCATGCTGCACCTGCTCGAACAACGCATCCAGGAACCAGGACACGTCGGCGTACGCATCACCGTCGACGGCGACCAGGTACTCATCGAGGACCTGCGCGAGCAGGAACCGATCAGCGCCCACGGCACCGTCGACGAGGTCAGCATCCCGTTCGCCGAAGGTCTCGCCCGGATGCTCGCGCCGCTGCGCCTGGCCGCCGAATCCCTCGTCGACGCACCGCTGTCCGGACCCGTCGACTTCGCCGACCTGCTCGGCATCGACGACGTGGCCCGGCTCGACCTGTCGCACCTGTGGGCACCGCGCGGCGAACGCTCCTTCCTGCGCGTGCCGATCGGCGTCAGCGACTCCCGCGAACCGGTCCTCCTCGACCTGAAGGAGTCCTCCGAACTCGGCATGGGCCCGCACGGGCTGTGCGTCGGCGCCACCGGTTCCGGCAAATCGGAACTGCTCCGCACCCTCGTCCTCGCCCTCGTCGCCACCCACCCGCCGGAGGACCTGGCGCTCGTCCTCGTCGACTACAAGGGCGGTGCCACCTTCGCGCCGTTCGCGGACCTGCCGCACGTCGCCGGCGTCATCACCAACCTGGAGAACCAGGCCGGCCTCGTCGAGCGGGTCCACGCCTCGCTCGCCGGCGAGGTCAAACGCCGCCAGCAGGTCCTCAAGGACGCCGGCAACGTCGCCGACATCGGCGACTACGCCGCGCTCCGCGCCGACAAGCGGCCCGACCTGGACCCGCTGCCCCACCTGTTCGTCGTCATCGACGAGTTCGGTGAACTGCTCACCGCCAAACCGGACTTCATCGACCTGTTCCTGTCCATCGGCCGCATCGGCCGGTCCATCGGCGTGCACCTGCTGCTGTCCAGCCAGCGCATCGAGGGCGGCAAGCTCAAGGGCCTGGACACCTACCTCTCGTACCGGCTCGGCCTCCGCACCTTCTCCGCCGACGAGTCCCGCACGGTGCTGGACACCACCGACGCCTTCCACCTGCCGCCACTGCCCGGATTCGGCTTCCTCAAAGTCGACACCAGCCACTACGAACGCTTCAAGGCGAGTTACGTCTCCGGCGCCTACCGCGGCCCCGTACAGCGCGCCGAGGAAGCCGAGTCCGGACCCCTCGCCCTCGAGTACGAGGCGTTCAACACCCTTGCCAGGAACGAGAACACGGGCGACCGGGAGCCCACGGTCCGACGCCGCGAGACCGGGCCCACCGAAATGGGGGTCATCGTCGACCAGCTGCAGAACGCCGCCGATCCGGTACGCCGCATCTGGCTGCCGCCGCTGCCCTCCGCCATCTCCCTGGACAAGGTCGCGGGCCCCCTGGACGTCGGCCCGCGCGGCATGCAACTCGCCAATCAGCGGGGGCGCGCGGAGCGCTCGTTGAGGGGTGGTGGCCGGGCGACGGGCGGGAGCGGGCCGCTCCAGGTACCGCTCGGCCTGCTCGACGACCCCACCAAGCAGTGGCAGGGCCAGTGGTACCTGGACCTCACCGTGGCAGGCGGCCACGCCGCCGTCATCGGCGGCCCGCAGTCCGGCAAGACCACCCTTCTGCGCACCCTCGCCCTCTCGCTCGCCCTGACCCACACCCCGCAGGAAGTCGGGATCTACGGCCTCGACCTGGTCGGCGGCGGCCTCCAGGCGCTGGCGGACCTGCCGCACGTCGGCGGCGTCGCCGGCCGCGCCGACCGTGAGCGCGCCGGACGCACCGTGGAAGAGGTACGGGGCGCCCTCGCGGTCCGGGAGGACCTCTTCCGGGAACATGGCATCGACTCCGTCGAGCAGCTGCGCACCCTGCACGCGGCAGGCCGGCTGCCGCAACTGGCCTCCGCCGAGATCGTGCTCATCATCGACGGATTCGGCGCACTGCGCGACGACTTCGACGAGCTGGACGACGCGGTCGTCGACATCCTCAAGCGCGGCGGCGGCTACGGCATCCACGTCGTCGCCGGCATGCTCCGCTGGAACGACGTCCGCATCGCCACCCAGTCCAACTTCGGCACCCGCGTCGAACTGCGCCTCAACGACCCCAGCGAGTCCAGCATCGACCGCAAGCTCGCACAGACCCTGGCGCCCGACGAGCCCGGCCGTCTCCTCACCGACGGCAAGCTCTTCACCCAGGTCGCGCTGCCCCGCACGGACGGGCTCGCCGACACCTCGGACCTGGGCGCCGTCCTGGAACGCACCGCCCGCACGATCCGTGCCACCTGGAGCGGCGACGTCGCCCAGCCGGTACGGGTACTGCCGCACATCCTGGAGCCGCACCTGCTGCCGGGCCCGGTCGCCGAGCCCAAGCGGGTACCGATCGGCCTGGACCAGACGGCGCTCGCGCCCGTACTGCTCGACCTGTTCCACCACGACCAGCACCTGCTGATCATGGGCGACAGCGAGTGCGGCAAGACGAACCTCCTCAAGACCATCGCCGGCGGACTCATCGAGCGCTACAGCGAGGACGAACTGGTCTTCGCCGTCATGGACCCGCGGCGCGGACTGCGCGGCGCGATCCCCGAGGAGTTCCGCGGCGGCTACGCGTACAACGCCAAGATGTGCGCGGGCCTCGCCGCGGGTATCGCCACCGAGTTGGAGAAGCGGCTGCCCGACGACAGCGCGGACACCGAGGACCTGGAGCCCGGCAGCTGGGGCAGCGGACCACGGATCGTCGTCCTCGTCGACGACTACGACGTACTCACCACCGCGGGACTGGCCCCGCTCGCCCCGTTCCTTCCGTACATCCCGTCCGCGGTCGACATCGGGCTGCACTTCGTGCTGACCCGCCGCGTCGCCGGCGCGTCGCGCGGCATGTACGAACCACTGGTGCAGGGCCTGCGCGAGTCCGGCGCCTCGGCGGTCCTCATGGCGGGTGACCGCAGCGAAGGCCAGCTGTTCCCCGGCGTGTACGCCACCCAGCAGCCCCCGGGCCGCGGCGTCCTCGTCCGCAGGGGCCAGTCGAACCGCCTGATCCAGACCGTGTACACCACCGAGTGACGCCCCCGGGAGCCGTCCCCGTCACGACGGCCGCACCACGCAGGACAACCACGCCACGGACGACGAAGGACCGGACGACCACATGACCAAGGACGTCATCGCCCTCACCCCGAGAATGCCCGATCCGCTCGGCGTGATCGCGGGTCTGCTCTCCGGAGGCCCGGACAAGCTGGTGGACACGGCCGGCGAGGACGCCGTCGTGCAGCTCTGCGACCCGGAGGGCCGGCCCCTCGTCTCCGTCGAGGCACCGCTGCTCGTCCAGGTCGCCGGTGAGGCGGAACGGCTCCTCGGGGCGACCGCGCCCGAGGTCCCGTTCTGGTGGACGGAGGCACGCGCCACCACCGGCGTCGAGGAGGCCGAGCGGATCGCGGGCACCTTCGCCGCCCGGATCGTCGCCGTGGCCGGCGGCTCCGCCTGGCCGCCGGAGGCCGCGCGCTCCCTCGCCGTGGTGAAGACCGACGGCGTCAGCGTCGCACCCACGCCCGCCGCCGCACAGCCCGCCGTCGACGCCCTCACCGACAAGGTCGCCGTCGTCATCCAGGACCGCCCGGTGGTCGCGATGACGGCTTGGCTCTCCGACGCCTTCCGGGCCACCGCCAACGCCGAGCTCGGCCTCCAGATCGTCACCGCCCCGGGGGTCACACTCTCCCCCGCCGTACGCAACAGCTTCCCCGGCTGGCCGTCGCGCTGGGTCGTGCAGGACGAACGGGACGGTTACTACGACGGGCTGTCCGGGGCCGTGCTCCGCTGGCAGAACGGCCTGTTCGCACCGGTCGAGGCAGCCGACGCCACCCCCGAGGACCCGCGCACCCCGGTGGCCGCGTCGTTCAAGGAGGTCGCCGACACTGGCGAGCGCCAGCTGGCCGTCTCGTTCCGTACCGTCCACCCCGCGGACGAGCGCCTCGTTCTCGGCGGCTCCATCGAGGCGGTGTGGCGCGAGCTCACCGGCGAGCCCCCGGCGGGCTGGGGCACCGCGGAACCCGCCAACCTGCCCTGGTCACTGCGCCAACTGACCGATGTCGCCTACGACCGGGCGCCCCAGCCGACCTGGGCGGTGGTGGTCGGCAGCCCGGACCGGCCCGCTCTCGCCACGGTCCGGATCAGCCGTACGACGGGCGGCGTGGAGGAGGACGTCACCCTGGCGCTCGGCTACGGGGCCGACGAGGACATGCCGCTGGGCGCCCTGCCCAGGGCCGCGGAGATCCTCGCCACCCGCCACCACCTCCAGTCGATGCTGGTCCAGATCCGCAAGGCCCGCCGCGACCTGGCGGTGCCACCCCGCTTCGAGGGCCCCGGAGTCCCCCTGGCCTTCGTGCTGGGCGCCGAAGAGGTCCGCGAGATGCCCGGCGACCGCGCCCGCCGCACCCCCCTGTCCGAGCCCCCGGTCCAGCTCGGCCCGAAGACCCGCCCCGCGCTGTACTACCCGCTGCCGGGCGACCCGTCGGACCTGTCGGGCTGGCAGGACTTCGAACGCCTGATGCGACACCTGAAGGGCGCCTGACCGGTCTTCGGGGCCGACGAACGGCGAAGGCCCGGGCCGGATCGGATCCGGCCCGGGCCTTCGTGACGTACTTGGCTCGCGCAGAGCGACCGGTGCGTTCCGAGCTGGTGCGTTGGGGAAGCTCGCCGGGCGTCCCGACGGGGCAGACGTTGCCAGCCGGGGCACCGGGCCGGCGGGCCGCGCGCCGCCGCCTACATGTGCCGGTCGGTCCAAGGTTCCGAGCGCCCCGCCGGGTGCCGTCGGCCGATTCGTGTCCGCGACCGTGACCATCAGTCAGTCAGCAGTTCAAGACCCCGTTGCCGTTTCTGTGCCCGGCCGGGTGACGTACGACCCCGCAGCCGGTGATGTGCTGTTCTCGTTCCGACTCTCCAGGACGACAGCCGGCTCGAGCGGCGAGGCGATCTCCTGGTCCTTGCTGTGAGACGCCCAGTCGCGGATCCCGATGACGACCATGATGAAGAAGATCGCGTAGACGATCCCGGAGAAGTACAGCTGGGAATGAATGGCGAGGGGCACCCCGACGAGGTCGACGGCCAGCCAGACGAACCAGAACTCCACGTACCGCCGGGCCTGGGTGTACATCGCCAGGATCGAGCCGACGAAGATCCAGGCGTCCGCGAGGACCATCCACCAGGGAGCACCCGGGTAGAACGACGCGTCGGTCGACTTGAGCAGGGCGCCGAACGCGAACGTCCCAGCGGCCATGACGGCGATCAGCACGGCCCGCTCCCGCCACGATGCCCAGCGGACGTTGATCGCGCCTTCCTTCTCCCTGCTGCGCCGCCAAGTTGCCCACCCCCACGACGCCGATGCTATGATCACAATCTGCCGGGCGGCGTTACCTCCGAGATGGACGTTCAGGCTCGCGATCAGCAGCAGGACCGACCCGAGGATCTGCACCGGCCAGGCCACGAGCGATCGCCGCAACGCCAGCCAAACGGTCGCCAGCGCCAGGATGTTGCCCAGAAAGTCGGACCAGTAGACGGGGACACCGAAGAGGCTGAACTGCTCATTCAGCCACTGGAATGTGCTCATTGCTAACACCTTCGTTCGTTCGGAGCAAGGCTGAGCGTGGGCTATGGGCCCGGACCGGGCCCGTCATGACGCATGGAGTTCGGCAGTGCGCGCCGAGTCCGTGCGGAGTGATGTCTCAGGCGGAGACGGTTTTTTCGTACGCGGCGAGCGCATCGGTGAGGACGCGCCGCCCGCGGTCGGAAGCGAGAAGCGCCTCGGACCGCAGGACGTCCTGCCGGGCGGCGCGCACCAGTTCGTCGGGCGACGCGAACTTCACCGTGTCTCGAATCCGTGCGACGAACCACAGTCCGACGCGCTCTCCATAGAACTCGTCCGACGTGTCGTGGCAGTACACCTCGACATGTACATCCGCCGTGTCGCAGAAGGTCGGGTTCGACCCGATACTGATCGTTCCGCGGTGGACGGCGCCGGTCGAGTGGCGTACGACCCAGCCGCTGTAGATCGCAGACGGTGGGACCCGCGAGTCGGGATCGGCCGCGACGTTCGCGGTGGGGAACCCGAGCCCACGGCCTCGGCCGGCACCGTGCACCACCGCACCCGTGAGGTGCGTGTGGACGGTCAGGGTGTCACCCATGGGGGATGAGCTCGCGGAACTGGCTGGTGTGGAAAACGAGTGGCTCCACGCCGGAGAACAGTTCAGTCGTCATCAACTCCATGAGCACGATCTCGTGATCGCCACCGTCGTAGGTCGCGCTCACCCGAGCCGTCAGCCAGAGCGCGGCGTCCTCGATCACGACGGCGCCCTCGGGCGTCGCCTTCCACTCGACGCCCTCGAAGCGGTTGACCTCCCGGGACGCCAGACGCCGGCACAGCGCACCCTGACCGCGGCTGAGCACACTCAGCCCCAGAACGGGTGCCCCCGCGAGGCGCGGCCAGGTGGTCGAGGTGCGGGCCACGCTGACCGCGACCATGGGCGGTTGGAGCGAGATCGAGACGAACGAGCTCGCCGCGAACCCGACCGGTTCGTTCCCGCGCAGCGCGCTTATCGCGACGACACCCGTCGGGTAGGCCCCGAACGTCTGTCGCAGCGTCGCCGCGTCCAGCTCCGCCGGCGCGGATGCCCCGGGCGGGTTGTGGGCAGACGTGGCCATGGTCTTCGACATCCTTTCGTCGCGAGTTCTGTTTTCAGTGCCGGTACTGTGCCGCGGGGTGGCTGGCCGGCAGCGCGCGGTCGGATGCTCCGGTGAGTCGTTCGCGCAGGCTCTCGCCCTCCGTGTACTCCCCGCGGAAGACTCCGCGTGCCCGCAGGATCGGCAGGACCGACTCGACGAAGTCCGTCGTCGAGGTCGGCTGGATCGTCGGGGACAGCAGGAATCCGTCGAGGTCGGCGCCTTCCGCGAGCGCGCAGATCTCGTCGGCGATCTCCTCGGCCGTACCGACGACGGGCCGCGCTCCGACGCCGTGGGTGTGCCAGTCGGCGAGGACGTCGCCGACCGTCTTACCGGCGAAGCGGGCCACCTGGGTCTGCGACAGCTCGGTGGAGAGATCCGTCATGGGCGTCTCGGGCGCGTAGGACGACAGGTCGAGCCCGGTGAACATGGAATAGCTGGCGACGGTCACCTCGGGCCGCTGAGCGTCGAGGATCCGCTGATAGCGCCGCTCCGCATCGGATGTCGTCGCACCGACGACACACGAGAACGCTGACATCACCTTCACGTCGTCGGCTCGACGACCCGCCTTGACCGCCTCCTCACGGATGGAGGCGGTGTGCCCGGCGAGCTGCTCGACCGAGCCGCTCCCCACGAACATGCATTCGCCGTGCCGGCCGCCGACCCGGCGACCGGCGGGCGATGCCCCTGCCTGGAACAGCACGGGCGTGCCCTGCGGGGAACGCGCGGTATTGCCGTACCCCTCCGAGCGGAAGAACGGGCCCTTGTGGGTGACGAGGTGCACCTTGGCGGGGTCGGCGAACCTTCCGTCCTTGTCCTTCTCCAGCGCGTCCGGCTCCCAGGCCCCCTCCCAGTACTTGTAGACGAGGTCGAGGAAGTCCTCGGCCATCCGATAGCGGTCGTCGTGCGCCACCATCTCCATGCCGAACGCCTTGACCGCGGTGTCGGCCGTGCCGGTCGTCACGATGTTCCAGCCGATCCGGCCACCGGAGAGCTGGTCGAGCGTGGCGATGCGGCGCGCGAACGCGTACGGCGGTTCCACGAGGACGGAGCCTGTCATGACGAGACCCAGGTTGGTCGTCGTGGACAGAAGCGCGGACGCCACGACCATCGGGTCGAGCCGCGGGAGGTCGAGGGTCTCCTCCGTGGCGATGGGCGGGCGCGTGCCGTTGATCTCGGACCAGCCCCAGGCGTCGGCGAGGAACAGGAAGTCCAGCTTGGCGTCCTCGCAGATCGCGGCGAGATCGCGCCAGTACTCGAGAGTGTCGAAAAGATGCCGTCGGCTGTCGGGGTGACGCCAGGTGGCCGTGCCACTCGCATTGGTCTGCGCGTTCTCGAACACGCCGAGCTTGAGGTTCCTCATGGGTGGTTCTCCGTAGTGCTGGTGGGTGACCCGCGGGGTGTCAGGAAGCAGAGGTGACTGCGGGTACGTCGAGCTGGTCCGGGTAGGGCATGGAGGCCTGTGCGCCGAGGCCGGTGACGGCGTGCGACGCCGCTTGCACAGCGCGTTCGACTGCGGCCGGAAGGTCGGTGCCGCGTCCGAGGGCGTCCGCGAGGGCACCGCAGAAGGTGTCGCCGGCGCCCACGGTGTCGACGGCGTCCACGAACGGCGCGGGGATGTGCGTGGTGTTTGTGCTGTGCGCCTTCTTCAGGATCGCGCCGTCCGCCCCGAGTGTCACCACGACGGCCCGGCACGGGAGCGCGGCGCGCTCCAGCAGGCCTCGCACATCATCGACGGTGGCGGGCCGGTCGGTGCCGAGAAGTGCGGCGAGTTCGCCGAGGTTGGGGACGAGGACGTCGACGGCGGCCAGTACCCGCGTATCGATCGGGCGAGCGGGGGCGGGGTTGAGGACGACGACCCCGCCCTGTTCGCGGGCCCGCAGGACCGCCAGGTCGACCACGTCGGGTGCGATCTCGTTCTGGACGACGACGACTTCTCCCGCCGACCGGACGAGCCGGGACGGCAGGTCCTGGACACCAAGGTCGGCGTTGGCCCCCGGATTCACGACGATGGTGTTCTCGCCGGCGTCGTCGACGACCACCGCGGCGATTCCGGTCGTGGCCCGCTCGTCCGACCGCACGGCATCGACGTCCACGCCTTCGGACGCGAGCGCGTCGAGGATGGTGGCCGCGTCCGCGCCGACCCTGGCGACGAGACGCACCCGCGATCCGAGGCGAGCGGCCGCGACGGCCTGGTTGGCACCCTTGCCACCAACCCCCTCCACGAAGTGGCGTGCGAGCACGGTCTCGCCGGGGTGCGGCAGGCCCTTGACGGTCAGGACGAAGTCGCGATTCACCGAACCGACGACGGTGATGGACGACATTGACACCCCCTGGGAGATCGATTTCCGACATGCTGTACCAGCGCTTACGCGCCGTCAAGTAGCCTCGTCGTAAACGATTGCCCCACCGCCATGGCGCATCCGCCCACCGACCGAGAGGGACACCTACGTGACAGCGCCCCGACTCCTCGACGTGGCCGAGGCCGCGGGCGTCTCCCGCGCGACGGCATCACGCGTTCTCGCCAGCACGCCGCGCAACGTCGATCCCGAACTCGCACGCCGCGTCGAAGAGGCCGCGCACCGGCTCGGCTACCAGCCCAACCACTCCGCCCGGGCGCTGCGCACCGGCACCACCGGCACCATCGGTGTCGTCGTCCCCACGCTCGCCAACCCCTATTTCGTCCAACTCGCCGATGCCATCGCACAGCACGTGCGTGCTGCCGGCGGCACGCTCGTGGTCTCCGACGCGGCGAACGACACCGCGATCGAGGCCGAGCAGATCGACACCCTGCTCGGTGGCCGGGTGGACGGCCTGCTCGTCGTCCCCGTATCAGCCAACGCGTCCGGACCCGCCATCCACAATGCCGCCAGACGTCACCCCGTCGTCCTCTTCGACCGATGGGCCAAAGGATCCGGCACCGTCGCCGTCACACTCGACAACGCGTCCGCGGTCCGGCTTCTCGTCGATCACCTGAAGGGCATCGGGCGGCACCGGATCGCTCTCATCGCCGCCGATCAGGCCTCCTCCTCGGGTGCCGAACGGCTCGCAGCCTTCACCGAGGTGCAAGGTCCCGACGCCACCACCATCCTCCTGCCCAGCTTCACCACCGACGCCGGACGGACGGCGGGGCGCCGCATCATCGAACAGCGCGACCAGGTAGACGCGGTCGTCTGCGGCGCAGACGTCCTCGCCGTAGGGCTCGTGAGCACGCTGCACCGTTCATCGGTCGCCGTACCCGGGCAGATCGCCGTCACCGGGTTCGACGACACCGAGATACTCAAGCTCCTCGACCCGCCTATCACGTCCATCCGCCACCCGTTGTCCGCCATGGCCGAACGCGCGCTGACTCTGCTTCAGGCACCCGGCCGCGAACGAACCGAACGGGTCGAGCGGTTCCCTCCTCAGCTCGTCGTTCGCGCCTCAACCGACGTGGAAACCTGACGAGTTGTCACGTCGCTGGTCCAGCGCCCGACAGGCTCTGAGGCAGTTTCCCGGGCCCATTCGTACGGTGCGTGAGTCTCACGGCGCGGGAGAACCGCGCCTCCGGCCGGGCCGACGGACGCGGTGCCCGTAAGCACGAGTTCCGGGATCTGGCACACGTTCCGGACGTTGTGACCGCAGGCCATCTTCTTGAGCCGGTGCCGCTCGGAGGCGGCCAAGGTGAGCGACACGGCTCGGGCAGCCACAGGCATGGAAGGGAAACGGCCAATCTCGGGCGAGTGGTTCGGAACCGTCAATCGCCCTGCGGCGACGCGCCGCCCGCTCCGCATTCAAGGGCTGCCTGTACTGCCAACGAGGACTCGGCGCCGGTAGCAGCCGTGATCGCCGGTCGGCGCTTCCGTGGAGTGGCCGATGTGTCCGGCTGCCGTGTGTGAGCGGATCCGAGGTCAGGGCAGGGTGAGGATGCGGGGGCCGTCCTCGGTGATGGCGATGGTGTGTTCGATGTGGGCGGCTCGGCTGCCGTCGATCGTGCGCAGGGTCCATCCGTCGGAGTCGGTGCGGTAGTCGTTGCGACCCCCGGCCATGAGCATGGGTTCAATGGCGAGGGCGAGGCCGTGGCGCAGGGGGAAGCCGCGGCCGGGGCGTCCGTGGTTGGGCACGTGGGGGTCTTCGTGCATCTGGCGGCCGATGCCGTGGCCGCCGAAGTCGGCCGGCATGCCGCAGGCGGCCTTGCGGGCGACCGTGCTGATGGCATGGGCGATGTCGCCGATGCGATGGCCGACAGTGGCGGCGGCGATGCCGGCGTCCAGGGCCTGCTGGGTGGCGGCGATGAGTTCGAGGTCTGCGGGGCGAGGGGTGCCGACGGTGAAGCTGATCGCGGCGTCGCCGGTCCAGCCGTCGAGTTCGGCTCCGCAGTCGATGCTGACCAGGTCGCCGTCGCGAAGGCGGTAGTCGTCGGGGATGCCGTGCGAGACGGCGTCGTTCACGGATGCGCAGATCACGGCGGGAAAGGGGACCGGGGCGAAGGCGGGCTGGTAGCCCAGGAACGGAGAACGTGCGCCGGCCTCGGTGAGAACGGTGCGGGCGGCTTCGTCGAGCTCGCGCAGCTGAACTTCCACGGCTGCCGCTGCGCGGGCGGCTGCGAGTGCATGGGCCACGACCCGTCCAGCTTCTCGCATCTTCTCCAGTGCCGTGTCGGTCTTGATCTCCACCATGTGTCGTGACTCCCTGCGATACGACGCTCTCCAATACTTATACCGGTATTAGTATCACGGACATGGTGAGAGTTCCTTCGCGTCCGCAAGAGCGGCAACGCGGAGTGCGCTTCGGGATCCTGCTCCGCCAGGCCCACGGTGACCGCAGCATGGTCGACGTGGCAGCAGCCGCCGAGGTGCCCCGCTGAAACACTCCGCAAGATCGAGACCGGCCGGGCCCCGGCCCCGGCCTTCTTCACCGTGGCAGCCCTGGCCCACGCCCAGCACCTGTCCCCGGACGACCTCGCCGTCGCCTGCACAGAAGACGTCGAAGGCGGCGGGCAGGCCATGTCGGCGTGACCGTCGGACGTGCGCCATCCGGCTGAGAATCGGATGTTCCCGACGCAGCACGATTCGGACTCTTACGTCAACGCCGAAGGCTTCGAGAGCTGACCCCTCACGCGCGGCGCCGAGTGCCTTGTCGATGCCCTCGCACCCCGCGGACCCGCGGGGATGGTCCCGTGCACTTCGTCAAGATCGACCCCTCCAGCAAGCGCTCCCCCGCGCCCGCGGCCCGGATTCCGGATCACGCGTTGCGCGAACTCGCCGTAGAAACAGGCCAATTGAATGTTTGGCGGCGGAAGTTTGATCGTGTGACGACTCCTTGACAGCAGACGTTGCGTCGCTTGAGGATCAATGCGCCTTCACTGATCGGTGAGGGCTCAGTTTTGAGCGATACAAGGGGGTTTTCGTATGTCCGCGATCGTTTCCACGCTCAAGCACACGAAGTACGTCATGGGTTCCCTGGCTGCGGTGCTGTTCACCAACTGCCCCAGCTGACGCGGAAACGGGGTGGGCGGCCATGGCCGCCCACCCCGGCACAGTAAGGGGTCGGGACGGGCGGGGGAGGACCATGTTCGACGCGGGGATACGGCAGTTCCGGATGGCGCTGGCCATGGTGCTCGGCCGTCCGATCAATGTTCGCTCTGCCGAAAGGCTCGTCGATGATGCGCTGGCGACACTTGCCGAGTTCGGCTCCCCCGGCGAGGACGTCGAACAGTTACTGCGCGGCGCTGCCGCAGACCCGCAGATGCGTACCGACCTCACGAACAAGGCCCTGCGCCGTACCGCGAAACGCCTCGCCGCCAAGTCACCCTTCTACGCCAGCCACTTCGCGGCAGCAGGAGTCGACCCCGCCGCACTGACCATCGAGAACATCACCGGCGTGCCCGTCACCACCAAGGCCGACCTGGTCGAGCGGGCCCGCGACTTCCTGTGCAGCGAGCCCTTCCTCGCTTCCCGGACCACGGGGACAACAGGCCGGCCCACCGAGGTCTGGTACTCCCGCTACGAGGAACGCCTGTGGCCCGCGCTCGTCGCCCTCTCCCAGGTGCTGCGCGGCACCGTCCGCACCACCGACCTGGTCCAGTTCAGCATCAGCTCCCGGGCGACCGGCACGGCATACGCAGAGATGCAGGTCGCCCGCCTGGCAGGAGCGGCGATCCGCATGGTGGGCCTGATCCCACCGGCCGAGACACTGGACCTCATGGCGGGAACCGGCCCATCGACGCCGACCCTGATGGTCACCTACCCGAGCTATCTGGGACAGCTGACCCACACGGCCCGCGAACGGGGACTCGGCCCCACTGACTTCCGGCTGCGCCGCATCAACGTCGGCAGCGAAGTGCTCTCGCCCGCCCTTGCGGAGGCCGCCGAAAAAACCTTCGGCGCCCCCGTCCACGACGGCTACGGCATGACCGAGGTGACACCGGTGGCCGGCGCGATCTGCCGACAGCGACACCTTCACATCGACGCCGGCATCGGCCTCGTGGAGGTGTGCGACCTCGACACCGGGGCACCGGCCGCACCGGGAGCGCTCGGCACCATCGTCGCCACTCCCTTCTTCCCGTACCGGGAGTGCATGCCGCTCTTCCGCTACGACACCCGAGACCTGGTGCGGCAGTTGTCCGACGCACCGCTCACCTGCGAAATGGCGAACGTGCCGGCGACCTCGCACATCCTCGGAAAGGCGGACCATGTGCTGCGCACCCAGGACGGCCCGGTGACCCCGCGTGAGATCATCGAGGTCCTCGACGCGCTGCCCGGCGCGTGCTGGCCCGTGCGCCACCGCGCCGACGTTGTGAACGGGCGCCTGCATGTGGAAGTGGCCGCCTCATCCGTGCCGGAGACGAGCGACATCGCGCGTCACTTCGCCGAGGCCGGCCTCGACGCCACCGTCGACGTCGTACCGGGAGAAGGACGTGAGCTGCGGCGCTACCGCTGCGATCTGGTCGAGAACAGCTTCGCCTCCGCCGGGCGGGCCGCATGACCGCCGCACAGAGCGCGTTCTTCGTCCTCGTGACCCTCGCCGTCGCCCTGGGCGTCTCGCTCGCCTCGGTCACCTACTTCCGGCGAGTCACCCTGCCCCGGCCGGCCGTCGGCGTGTTCAACGGCAACGACATGGTCATCATGATGGGCTTCGTCGTCGTCCTGCCCTTCCTGTATCTCTCTCTTCCGGGCTGGCTGCTGCCCCCCGTGCTGGGGCTGACCCTGGCCGGTGGTCTCGCGGTCGGCTACGGGCCGGTCGTCCGCCGGGGACCACTGCGCTGGTCGCTCATCGCCGGTCTGCTGGTCGCTGACTGGCTCACCGCGCGCAGCGCCGAGGACGATCCCACCCATGCCACGCCGTACTGGCTGGTCAACAGCCTGGTCATCATGCTGATGGCCGTCGGCGCCGCCAACCTCAACGCGCAGGGCGGCCTGAAGCTGCGGCACGTCTCCCGGTTCGCGCTGGCGCTCGCCGTGTACGACCTGTTCTTCGCCACCGTCGTCCCCCTCACCCAGAAGCTGTTCAACGCGGTGCAGGGCTACGCCTTCGCACCGTCGGCCGGGCTGCGCGTCGGCGAGTTCGGCGCCGTCGTGGGCATGGGCGACCTCCTGGTGTACGCCCTCTTCACCACCGTGGCCTACAAGGCATACGGACGAGCGGGGCTGACCTGGGCTCTTGGGCTGGTCGCCGTGTTCGGCGCGCTCGTCCCGACGCTGACACCCGTCACGGTCGAGGCGCTCACCGGACACCTTCCGCAGATCGTGCCCGCGCAGATCTTCTTCGGCCCGGCCGCGTTCTGCGGGTACCTCGTGCTGCGGCGGCGCGGCCCGGAGCGGCGCATGGCCGACGTCCGGCCGCCCGCGCGGTTCGTGACAGCCCACGACAAGCAGGAGCCCGCGAGCGCGGCCACCGCCGACGAGCCCTGGGAGCGTTCCCCGAGAGAACACTCCCCGGTCGGTAGCTGACCAGGTCAGGTGGGCTTGCGGTGTCGGGATCAGTGGTGGAGCAGCTCCTTGATCGCCGAACGGAGGGGCTCCAGCAGCTGGTTGGCCTCCTTGATGCCGTCGGGGGAGCCGAGGTCCGGGATGCTGCGGTACGGCAGTGCTTCCAGTGGTCCGTCCGCACAGTCCGCGAGGCGGTCTTCGAAGAGCACCAGGGCCCGCCGTGACGGGTTGCGTTTCGAACCCCAGATCATCCCCATGGTTTCGGGTGCCTGGGCCCGGATCTCCCGCGCCCAGCGTCGGCATGATGGGGGCCCCGCCCGAAGCCGCAACTGAGGGGCCGCGCACACCCGCGCGGCCCGCACCCGGCGTCGTCGCGTCCGCTGAACAAAAGAACCCCAACTCAGAACGCATCTGAGCTGGGGTTCCGCCTGAGCCCCCTGTCGGATTCGAACCGACGACCTACGCATTACAAGTGCGGCGCTCTGGCCAGCTGAGCTAAGGAGGCAACGCGCACACCAAAGCCGCGCGCGCAAGCTCCCTCACTCTACACAGCAGCCCACCTCCTGATCCACGAAGCGTCCGCCACGTCCCCGTGCGAGATATCAGTCGTCCTCGAACTACTGACAGATTCGACATGGCCAGGTAGCGTCACGGCAGGTTCACCCAGGTGGACCAGACCACTCCCTACTCGGATCGTCCGGCACGTTCCTGCCGGTGGAGGAGAAGATTCCGCATGGCCAGTGTCACGTTCGACAAGGCGTCCCGCGTCTACCCCGGCTCCACCAAGCCCGCCGTGGACCAGCTCGAGATCGACATCGCGGACGGTGAGTTCCTCGTCCTCGTCGGTCCTTCCGGTTGTGGCAAGTCGACCTCCCTGCGCATGCTCGCGGGTCTCGAGGACGTGAACGGCGGCGCGATCCGCATCGGTGACCGCGATGTCACGCACCTGCCGCCGAAGGACCGGGACATCGCCATGGTGTTCCAGAACTACGCGCTCTACCCGCACATGACCGTCGCGGACAACATGGGCTTCGCGCTCAAGATCGCCGGTGTCAACAAGACCGAGATCCGCGCGAAGGTCGAAGAGGCCGCCAAGATGCTGGACCTCACCGAGTACCTGGACCGCAAGCCGAAGGCGCTCTCCGGTGGTCAGCGTCAGCGTGTCGCGATGGGCCGCGCCATCGTGCGTGAGCCGCAGGTCTTCCTGATGGACGAGCCGCTGTCGAACCTCGACGCCAAGCTCCGTGTCTCCACCCGTACGCAGATCGCGTCGCTCCAGCGCCGCCTCGGCATCACGACCGTGTACGTCACGCACGACCAGGTCGAGGCCCTCACCATGGGTGACCGCGTCGCGGTCCTCAAGGACGGTCTGCTGCAGCAGGTCGACTCGCCGCGCAACATGTACGACCGCCCGGCCAACCTCTTCGTCGCCGGCTTCATCGGCTCCCCCGCCATGAACCTGGTCGAGGTCCCGATCACCGACGGTGGCGTGAAGTTCGGCAACAGCGTCGTCCCGGTCTCCCGCGAGGCGCTCACCGCCGCCGCGGACAAGGGCGACACCACGGTCACGGTCGGCATCCGCCCGGAGCACTTCGACATCGTCGAGCACGGTGGCGCCTCCGCCAAGTCGCTCTCCAAGGACAGCGCCGACGCCCCGGCCGGTCTGGCCGTCTCGGTCAACGTCGTCGAGGAGCTCGGTGCCGACGGCTTCGTCTACGGTTCCGCGCGCGTCGGCGGTGCGGACAAGGACCTGGTCGTCCGCGTCGGCGGCCGCGCCGTGCCGGAGAAGGGCACCACGCTGCACGTCGTGCCGCGCCCGGACGAGCTGCACGTGTTCTCGACCTCGACGGGTGCGCGTCTCACCGACTGACGTCACACACGTCGTACGACGGCCCCGCACCCCTCGTGGTGCGGGGCCGTCCGCGTACCGAAGCGCGGGTACGGGTTTGAGCCCGGACATCCGGCATCTTCGACAAATACCCTGGTACTTCGGTCATTTCACCGGCGGTCGTCAACGCGGGATTCGAAAAGCATCCTCGAACCATCCCCCGCGAGAGTGACGCAATGTCGTCACATCATCACTGCCCGCTACGCTCGCTGCGTGACCCACACCGCGCGCCGCATCGGCCGAACTCTCGCTCTCGTCCTGCCCGTCGTCATGGTCCTCTCCGGGACTCTCGCGGTCACCCGTGTGCCGTGGGCAGCGCACAACTCCGAGTCGCAGGTCCTCACCGCGTCGGCTCGGACCGTATCGAAGCACGCCACGTCGCACACCCCGCGGGACATCCTGCGCGACCGGCTTCTCGTGGAGCTTCAGGAGAAGGACCCGGGCGTCGCGCTGACGCATCTCCAGCGCACCGTCGAGGGACGCCCCTCGCTCGCCCGGCACTGCATGTCGATCGCCAGGGAGCTGGGCCGCGCCGCGGTCGAGCAGTACGGTCCGACGCGGGCGCACCGGTTCTCCCGCCCGGTCTGCGACACGTCGTTCGCCTCGGGTGTCGCGCAGTTCAGCTGACCGGGCCGGTCCGGGCACGGCCTATCGTGCCTGGCATGCATACGTATCCGACGCAGGCCGTGATCCTGGCAGGTGGCCAGGGATCGCGGCTGCGCCCGTACACCGATGACCGCCCCAAGCCGATGGTCGAGATCCCGGGCACCGGGACCCCGATCATCGGCCATCAGCTTTCCTGGCTGGCCGCCGAGGGCGTGACCGATGTCGTCGTCTCGTGCGGTCATCTTGCCGAGGTGCTCCAGGAGTGGCTCGCCGAGGCCGTCCTGCCGCTCCGGGTGACCACCGTGGTGGAGTCGGAGCCGCTGGGCCGCGGCGGCGGCCTGAGGTACGCCGCCGCCCGGCTGCCGGATCCGTCAGAGCCCTGGTATGCCACCAACGGCGACATCTGGACCCGTTTCTCGCTGCGTGAGATGGCTGCGTTCCATGCGGAGCGCGATGCGACCGCCACGCTGGCTCTGGCCCGTCCCCGTATCCCGTGGGGTGCCGTGGAGACGGACGCGTTCGGGCACATCACCGACTTCATCGAGTCGCCGCCGTCGCCGTATCTGATCAACGCGGGTGTGTACGTCTTCTCGCCGGCGTTCACGGCGCTGCTGCCGGAACGCGGCGACCATGAGCGGACGACGTTCCCCCGGCTGGCCCGCGAGCGGCGGCTGGCCGGATACCCGCTGCCGCACGGCGCGTACTGGCGGGCCATCGACACGGCGAAGGACCTGGCCGAGGCGGCGAGGGAGCTGGACGGCCGGTAGTGCCGCGGCGGACACGGCAGAGGGGGGGGGGGGGGGGGGGGGGGGGGGGGCCCCCCCCCCCCCCCCCGCCCCCCGCCCCGGGGGGGGGGGCGGGGCCCCCCCCCCCCCCCCCCCCCGGCGCCCCCCCCCCCCCCCCCCCCCCCCCCCCCCCCGCCCCCCCCCCCCCCCCCCCCCC
>NZ_JBITER010000063.1:0-30125 GCF_044455345.1 Streptomyces sp. NPDC051286 | reverse complement strand
GCCATCGGCTGCATCGACTTGCGCTTGCCGTCCAGCATCAGCCCGCGCAGGTACAGCTCGCCCTTGGCCCGCTGATCCCGCCGGGCCAGAGAACCAAGCATCTCCTCCGCGAACGCCTCCAAGCGCGTGCGGACCGTCTCCATCTCCTCGGGTGTCACACCTGAAAGAACATCACAACCTATCTGGAGATGATCAATCGGGGTACCTAACAAAGCCCTACTAGGCCCGCTCGTACACGTCGAGGAGGGTGCCGAGGACCGCGTCCATGGCGAACGTCTCGGCGGTGAGCTTGCGGGCCGCCTCCGACGCGGCGCGCCGGGCGGCCGGGTCCAGCAGGTCGAGCACCGCCGGGGCGATGCCGTCGGGTCCCGTCACCACCCGGCCGGCGCCGGCCCGGTCCACGTCGCGGGCCAGGCCGTTGGAGTCGGTCACCACGACCGGCGTGCCCACGGCCATCGACTCCAGGACCGACATCGGGAACGGCTCGTCCACCGACGGCAGGACGTACACGTGCGCCCTTCGCAGCTCCTCGGTCATGCGTGTCCCGTCGAGCGGTCCCGGGCAGCTCACCCGCGCCGCGAGTCCGAGTTCGTCGATCCGCCGCCGCACGGCGGCGAGTTCGCCCTCGTCGGGGCCCGCCACGACAAACGTGGCCTCGGGGTGCCGGGCCAGGATCGCGGGGGCCGCCTCCACCAGGTCGACGGGGCGCTTACGGGCCTGGAGCCGGGCCGCGTACAGGATACGCGGCGGTCCCTCCGGTGCCGGGCCCTCGGACTGCGCGGGCACGCCGTTCACCAGGCGGACGGCGCGGGCGAGGCCCGTCCCGCCCACCACGGCCTCCAGGTCCCGCAGTTCACGGGTGGTGAGGTGCAGAACGGCGGTGGCTCCGCGCAGCACCCGCCGCACCGCGACCGCGTCGAGAACCCTGGCCGAGCGCCGCTCGCTCGGGTCGACCATTCCGTGCGTCTGGAGGACCAGCGGCTTCCCGGCACGCAGCGCGGCGAGCGCCACCGGCAGGGTCACCAGGTCGCGCGCCAGATGCACATGGACGACGTCGGCCTGCCGTACGAGACGGTGGGCGCCGGCGAGCAGGGACGGCGAGGTGAGGCCGCTGAACCCCAACGGCAGGACCCTGCGGGCCTGGTGGAGGCGGGCGGGCACGCCCTCCACCTCCTCGGGTAGCGGCCCCTCGAAGCCGTCGGCGAGGGCGGTGAGCCGGGCGTCGTGCCCGCGTTCCCGCAGCCCCTTGCAGAGGTTGAGGGCGACCCGGACCGGGCCGCCGAAGGCGTGGGTGGGGCTGTGCAGGGTGACCGCGTGCAGCACTCTCACGCGGGCTCCTCGACGGGTCGGCGCCGGTTGTCGGCGGTGTGCAGGGTCAGCTCGGGCAGGTCCTTGTGGAGGACCGCGCCCGCACCCACGACGGCGCAGCGGCCGACCTTCACCCCGGCGAGGACGGTGGCGCGGGTCGCAACCCAGGCTCCGTCGTCGACGGTGATCGGCGCGTTGCGGTACCGGAAGTCGGCGGCGCGGTGGTCGTGGCTGCCGGTGCACAGCATGGCCTCCTGCGACACGCACACATGGGCGCCGAGGGTGACCGGCTCCAGGTTGAGGATCCACGCCCCCTCGCCGATCCAGGTGTGGTCGCCGACCGTCAGCTTCCACGGCCAGAGCACGCGCACCCGGTGCCGGACGAGCACCCCCGTGCCGATCTCGGCGCCGAAGGCCCGCAGCAGTGCCGTCCTGACCCGGGCCGGGGTGAACCACGCCATGAAGACCGTGTTCATCACCGCGAACCAGAGCGCCTGGACGAGTATCCCGCGCCCCTTGTCGTATCCGGCCAGCGTGAAGGCCGGGAGATCACGCATCGATCCATTCCCCTCAACAGCGTCTCCCCGGAAGCTACTTCGCCACACTCTAGTAGCTGACCGTTCACCACAGGCCAGGGCTCGTTAGACTGCGCCGGGGATCTCTTTCGGGGCGGGGGCGCCATGACGCAGCAGATGGACCGGGGCACGACCAGTACGCCCGGGTCATCGGAGCGGGGCTGGCAGGTGGCGGTGCCGCCCTTCCGGCCGCGCACGCTCCTCTCCCGCGCGTTGTCGGTGCCGCTCGTCCTCGGTTTCGCGGTGTTCCTGCCGTTGCTCGTGCTGGTCCAGCCCGGCACCGGTCTGCACGACTCGGCGCTGTGGCTCCAGCTCGCGCTCACCATGTACGCCGGCATCCGGCTCTCGGCGATGATCCTCTCCAGCCGGCGCAAGCTGCTCACCGGTTCGTTCTGGCTGTTCGTCTACATGGCGATGGGCGTGGCACCGCTCGCGCAGGCCGTACTCGGCCGTACGCCGACCCCCATGGTGGGTGCGCGCACCGATCTGACGGAGGCGGTCGCGCTCGTCCTGATCGGCTGTGTCGCGTTCGACATCGGCACCCTGCTGGCACGCCAGCGGCCCGAGCGGAGGCGGGAGGACAAGCTGCGGTCGGCGCTGGTGCACCGCCGCCGCCTGTACCTGCTGACCCTCCTCGCCTTCCTCGGCTCGTCGCTCCTCGTCGTCAAGCTGGGCGGTCCCGCGGTCTTCTTCACGAGCCGCCAGGAGATCATCAGCAGTGTCCAGGAGGCCGGGCTCTCCCAGGCGGACTCGCAGGCCGGGCAAGCCATCGTGCGTGGCTTCGGCACCGTGCCCGCCCTCATCGCCTGGCTGGCGTACACGCGCTGGCTGGTGACCTCGCGGCGGGCCCGCCGTTCCGTGGTGATCATCGCGGTCTGGGGGGCGCTGGCCGCGCTGAACGCGGTGGTCAACAACCCGATCTCCAACCCGCGTTTCTGGTTCCTCACCGTCCTCTTCTCGCTGCTGTTCACCGTCTTCCCGGTGAGCGCGGCCTTCTACCGGGCCGCGCTCAGCCTGGGCGTGATCGTGGCGCTGGTCGTCTTCCCGTTCGCGGACCGCTTCCGCTACGACGACGCAAACTACCGCCCGGTGCAGACCACTTCGCCGCTGGAGCCGCTGGCCCTCAAGGACTACGACCAGGTCGGCATGTTCGCCAACACCATCACGTACGTCCGGTCGGGCAGCGGCCACACCTTCGGCCGCCAGATGGCCGGCTCGGTGTTGTTCGCGGTCCCCCGCTCGGTGTGGCCCGACAAGCCGATGGACACCGGGGTCATGGTCGGCCAGTGGATGGGCGCGACGAACACGAACCTCTCGTCGCCGGTGTGGGCCGAGCTGTGGATCGACTTCGGCCCGGTCGGGATGGTGGCGGGGTTCGTGGCAATGGGATACGCGGCGGCACGGGTCGACCGGCGCTACGCCCGCCGTGCGGTGCGCAGTGCCCGGCCGGGCAGCCTGATCGCCCTGGCCGTCCCGCTGGTCGCCGGCTACTCGTTCATCCTGCTGCGGGGCCCCCTGCTCCAGGCATCAGGGCGCGTGGCCATCGCGGCGTTCTGCATCGCCCTGATCACCACGTTCCGCCAGGACCGGGCGCCGGGGCTGCGCTGACCGGAGGGCCGAGGCCCTGGGGAGCGGCCGCGCGCCGTGCGCTCCACTCCCCCACGCGGTGACGCTCAGTTCGCGGGGACCGCCGGTACCGCCGCCGTCGGGGTCGCCTCCTCCACCCGCAGGCGCGCGACCCGGGTCCAGGCCGCCACCGCCTTCAGTGCGGAGCCCGCGGCCAGACCCCAGGCCGCTCCGAGCGCCGAGCCGGTCAGCGAGTATCCGGCGAGCATGAGGACGACCGAGAGCAGCGAGAACACCACCTGCACCGACAGGGTGGCGCGCGGCCTGAGCACGCGCAGGGTCACGAGGGCGCAGGTGCCCAGGCCCATCACCGCGTACTGGGCGCCCGAGGCGGGCAACAGAGCGGCGGCCAACTGCCACGTGGCGCCGAGGAGTTGGCGTCCAACGTGGTCGGGAAGGGCGTACAGCACGAGCCCCCAGGCGAGGCCGACGGCGCTGAGCACGAGGCCGAGCAGCGCGGCGGCGCGGATGGTGGCGCGACGGCCGCCGAGGCGGTTGAGCAGCGGCGGCCCGAAGGCGTTGACCGAGTTGAACAGGACGTTGAGCGGCCCGAAGAGCGTGGTGGCGCCGCGCAGGGCGCCGACCGCGAGCGGGGCGGCGAACAGGCCGAGGCCGAGCACGGCGAGCTGGCTGGAGGCGTTGCCGACGGCGAACTCCACGACGAAGCGCTGTCCGAGGTGGCCCCGGCGCACGTAGGGCCGCAGGTCCGCCCGCGAGCCGCGGACATGGGGCCACAGCAGGCGCAGGCCGAGCAGCAGCGCCGGGACGGCCGACACGCCCCACACCGCCACGAGGAGTCCGGGCGCGGCGTGCCGGGGCTGGAGCAGCAGCGCGGGCACCACGCACACCAGACGCAGGGTGTCGGCGGCCAGGGCCAGGCCGGGGCGCCGCAGGGTGGAGAACGCGTACCGCAGCCCGTCCTGCACGAGGACCAGGGGCAGCACGAGCCCGAGGGCGAGGAAGGCTCCGCCGGGTCCGGCCCAGCCGCCGGTGACGGCTCCGACGGCGGCGAGCAGGACCCCGACGACGGTGGAGGCGAGGGAGGTGAAGGCGATCGCGGACCGGCAGGCGGCGCCGGTGTCGCCCCGGGTGAGGACGACGGCCTGGCCGACGTATGCCACGTTGAGGCCGAGCAGCACCGTGAAGGTGAGGTACACCATCGAGAAGGTGGCGAAGCCGTGCACGGTGGAGACGCGGGCGGCGATCACCAGCACGGCGATGTTGGTGAGGCTGGACGCCGCCTGGTCGAGCACCGCGGCGAGGGCGGCCGCCGACCGCCGCGGGGTGCGCGGCGGGTCGGACGGCCTCTCGGACGGCGGCTTTTCCTCCGGGACGGTCACCGGTCCCCCGAGCGGACGGTGCGCAGCGCGACCGTGTCGCTGCCGTCGCCGTCGAAGTGCCGCTCGGGTTCGGGGGTGTTGCTCGGCTCGGGAGTGGGGGCCGGCTTGCTCTTGGGCGCCCGGCGTCTGCTGCCACGGCGGGCGGCGGGCGTCCGGACCCTCTTGGAGTCGGAGTGCGTCACCGCGCCGAGGACGGTACCGCCGGCACCGACGATCAGTTCGCGGATACGCATCAGGTCGGCGCGGTGCACGGTCCGCGGGTCGCAGACGATGAGCACGCCGTCGACCCGGTCGACGAGCGCGAGGGCGTCGGCGTACGCGAGGACGGGCGGGGCCACGACCACGACGGTGGCGTCCGGATCGTCGGCCTCGGCGATCAGCCGGGTGGTCCGGGCGGAGGTCAGCGCGCGCGGTACGTTGCGCACGCGTTCGCCGGGGACGAGCCTGAAGGCTCCTGACTCGCCCGCGTCGAAGAGGAGTTGGCCTCGGCTCGGCCACTCGCCCTCGGCGTGCTCGCCGGTACGGCTCCAGCGGGGCCGGGAGGCGGCGGACACGTCGAGCCGCTCGGAGAGCGACGGGGTGCGCAGGTCGGCCTCCACCAGCAGGACGTTCTTGCCGGTCTCGGCGAACGAGGCGGCGAGGTTGACCGCGACGGCGACACTCGACTCCATGGAGCCGCGCGGGGCGACGACGAGTAGTCGGCGCCGGTCGGCGAAGCGCTCGTCGTAGGCGAGGCGGAAGGCGATCGAGCGGTACTCCTCGGCTGCCCGGGAGTCGGTGTGGCCGACCACCAGGGTTCCCGCCGAGCCGCGGGGCAGCGCGCCGAGGACGGGGCCGCGGACGGCGCGGGCGACGTCACCGGCCGAGCGAGGCGCCGGGTCGAAGACGAGCCGCACCCAGGCGCCGAGCAGGCCGAGACCGACGCCGACGAGGCCGCCGAGGCCGAGCGACAGCGGTAGGCCGGGCCCGTCGGACGAGGAGGGGACCGTGGCGTTGCGGATCACGTTGCCGGGCGTCATGTCGAGCGCGTTCAGGCTGGTGATCTTGCTGCGGAGGTCGGTGATGCGGTTGAGCAGGTTGGCCTGCACCGCGTAGGCGGAGTCCGCGGCGGATCCGTTGGGAAGCTGCTTGATCTGCCGGGAGAGCTCGTCGTTCTGCTTGGCGACCGGATGGAGCTGGTCCTGCAGGCTCTTGAGCATCGAGTCGCGGACGGACTCCCACTGGTCCTTGCGCATGTCGATGTACGACGCGGTGAGGGCGTTGGCGCGGCGCGCCGCCTCCTTCGGGTCGGACGCGTTGTACGTGAAGTGCAGCACGAGGGTCTGCGGCGGGTTGGTGACCTGGAGCCCGCTCTGGAGCTGGTCCACCTCGTCCGCGCTCATCTTGAGCTGCTTCGCGGCGCCTTGCGCGACCGATCGGCTGAGGGCCGTCTGCCGCTCGGACCCCATGTTGAGCGCCTTGTCGCTGGCGAGCGTCGGCGCGAAGGGGTCGCTGGTGGGGGCGCGGAGCACGATGTCGGTGGTGGCGGCGTAGCTGTCGGCGCCGGTGACGCCGAGCCAGGCGCCGGCCAGTAGTCCGATGCCGACACCGCCGCCTAGCAGCCACCGGTAGCGCAGGAGTTGGCGGAACTGCTCACGCAACTGCTCCGGCTCGTCCTCCCCCCGGACGGGAACGTGTGTCTCGTTCACCTTCCAAGTCCCCCCATTGCCTCGTCGATCAGCGCGTCGATGCGCGCGAGACCCGCCTCCCGTGACAGATGGGCCGCTACATGGCGCGGACCCGCCGCGCCCAACTCGTCGGCCATCTTCGGATCTTCGGCGAGTCTACGCACCGCTGACAAGAACTGATCAGGGTTCTCCGGTTCCGCAAGCATTCCGGCACCGGAGCGCAGCACCTCGCGGGCCGTTCCGCCCTCGGCGGCGACGGAGGCGACCACGGGGCGGCCCGCCGCGAAATAGGAGGTGAGCTTGGAGGGGACGCTCATGTCGAGGACCGAGGCACGCTGGGTCACGGCGAGCACATCGGCCGCGGCCAGCACGTCGGGGAAGTCGGCGTCCGCCACCGGAGGCAGGAACTCCAGGTTGGGCAGCCCTTCGGCGCGGCGGACGAGGTGCTCGCGCTGATTGCCGTCGCCCATCAGCACGACCCGGGTGGCGGGAGCACGGCGGGCCGCCTCCACCAACACGTCGAGCCCCTGCTTGAGTCCCATGTTCCCGGAGTGCAGGACCACGGTCTGCTCCGGCCGCCAGCCGAGGCGCTCCCGGGTCTGCGCGCGGGGTGCCGAAGGGGCCTGTATGTGCGACCAGTTGGGGACCATGCGGATACGTCCGGGGTCGACGCCCATGGCCCGCACCCGTTCGACGAACGTCTCATGGATGACACCGACGAGGGTGGCACGCCGTAGCACCCATGCCTCCGCGCGCTCGGCCAGATCGGCGGCGCGGCCACCCCCCTGGATGCCGGACTGCGCGGCGGCGGCGCCCATGAGGTCCTGCACGACCGGCACGTACGGGGCAAGGTGCCGGGCGGCGATACGGGCGCCGAGCACTCCGCCGGCAAGGCTGGGCAGTTGGGCGAGCACGGCGTCGACGCGACCGGTGCGGGGCGGTGCGACGAGACCGTGGGCGAGGATTGACCCCTCGAACAGGGCTCTGCGCACGGCGCTCTGGCGCGGGGGGACACTGTGCCGACGACGGTGCACGGTGACTCCGGCACGCCGCTCGGCGGCCCGCCACACCCCGCGGTAGGCGGGGTCCAGGCGCCAGGACGGGTAGTGGGGGAGCCCGGCGAGGACGTGCGTGTCGTGCCCGCGGCTCGCCCAGTGCTCGGCGATGCCGGTGGCGTAGGGGCCGATACCGGTGTGCTCGGGCGCGTAATTGGTGGACACCACGAGCAGCCGGCGTCCGGACGAGGCGAACTCGCCCTCCTCGCCGGCGAGCGCGGCGACATCCGGCTCGGTGGTGCGCTGCCGCGGCACGGGGCCGGCTGTGCGCGTAGCCCCGTTCCCGTCCCGATCGCGACGCTCGTTGCGGGTCTCTGTCACCGGACGAAACCTTTCCCCCCGGCCGCCTCGGCGGCCTCCCCTGTGCGTCCACGCCTTACGGGTCCCCCGGTCCCACGCACTGGCAGAAGTGAACCAGGACGCACCCTAATTGTTCACCCCTCCCGCACTGAGCATGAACGCTATCGTCAAAGTCCGCGCATCCACCGCAAAGGGGTGTGCACAGGGGGACACCATCGAACGAGGGGGGCATCTGTGCCATCGAGCAAGCCGTATCGCGTGGGCTACGCGCCGGGCGCCTACGATCTCTTCCACATCGGGCACTTGAACATCCTGCGCCACGCGCGTGCCCAGTGCGACTACCTGGTGGCAGGCGTGGTCTCGGATGATATGGCCGAACGGGCCAAGGGCAGAGAGCCGATGATCCCGCTCGTCGAGCGGCTGGAGATCGTCCGCAGCATCCGGTACGTGGACGCCGCGTTCGTCGAGACCGTGCCGGACAAGCTGGAGACGTGGAAGCAGGTCCGCTTCGACGTGCTGTTCAAGGGCGACGACTGGCGGGAGACGCCGAAGGGGGAACGGCTGGAGCGGGACTTCGCCACGGTGGGCGTGGACGTCGTCTACTTCCCGTACACCGTGCACACGTCGAGCACCCAGCTGCGGCGTGCCCTCGACGCCCTCGACGGGACGCGGTTCACCGACGAACTGCGGACAGCTCACGGAACCACTTGGTGAGGAAGGCGACGAGGAAGAGCGCGGCGGCGACGGCGAGGACGGTGTAGGCCCAGCGGAAGGCGCCGCCGCCGCCGAGCAGCAGGAACACGAGGCAGAACACCCCGTGGTCGACCGGAAGCAGCGCCACCGCGCGTGCTGTGGAGGGCGCGGCGCGGTCGCCCGGGGCTGCCTTGGGCTTGAGCTGCTCGGTGAGCAGTCCACCGAAGAACGTGACGACGGCGGCGAGTTGGAAGCCGAGCGGCACCAGCAGCCAGCCGTCGGCCTCGGTCCCGAAGTGATCGGGGTGGCGGTAGAAGGAGATCAGCACGGTGGTGTGCAGTGCGGTGATCTTGGCGCAGTCGACCACATGGTCGAGCCATTCACCCACCGCGCAGCCGCCGCCGCGCAGCCGGGCGAGCTGCCCGTCGGCGGAGTCGAAGGCAAACCCGACCGCGAGCCCGAGCCACACCACGAGGCCCACGGCCCAGGTGGGCGCTGCGAGTGCCGTCACCGCGACGGCCGCGAAGCTGAACGCCGCGCTGATCGCGGTGACATGATTGGGCGTCAGGCCGAGCCGGTACGCCCCGGCGGCCAGATACCGGCCCGCGGGCCGGTTCACGAACCGCGAATACAGCGATACGCCCTTCGCGCTCTTCTGTGCGGACTTCAGCCGTATCAGCGCCGACGTCGTAGTACTCATCGATCCCCCGGATCTCATGACCTCACCGGTCACTCTCCTGATCCACATCATCACAGGCGACGGCGTGCGATGACGAGTGATCGGAGAACTGACCGGAAACCACGGATGTCGCCGCGGCGGCGTACAGGGAGCCGGTCCGGCGGCCCCGCCCACGCCCGGCCCCAGCGTCCCGTCCATTTCGGCGGGACCACCGGCGTCAGGGAAAGGTGAGGTCAGGGCCCTTATTTGTCAGGAGCACTGGCCGATCGCGCGGCACCTCTTCCGTTCGGTGTCCAGGCCCTGGGCGCAGCACCGGCAGGTGGTGTGGAGCCGGTCGAGGAAGGTGCGTACGTCCTTGACCGTGACTCGGGCGACCTTCTTGGTGCCGAGGTTGGAGATGAGGTGGAGACAGACGCAGGCGGCGTAGCGTGGATGGATGTTCTCCCGAACCCGGTGGGCGGCGACGCCGCCGAGCCAATAGGCCCAGTAGTCACCGAGCGTGCTGTCGGCGGTGGCGACCGGCAGGCCGCGGTTCCCGTCGGCGATCTCCTGACAGTCGTAAGGTTCCAAGCGCTCGGGGTCGAAGCCCTCCGTCCTGGCGAGTGCCACGCGGGTGTCGGCCTTTGCAGCCCATCCGCCACTTCTCGTTGGTCATGCGGCCCTCCAATGGAAAAGCCCCCGCTGCCAACGGTAGCTTTAACGATGTTTTAGCAGGTCAGGCGGGCAGAACCAGCGTAAAACATATGACCCTAGGATTGGGACTCCCCAACCAGCACATCGTGGGCTTAACTTAGGTGTCATGACCTCCCCCCGCTCCACCTACGGCGGCGGCTACTACGCCGCACCGTCGTTCCCCGACACTCCGATCTACGACTCCTTGGTCGCGGAGCGGGGTACGCCTCAGATTGCCCCGATCCGAGTGCCGTCCTCCTACGACACCGGAAACAGCTACCTGCCGGCGCTCCCGTCGGCGCTGCCGGCGCTTCCCGCGGCGCCTTCCCAGCCGAACCCGTCGTACGGCTACCCGCAGCAGATGGCCGCACCGCAGCAGAACTACGCGCCGATGCAGCCGGCTCATCTGCAGCAAGCTCCCGCGCCGTACATCCCGCAGCAGCCGACCGGCATGCGGGGCGGCTACCAGCCACCTCAGCCCCAGCAGCCGCGCCCGGCGCCGGGCACGGGGTACGAGTCGATGCGTCCGGCGTCGCCGCGGCCCGTACCCGCGCCCTCACCGTACGAGGATCCGTACAACCGCCCGTACCAGGGCCGGGGGTACTGAGCCGCTGCGGAACCCGCTGCACACGGCCGCGGTCCGTCCCGGGTCCGATCCGAAGGGCGGGCCCGGGACGGACCGGCAGGGTGAAGGCATGCGCCCTCCCGTGCTGCGCGCCGTACACATTCATCCGGTCAAGTCGCCGGCCGGATACGAGCCCGGCGAGGCCGCCGTCGAGCCATGGGGACTCGACGGCGACCGCCGGTGGATGCTGGTCGACACCACGGGCCGGACTGTCACACAGCGGCAGCAGCCGCGCATGGCGCTGGTCTCTCCGCCGTGCCGCTTCCCGGGGGCGGCATCGGTCTGTCGGCGCCGGGGAGCGCGCCGCTGACCGTCGAGGTGCCCGAGCCCGGACGCACGGTTCCCGTGGCGTTGCGGGAACTCGTGGGACCGGCCCGCGCGTTGGACGGGGTGAGGTAGCTCTCTCTTCGTCTGCTCGGCGCGCAGGCTGTGCCGTATCGGGATATGACGGATACGGAAGGGGGTGCGGGACTGTGCGAGCGGTATCGGGAGTATGGCGTTGGCGGCACAATCCCCTGCGCCGCGCCACAGACCGGCGCGAGGCATGGGTGGCTCTGGTGGCACTGCTGTTGATGGCGGTGGCGGCGCCTGCGCTCGGGTGGCTGTGCGGGTCACTCATGGACGACGTCCTGCAGGAGTCGGTACGGCTCCAGCAGGCGCAGCGGCATGCCACGACGGCGGTTGTGGTGCGCCCGGTGTCGGGGGCACCGCGTCTGGTCTCCGAGCCCGAGGCGTCCTCGGAGCGCACGACGCAGACGTCGGTGGTGGCGCGATGGAAGGCCCCGGACGGCACAGCCCGCAGCGGAAGGGTCGCGACCTCTTCGAAGATCACCGATCCCGGCTCCCGGGTGCGGATCTGGACCGACCTGGACGGACGCCCGGCGCTGCCCCCGATGGATGTGCCGACGGCCCACACCCATGCGGCACTGGCCGGATTCGGGGCGATGCTGCTGGGCATCGCACTGATCGAGGGCGGGCGACGCCTGATCGTATGGCGCATGGTGCAATGGCGGTACGCGCGGCTCGACCAAGCGTGGGCCGAGGCCGGTCCGGACTGGGGCAGGACGGGCACCGGCAGCTGATGAGCTGGGATCCCGTCAACTCCCGCCCTCCGCGCGCGCTACGGTGGACCGGTCCGCTCACCTCTTCGGCGGACGGACCCGTGACGACCCCTGCCGCAAGGCCGGCCGCACGAGCATCGGACACGCACGAGGTGGGGGCACAACAGCGCCATGGCACAGGGCACGGTCCAGGTGACGCACACCGGCACATCGCGGTGGCGGCGCCGCACTGGCGAATACGCCTCACTCACCGCAGCCCTTGAGGCGGCGGCGGACGGTGATGTCCTCACCGTCGCGCCGGGCACCTACCGGGAGAATCTCGTCCTGCACCGCGCGGTGACCCTGCGTGGTCCCGAGGGCTCCGTCGGCTCCGTCCGGATCGCGCCGGTCGACGGCGTACCGCTGACGGTGCGTGCCTCCGCCGTCGTCCAGGATCTGTATGTGGAGGGCCAGGACTCGGCGGCCCCCGCCCTGCTCATCGAGGACGGCGCCCCGGAGCTGGCGGATCTGCGGATCGTGACGCGGTCGGCAGCCGGGATAGAGGTGCGGGGTGCGGCCCGGCCGAGCGTGCGCCGCTGCACGGTCGACAATCCGGCCGGGGTCGGCATCGCCGTGCTCGACGGCGCGGGCGGGGTGTTCGAGGAGTGCGAGATCGTGTCGGCCGGGCAGTCCGGGGTCTCGGTGCGCGACGGTGCGCATCCGCGGCTGGATCACTGCCGGATCCATCACTCCTCGGGCGCCGGACTGAGCATCACCGGTGAGGGCAGCGCGCTGGAGGCCGTCGGCTGCGAGGTGTACGAGATCAAGGGCAGCGGCATACAGGTCACCGCCCGCGCCTCCGCGCACCTCACCGACTGCACGGTGCACCGCACTTCGGCGGACGGGGTCACGCTCGACACGGACGCGGTGCTGACGCTCGCCGACTGCGACATCCATGACATCCCGGAGAACGCGGTGGATCTGCGCTCCCGTTCGGTCCTCACCCTGACCCGTTCCACGGTCCGCCGCTTCGGACGCAACGGCCTGTCGGTGTGGGACCCGGGCACCCGGGTCGACGCCAACCAGTGCGAGATCCACGACAGTACGGGAGACTACCCGGCGGTCTGGGTGAGCGACGGCGCCACCGTGATACTGGACTCCTGCCGCGTCCATGACGTGCCGGACGCGATCTTCGTCCTAGACCGGGGCTCGCGCGCCGATGTCGTCGACAGCGATCTCACCCAGATCCGCAATACGGCGGTGTCGGTGAGCGACGGGGCGACCGCACAGCTCGACGACTGCCGGATCCGGGAGGCGTCCACCGGCGCCTGGTTCCGTGACCACGGCAGCGGCGGCACGCTGAACAACTGCACCATCGACACGGCGCAGACCGGGGTCATCGTCACCAAGGGCGCCGACCCGACCATCGAGCGCTGCACGGTCACCTCGCCCGCCGAGGCCGGTTTCTACGTCTCCGCCGAGGGACGCGGCACCTTCGACAGCTGCCGGGTCACCGGCAGTGACGGGTACGGCTTCCATGTGATGGACGGCTGCCGTACGACGCTGACCCGGTGCCGTGCCGAGCGGTGCGCGCGCGGTGGCTACGAGTTCGCCGAGGGCGGCTCGCACGGCGAAGGGCAGGGAACGGGCCCGGTCGTCGAGGACTGCACCAGCGACGAGAGCGCACTGCGCACCGCCACTCCCCCGCCGCCCACGGTGCTGACGGCCAACCAGTCGGCCCCCGGGCTGCTCGGTGCGGTGCCCGCGCAGCGCCCGGCCCTGCCCATCGCCGTCGAGGCACCCGCCGAGCCGGTACGTACCTCGGGCGCCGTTCTCGGTGAACTGGACGCGCTGGTCGGCCTGGACAGCGTCAAGCGCGAGGTACGTGCACTCACCGACATGATCGAGGTGGGCCGCCGCCGCCTGGAGGCGGGGCTGAAGGCCGCGTCGGTGCGACGCCACCTCGTCTTCACCGGCTCCCCCGGCACCGGCAAGACGACCGTGGCCCGCCTGTACGGCGAGATCCTGGCCTCGCTCGGGGTGCTGGAGCGGGGGCATCTTGTCGAGGTGTCCCGGGTCGATCTGGTCGGCGAGCACATCGGCTCGACCGCCATCCGTACCCAGGAGGCGTTCGAGCGGGCGCGCGGCGGCGTGCTGTTCGTCGACGAGGCGTACGCGCTGTCGCCCGAGGACTCCGGTCGGGACTTCGGCCGGGAGGCGATCGACACGCTCGTGAAGCTGATGGAGGACCACCGGGACGCGGTGGTCGTGATCGTCGCCGGTTACACCCACGAGATGGAGCGGTTCCTCACCGTCAACCCCGGTGTGGCGTCCCGTTTCTCACGGACCATCACCTTCAACGACTACGAGCCCGCCGAACTGCTGCGGATCGTCGAACAGCAGGCCGAGGAGCACGAGTACAGCCTCGCCGAGGGCACCGGAGAGGTGCTGCTGAAGTACTTCACCGAGCTGCCCAAGGGCCCGGCGTTCGGCAACGGCCGGACCGCCCGCCAGACCTTCGAGGCAATGGTCGAGCGGCATGCCGGCCGGGTCGCCCAGCTCGCCGAGGCGAGCACGGACGACCTCACCCTGCTCTACCCGGAGGACCTGCCGGAGCTCCCCTGAGTCTCCCCGGAGCCCCCGTCGGCCTGGCGGGGCAGCACGGGCCCGAGCCGGACGAGCAGCGCCGCCCGTTCCTCGGCGAAGACCGGGTCGGCCTGGTAGTCCGAGTGGCCCAGCACCGGTTCGGGCAGCGGGTGCTCCGGCGTACGCCCGTAGACCAGCGGGTCCCGCAGAGGCCCACGGTCCACTTCGGGGCCGGCACCCACGTCGAGCCGGACCCGGCCACCGATCGGGTCGGTGGCCCGCCACAGGTTGCGCCAGCAGCGCACGGACCGATGCAGTCCATGCAACGGTCCGGGACCGAAGTAGGCCGGGAACCAGCGGCCGTACAGCCGCTCGATCGGCGAACCGTAGGTGAGCAGCGCAACCCGTTTCCGGGCCCCGGCCGGCAGCTGCCAGACGGCGGACGCCGCGAGGACGCTGCCCTGGGAATGCCCGGAGATGACGAGCCTGCCGCGGGTGCGGCCGGTCCAGCCGGCCATCCGGGAGGCCAGGTCGGGGACGGCGCGCTCGGCGTAGCAGGGGGGCGCGAAGGGGTGGGCGGCGCGCGGCCAGAACGTACCGACGTCCCACAGGATACCGATGGTGCGCCGGGTGGAGGCGTCCCGGTAGGCGCGCCGGCCGCAGGTCACAAAGACGATGAAGCCGAAGCCGATCATCCAGGAGCCGGTCGACTGGGCGGCTTCCGCGACCGACTCGATGAACGGGCCGGCACCGTCCAGGGCCAGCCCCGGCACCTCCCCGCTCAGCCACGCCCCGGCGACCGCTCCCGCGCCGAGCAGCAGGGTGGCGCCGGAGACCAGCCCGAGAAGCCAGGGCGCGGAATCGGTGAGCGCAGCCAGGGCCCGGGTCCTGGCGATCTGCCGGGTACGGGCGGCGTCCAACCGCTTCTCCCCGTACTCCCTGTTGACCTCGGGTTCCATGGCGCGGGCGGCGAGCCAGGTGCGTACGCCCAGCACGACGGCGGGAATCAGCAGCAGGGCCAGGAGTACCGGGATGACCGAGGCCTGCCAGCTCAGCAGTACCGGCGGCCCGTCGATGAGGGAGCCCCGGCCCATGCCGGGAGTTCCCGGTCCGTCGAGCCAGTCGGCAACGCGCTGGGCGACCCCGCCGGACATGACGCCGCCGAGGGCGCAGGCGAGCATCGCGACTGCGGGGCCGCCGAGTCCGTACATGACCGTACGGGGCTCGGGCGTCCGGCGGTACAGGCCGAGCGCGACCGCCGCGAGAGCAACCACGAGCATGCCCTGGCCGACGGTGAGGACGCGGAAGGTGACGTCTCCGGGGAGCGTGCCCGCGGAGACCCAGCCGGGACGGGACCAGGCTGCGTACACCGCGGTGACGACAAGCACGGCGAGGGCGGTGCCGGGCAGCCAGGTGATGACGGCGCCGTCGAGCCGGTTGTCGAGCCGCCGCTCGCTGCGACCGCGGCTGCAGACCACCCAGAGCACGACGAGCGTGCCCAGCACGAGCATCGCCTCGATCAGCTGCCCCAGGAACTCGGGTACGGGGCTGGTGACAGCGCGGTCGTGACGGGCCGCGGCACCCGCGACGGAGGCCGCCACGGTCAGGAACCCGGCGGCGGTGTGCGCGGCCCGCAACCGGGCGACGAGCCGCCGGCCGTACCAGAATCCGGGGCGGCCGAGGGCGGGGCGGCCGACGGGGGCTCCGGCGGCGGGGGTTCCGGCGTCAGGGGTTCCGGCGTCAGGGCCCTCGGTGGTGGGGGTGGCCTCGCTCCCGTTGTCGAGGACGTCGTCGTCCGCTTCCGCCCCGGTGAGCGGTCGCTGTGACTCGTAGGCGCTCCAGGTCCGGTTGGAGAGGAACCAGAGCAGCCCCACCAGCACCGTGGGCACCAGAGCCGCCAGCGCGAGCCGCCGCCCCGGCTGCGACCACCAGCCGTCCTGCGCCGTCGACAGGAAGCCGAGCCAGGACCGTTGGTTCGAGCACTCCGGTACACCCGCGCACTGCCATGCCACCAGATCCAGGGCGACCTCGCACGCCGCGGCCGTCAGCAGGACGGTCAGGCTGAGGGCGACGAGGCGCACGAGCACGCCGTACAGCCGGACCGCGCGGGTGCGACGTCTGGCCGTGGGCCGCATCCAGTGGGCCAGGTTGACGACCATGAAGGGGAGCAGCAGCAGCCACAGCGCGCGCGAGCCGTTGCCGGAGGTGAGATTGGACCAGCAGTACGCCTCCTCGATGGGCCGGTCCCGGTACCGCTCCGGGTGCTGCTCGGCGTCGACGTCCCCTGAGCGCCGGAATATGGCAGCCGTCGCATCGCCGGTGACCCGGGCGATGCGCGGATCCCCCAGCATCGACTGGGGGGTGGCTCCACCGACGCCATGGACCAGGAGTTCCAGCGCGGCCCCCGTGCTGTGCGGGGCCTCGGTGACAGGGGGCACGTGAATGACTCGCTCTCTTGCTGTCGCGGCGTTCCGGCCCGCGTACTGATGCGTAGTCACCAGAATCCCGGAACCCGGGCCGCGCCGGTACCCGGATCACAAATCTCCCCGGTGCAGCGCCGGACGAAGCTGCGTGGCAGGATGAGCCCGTCCGACAGATTGTCGAACCGACGGGCTGCTGTACGGAAAACCGAGGGAAGGACCGGACCCGGCGTTGAGTGAGAATCAGAATCTCCTCGCGGAGCAGCGGCGTGCACTGATCCTCGACGAGGTGCGCCGACGCGGCGGGGTCAGGGTCAATGAGCTGACCCGCAAGCTGAGCGTCTCCGACATGACCGTGCGCCGGGACCTGGACGCACTGGCCCGTCAGGGTGTCATCGAGAAGGTGCACGGCGGCGCTGTGCCAGTCGTCGAGGCGAGTACGCACGAGCCCGGTTTCGAGGCCAAGTCGACGCTGGAGCTGACCGCCAAGGAGGACATCGCGCGGGCCGCCGCGGCGATGGCCGTTCCCGGCAGTGCGATCGCGCTCTCCGGTGGCACGACCACCTATGCGCTGGCCCAGCACCTGCTGGACGTACCGGAGTTGACGGTGGTGACGAACTCGGTGCGGGTCGCCGAAGTGTTCCATGCCGCGCAGCGGTCGACGGGCGGCCCACGGGCCGGGGCCGCCACGGTGGTGCTCACCGGTGGGGTACGGACTCCGTCCGACTCTCTGGTCGGCCCGGTCGCGGATCAGGCGATCGGTTCGCTCCACTTCGATGTGCTGTTCCTCGGGGTGCACGGCATCTCGGTCGACGCCGGGCTCTCGACACCGAATCTGGCGGAGGCGGAGACCAATCGGCGCTTCGTGCAGTCGGCGCGGCGGGTGGTGGTGGTCGCCGATCACACCAAGTGGGGCACGGTGGGCCTGAGTTCGTTCGCGACGCTGGAGCAGGTGGACACCTTCATCACGGATTCCGGCCTGTCCGCGGGCGCCCGCGAGGAGATCAAGGAACATCTGCCGGGCCTGGTGGTGGCGGGCGAGACCGCGGCCGGCGACCTCTCCGAGGGCTGAGGAAACGGGGATCCCGGGGGCGAGCCAGAGGTTCCGCTCGGCTCGCGCCGCGGCCGGGACGTCCTAGGATCCTGCTGTGGCCGTATTCCGGATCGAACGATTCACCGCCCTCCCCGCCGCCGAGTCCTGGCGCCGGGTGACCGACTGGGAACGGCACTGCGCACACGTCCCGATGACCCGGATCACCGTCCCGACCGGACTGCCCACCAGAATCGGGACCGTCTTCGTGGCTCGCACGGGTGTGGGGCCGCTGGCGTTCGACGATCCGATGGAAGTGGTGCGCTGGATGCCGCCGGTGACCGGGCGAGCCGGGCTCTGCCGGCTGGAGAAGCGCGGTTCGGTGGTGCTGGGCCGGGCGTCGATCGATGTGTATCCGACGGAGTCCGGATCCCATGTCGTGTGGGTGGAGGAACTCCGTATCCGGCTGCTGCCGCAATGGGGCGATCCGCTGATCGCGGCAACGGGCCGCCGGCTGTTCGGCCGGGTGCTGGACGGTCTGCTCGAGGTCACGGTGCGGCCGTAACGGCCTCCCCTACGACGGGGATTGGGAGGCCGTGACTCCCTCGGTACGCGGCTGCCGCCTCGGCCGTGCAGCCGACGTGACAGCCAGGCAGTCGCGCCTTGGACCTGCGCCCGATGTGACCGTCACACGATCGACTCGTTTGTCGGTACGACGGTTATCGCCAACGGCTCGGAAGGCACCGATCCCATGCCGATCCCCCCCATCCCGGCAGCGCTCCACCCGCGGCAGCGAACGCCCCGGCGTCCAGCAGGCCGAAGCCGCGCTCGTGGAACACTACGCGCGTCTCGTCCGGCTCGCCTACCTCGTTCTGCCGCCGTCGCTCGGCCGGCACCGACGGGTTCTCGCCGCCCATGCGGCCGTCCAGCGCGCCCTGCCCGGTCGGCGGGCCGCCGCCGCAGGACCTCCCGAACCGCTCCGGACCCGGGTCCCGGCACAGGGGCGGAGCGTGCCGTCCCCGAGGAACCCCGCCGCGGCGCACGGCGCCACCTCCGCATACGCCTGGGTGCGGCTGCGCGTGCTGCGTACCGCGCTGGCGTACGAGCGGCGGCCCCGCTGGTGGCCAGCGCGGATCCCGGCACCGGCCTCGCTGCGCCCCGCGCTCCCCTTCGTCCGGGGGCTGCGGCTCTTCCCGCGCGCCGGTGGCGCGGAGGAACTGGCCCTGGACCGGACACTTTCCACGGTGTCCGCTGCCGTGCGGGCGGCGTTCACGCTGCGGCTGCTGGAGGAGCTGACCGACCTCGAGGCGACGGTGCTGCTCGCCCGGGCGGGGGCGAGCGATGCGGCGGGCGCGGTACGTGCGGCCGGACGGCTGGAGTCCGCCGACCGGCCGCGGACCGAATCGCTGCTGCGGTCCGCCGAGTTCGACCCGTGCTCGCTCCAGACCCGCCCCAGCGATCTGTTGCGGCGCAGGCACCGGTTGCGGGCGGTGGCCTCCGCTGCCGCGCTGTGCGTGATGGCGGGCGGTCTGGCCGTCCTGGCCGCGGAGAACGGTCCGGGCGGCCCTGCCCGGGCCGGGTCCGTCGCCGTCGATCCGGCAGCGCTGCTGCGTACGGCTGCCACGGAATGGGCGGACACCTCGCGCGTCGACTTCACCGCGTGGCCGGCCCGCGGCGACCGTACCCAGGACCGGGATCTGCTCGGCCGGGCGCTGCATGCCTGGGGGCACACGCCGCGCAGCGTCCACGTCTCCACATCGCCCGGGACGCTCTCCGTGCCGCCCGCCCAGCCGCCCCGGCTGCTGTACGCGGGCGAGGTGGACGGTGCGGCCGTGGTGCTGTTCCACGACGGCGGTGTGCGCGTGGTGCGTTACGCGGAGCCGCTGACCGGAGCCGGGGCGGCCGCGCTCGACTTCGCCCGGACCGATGACGCGGACGTGACGACGGGGGCGGCCGTCGTCGTCAGCCGCAGGGGGGACAGGGCCCGGTTCCTGCTCGCCCCGTGGGTCTCGGAGGCCACCACGCGCGACCTGCTGGCGCCGAACGCTCCGGCGCGGTCGCTGAAGGTGGGCCGCGACGGTGTCACCGCACCCGTATCGCGCCCCTCGCCAGGCCGCAACTGTGGCTCCTGGCCGGTGATGCAGCTGCGCTCCTCGGAGCGCATCGCCGACAACCACTCATTCCTCCTCACCGACCTGGACGATCTCGCTCCGGTCCATCTCACGTACACACCGCTGCCCGGCAGGGGCAGGCCGGCGCGCGAGCCGCGCGAGGCGACCGGTGGTCCGGCGCTGCTGAGCTGGGCACGTACGGTGTGCTCGCTACGGGCGCTGCGGGGCAGTGGGGTCCGTGCGGTCAACAATTGGGCCTTTGCCCGGCAGCCTCTCCCGGAGGGCGGGACACCGGCGGACTGGGTGTGTACCCGGGCCGACACCTGGCAGGGGCCCGGCCGGGTTCTGGTTCAGTTCCTGCAGCCCACCGCATCGCTCACCGCCCCTGGCGCGGTGGTGGCCGACCGGCCCGATACGGCGCTGTGCGGCCGGTTGGTTCGGACAGCACGTCCTGGCGGGCACGCACTGGAGGGCACCGTCCGGCCGGTGGTACGTGCTGGCGGCCGGCAGCCGGGCCGTCAACCGGATCGAGGTGACGGGCGGCGTGCGCGGGTCGGCGGGAAGTACGACGCTGGCGGTACGGGCACCGCAGGACGCGCAGTTGGAGCTGAAGGCCCGGCTGCGCAAGGGCGGGACGCTGTCCGCGGTGCACTGAGAGGCGGAACGGGGAAGGGGCGGGGGCCGGGAGAGGCCGTTCGGCGTCGTCCGCCAGGTCGGTGCGGCGGTCCGGTGCGAGACTCGGCCGCGTGACCGAATTCTCCGGCTCGGCGTTCTCCGGCTCCGCGTTCCACGCCGACGCCGACCACGGCTCCGGCTCTCCTGGTGGTACACAGCTGCGCTGTCTGGTGACCGGTGCCACCGGATACATCGGCGGCAGCAACCGGGACGCGCGTGCAGTGGGCCTTCGCCGCCGACGGGCCCGCGGCGTTCCGGTTCGTCCTGCGACTGGGCCGAGCGTTCCAGGACGCGGTGAGCAATCTCGACAAGCAGTCGGCCACAGCCTCCGCCCGAGAGCGGGGCGGCCGGGCCACTCCCCCGCGTCGCCGTCGACGGCCTCGCGTATCAGGTCGGCACGACCGTGGTGACGGCCTGGCTTCAGCAGGGCCAGTTGCCGGTGGCCAGGAAGTGTCGGATCGTCGCGGCGTACGGGGCGATGTCCAGGCCCTGTTCGGCGAGCCAGTCGTCGGAGTAGTACTTGTCGAGATAGCGGTCTCCGGGGTCGCAGAGCAGTGTGACGATGCTGCCGGCGCGGCCCTGGTCCAGCATTTCGGCGACGAGTTTGAACGCGCTCCACAGCCCGGTGCCGGTGGAGCCGCCCGCCTTGCGGCCGATGGCCTGTTCCAGGGCGCGCACAGCGGCGACGCTGGCCGCGTCCGGCACCTTCATCATCCGGTCGATGGCGCCGGGCAAGAAGCTCGGTTCCATCCGGGGCCGGCCGATCCCCTCGATGCGTGAACCGCAGTCGCTGGTGGCGAGGGCATTGTGGTCGGTCCAGCCGTCGAAGAAACAGGAGTTCTCCGGGTCGGGCACACAGATCCCGGTGTCGTACTGCATGTAGTGCACATAGCGGGCGATGGTCGCCGAGGTGCCGCCCGTCCCTGCGGTGGCGACGATCCAGGTGGGCTCCGGATAGCGCTCCAGCCGCAGCTGCTGGTAGATCGACTCGGCGATGTTGTTGTTGCCGCGCCAGTCGGTGGCCCGCTCGGCGTAGGTGAACTGGTCCATGTAGTGGCCCCCGGAGTCGGCAGCGAGCCTGGCGGACTCCTCGTACAGCTTCTGGGCGTCGTCGACGAAATGGCACCGACCGCCGTGGAATTCGATCAGCCGGCACTTCTCGGAGCTGGTGGTGCGGGGCATCACCGCGATGAACGGCACCCCGATCAGCTTCGCGAAGTACGCCTCCGAGACGGCCGTCGAACCGCTGGACGCCTCGATCACCGGCCTGCCCGGCCGGATCCAGCCGTTGCAGAGCCCGTAGAGGAAGAGCGAGCGGGCCAGCCGGTGCTTGAGGCTGCCCGTGGGATGCGTCGACTCGTCCTTGAGGTAGAGATCGATCCCCCAGTCCTCGGGCAGCGGGAAGCGCAGCAGATGAGTGTCGGCGGAGCGGTTGGCGTCGGCCTGGACCTTGCGGACGGCCTCCTTCAGCCAGTCCCTGTAGTCATGGTCGGTGCGGTCGATGTCGACGGTCGCCGTAACCTCGCCGTCGGGCCTGCGCTCACTGGTGTTCATCAGCACGCTCCTGCTCGTCGTGACCGGACTTGCGGGCCGCCGGCCCCCGGACTCCGCATCCCACGATAGGCCCCCCACCTGCACAAACTTTGACTTTGGGGATCCATAGCACTGCCTTGGTGCCGGGAAGCGGGACGACTGCGGCACGCCGTGACGCATGCGCGACATGCCGCCTCGCTCCGACCTGGTGCGCCCGTGACCGTGCGGGCAGACTGACCGTCAGAAGCGTGATGAAGGGGGCGAACCAGCCATGAAGGAAGCGGAGTTCAGCGCGACGGGGGTACGGATCGAGCGGTGGGCCCGGTCACTCACCAGGGCCGGTCAAGTGATCGTCAAGGACGGTCGGGTGGCACTGCTGACCAGTTACGGGCGGGAGATCGACAGCGCCCCGGCGGGGGCGGTGCGTGCGCGCAGGCCATGGTTCGCCGGAGTCGACTCGACGGTGGCGCGGGTCAACGGGACGTGGCACCGGCTGACCATGGGGCAGCGCGACCGCGGACCGGCCCGTGCGGGGCCGTCGCGCCGTTTCCTGGAGGCGCTGCACAGCGCGGGCGGCCGGCCGGGACGAGGAGCGGGGCCGGCCGGGCGGGGCTGACGGTGCGCCACGACCGGGTCACCGTGAGTTGCGGAGCCCTGACCCCTGAGCGACATTGGAGTCGCGTCACTCATGGTTTACCGGCGGTGACACTGTGATCCAGCCCGCCGGACCAGGAACGGCAGACGCCACCCGCCGACTCCGTTCCGTCGTCTTCTTCCGGACCAATTTCGGGGAGTCGCAGCCGTGATCAGCGAGCCAAGCAGGCACTGCACGGTGGAGCTCCAGGCCCTGCCGGCGCGGATCGGTCAGGTCCGCAGAATCATCTCGGCGCAATTGCGCTACTGGCATCTCGACCCTCTGATCGACCAGGCAGCGCTCGGCGTCACGGAGCTTCTCACCAATGTCCACCGACATGCACAGCCGGACAAGACGTGCACCGTCGAGATAGAGCTGCTGCTCCAACGTCTGACGGTCTCCGTCCACGACCACGACCCGCGGCTGCCGACCGTGCGCGCGGCCGACGCCTCCAGCACCTCGGGGCGCGGACTCGCGATGATCGCCGCGGTCAGTGAGAGCTGGGGGTTCCGGCCGTGGGGCCGGGCCGGGAAGGTCGTCTGGTTCACGCTGCCGGCCCCTTCTCCGACGGTGGCTCTGCCGCCGAACTCGCTGTACGGGGCGACGACCGACGGCCCGTTCGGCGCCGTGACCACCACGTCTCCCCTGGAGGCCGTGGCGCACACCGACGCCCGGTCCGCCGTGGTCGGTTAGGGCCTGATCCGAAAGACAGGCCCTGAATGCAGACAGTGAGGAGTGGGGGGGGGGGGGGGGCCCCCCCCCCCCCCGCGGGGGGGGGGGGGGCGGGGGGGGGGGGGCGGGCGGGCCCCCCCCCCCCCGCCCCCCCCCCCCCGGCCCGGGGGGGGGGGGGGGCCCCGCCGCCCCCCCCACTCCTCACTGTCTGCATTCAGTCGGCGGCGATGGCGCGGAGCACGTCCAGGCGCGCCGCACGCCGTGCCGGTCGCCAGCCGGCCAGCACCCCGGCGGCGATCCCCACCAGGGCGACCACCAGCAGCCGTGTGGGCGGCAGCGCGAAGGCGAACGGGGTGTCGCCCGCGTCTTCGGACGCCTTCACGAGCACCCAGCCGAGGAAGCCGCCAAGGAGCAGACCGCCTGCTGTTCCGAACGCGGCGACCAGGACGGATTCCCAGCGGACCATGGTCCGCAGCTGACTCCTGGTCTGTCCGACGGCCCGCAACAGGCCCAGTTCCCTGGCGCGTTCATGGATGGCCAGCGTGAGGGTGTTGGCGATGCCGAGCAGGGCGATCAGTACGGCGAGTGCCAGCAGCGCGTAGACGAGCGTGAGCATCATGTCGATGGGACCGGCCGAGGACCGCGCGTACTCTCCGCGGGTCTGTACGTCCGGACTGCCGTACGCCGCGGCGGTCTTCTGGACTGCCGCCTTTCCGTCGGCGGTCGACACCCCGTCCTTGAACGACACGGCGATGAGCCTGTCGGAGTCCTGCGCGCGGTGCGGCGCCCAGGCCTGCCGGGTGATGACGTAGGTGCCCGCCAGTTCCGACCGGTCGTAGACCGCGCGGACCGTGAAGGTCTGCTGCTTGCCGTCGGTGAAGGTGAGCCGGGCGGTGGAGCCGGTGTGCAGACCGCGCTCGACTGCCTCCGCTTCGGACACGGCGATGCCGTTCGGGCCCAGTGCGTTCATCGATCCGCGGACCGGACCGAGGTCGAAGACCTTGGCGAGTGCGGCCGGGTCGGTGACGGTCAGGGCGCGTCCGGCACCGTCGACCTCCGCAACGCCCTTACCGAGGCCGACCGCGGTGGACACTTCGGGCAGCCGGCCGACGGCGGGCGCGAGCGCGGGGCTGAGACCGCTGCCGCCGGCGCCGAACCCGGGTGCGCTGATGGCGACATCACCGGCGAAGGAGCGGTCCACGGTCCGGTTCATGGTGGCCTTCAGCGAGGCGCCGAAGACGGTGAAGAGCGAGACGACCGCGACGCCGATCATCAGCGCGGTCGCGGTGGCGGCGGTCCGCTTGGGGCTGCGCAGCGCGTTGCGCCTGGCCAGTGCGCCGGTGACACCGCGCAGCCGGTCGAGTGGAGCGCCAAGGATCCGTACGGCGTATGTCGAGGCGGCCGGGCCGAGCACCACGAAGGCGGCGAGCGCCAGGACCGACCCGGCGGCCGACGGCCAGACGGACGGATGGGCAAGGACGCCGGTCAGGATGGCACCGACCGCCGCGAGCAGCAGCATGAGACCGGTGACGGCGCGGGTCCGGGAGGCCGCCGAGTCGTCGACGGCGGTCTCGCGCAGGGCCGCGAGCGGTGCGGTGCGCCCCGCGCGGACGGCGGGCAGGAGGGCCGAGCCGACACAGACGAGTACGCCGACGGCGAGCGGAAGCAGCAGCGAGATCCCGCTGATCACCAGCGCGCCGTCGGGGAACGGGAAGCCGACGGCGGGGAAGAGCGCCTGCAGTCCGGCGGCGATCCCGATGCCCCCGGCCAGTCCGGCGGCGGAGGCGAGCACGCCGACCGCGGTTGCCTCGGCGAGGGTCGAGCCGAGGATCTGACGGCGGGACGCGCCGAGGGCGCGCAGCAGGGCGTTCTCCCGGGTGCGCTGCGCGACGACGATCGCGAACGTGTTGTAGATGGAGAAGGTGGCGACCAGCAGGACTATCCCGGAGAACACCAGCAGCAGCGTGGTGAACAGGCTGAGGAACGCACCGGAGATCATGCTCTGGTTCTCGGCGGCGGAGGCCTGCCCGGTGATGGCCTGCGTGTCGGCGGGCAGCACGGGAGTCAGCGCGTCCACGAGTTCCTGCTGGCTGGTGCCGGGGTCGGCGCGCACCTGGATGCTCGACGCCTCGCCGGGCTTCGGGGTCAGGTACTTCTCGGCGTCGGCCTGCGTCATCCCGGTGAAGGTGACCTGGCCCATGCCGTCCTCACCGCCGAAGGTCGCGAGACCGACGACGGTGACGCGCACGGGGTCGGGGGTGCGCAGTACGGTCGTGTCGCCGATCTTCAGCCCTCCCCTGGCGGCGGTACCGCGGTTGATGACGACCTCGCCGGACCGGGACGGGGCCCGCCCCTCAGCGAGCTTGTAAGGGTTGAGCTCCGGGTCCTGGATCCAGTTGCCGGCGACGGTGGGCGGGCCCTGGCCGCCGATGGGCTTGCCGTCGGCACCGATCAACTGCCCGGCGCCCTGGATGTCCGGAGCCGCGGCGGCGACGCCGGGCGTCTGCTCGATCGTCTTCAGGAGGGTGGTGCTCAACGGCTGCCGGGTGCCCTGCCCTTCACCGGGCACGGTCACCACATTCGTACTGCGGACGACCGCGTCCGTACCGGCGGCGGCGTTCGCGAACATCGTGTCGAAGCCGGCGCGCAGGGTGTCCCCCATGACGAGCGTGCCCGCGAGGAAGGCGACGCCGAGCAGAACGGCGGTGAACGTGCCTGCGAAACGACGCTTGTGGGCGCGGAGCGAGGAGACGCTGAGGCGCACGGTGGCGCGGGCGCCCGTCATCGCGTCACCGCCGCCACGCCCGGCGCCGGGTCGAAGGCCTTGAGCCGGTCGAGCACGCGCTCCGCGGTGGGGTCCGGCATGCGGTCGACGAGGCGCCCGTCGGCGAGAAAGACGACCTCGTCCGCGTGGGCTGCGGCGACCGGGTCATGGGTGACCATGACGACCGTGCGGGAGGTCCGGCGAACGGTGCGGCCGAGGAGCCGCAGCACCTCCTGTCCGGACCGGGAGTCGAGGTTGCCCGTCGGTTCGTCGGCGAAGACGACGTCGGGGTTGCCCGCGAAGGCGCGGGCCACGGCGACCCGCTGCTGCTGGCCGCCGGAGAGTTCGCTGGGCCGGTGGTGCAGCCGGTCCCGCAATCCCACGGTGTCGATGAGCGCGTCGATCCACTCCAGGTCGCCGCGCTCCCCTGCGAGGTCGATGGGGAGGGTGATGTTCTCGGCGACCGTGAGGGTCGGGATGAGGTTGAAGGCCTGGAAGACGAAGCCGATGCGGTGTCGGCGCAGCAGGGTGAGACTGCGGTCATCGAGCGCGCTGAGGTCCGTGTCGCCGATGAGGGCGGAACCGGAGGTGAGCGTGTCCAGTCCGGCGGCGCAGTGCATCAGGGTGGATTTTCCGGAGCCGGAGGGACCCATGATCGCGGTGAAGCGGCCGGCCGGGAAGTCGACGCTCACCCTGTCCAGGGCCGTGACCTCGGTGTCGCCCGTGCCGTAGACCTTCACGGCGTCGACGACGCGGGCGGCAGTGGCGGCCCCGGTGCGGATGGTCGTGGTCATGCCACACCTCGCCGGCCGGTGAGGCCGAACTGCTCGTCCAGGACGGAGAGCCGGCGCCAGTACTCGTCCTCGTCGATCTCGCCCGCGGCGAAGCGGCGGCCGAGCAGAGTGATGGGCGACTGTTCACCGAGGGCGGCGGGGCCGCTGTGCGCGGCGCGGAGGCCCCAGGGGCCGCGTCGGCCGCCTCGCCACACGGTACGGCGCAGCACGGTGACGACGGTGACGGCGATTGCTGCCCAGACCAGTGGGAAGAGGAAAATCCACGGCCCGGGTCCACCGGAGTAGGCCAGGGTGTTCATCTCGGTCAGCTCCCTCGGTTCGGAGTTCTCGGTCGGCGTTCTTCCGACGCATCCGAGCCTGGCCCCGGGAAGGGGTCCGAGTCGTCGTACGGCCAGCGGCCGTTCACCTACCCCCGCGGGAGTACGTAGCGGTCCGGCGGCTGCTCCCGTTGGCCGGCCAACGTTCCCGGCTTCTGTGCGTACCGGTATGTACAGAGGGCTTCGTGAGCACTCCGGTGCGCACGTTCGCCCGGCTCATGGCCATTGCCGGGACCGCCTTCGTCGAACTGGACGAGATGGACCGGATCGTGTGCGGCATGCGCACGGACGGCCTCGCCGATCCCCTCGGATACGCCCGCTCCATGGGCGGCTTCACCATCGACCGGGTCGAGCCACAGTCCTCGGGAGATCGTTCGCGGGTGGCCGTGACGCGCCCGGTTTTCGAAAGGGCCTTCTATGGACACGTATGCGGATCTCGTATGTCTCGGCGGGCGGGTGGTCACAGTCGATGCGGAGTTCTCCGCCGCCTCGGCCCTGGCGGTGACCGGTGGGATCATCACTGCCGTCGGTGGGCGGGACGACGTCGCGCCGCTCGTCGGACCCGGCACCCGTGTCGCCGACCTGCGGCGGGCGACACGATTGGCTTCGGGGCATGCTGGCGCGGTGGGCGGGTGCGTCTGGGATCCTTCTCCTCATGAACACACCACCGGACGGAATGCCTATCTACCGAGTCCTGACCGGACCGGACGACGCCACGTTCTGCCAGCGTGTGAGCGAAGCGATCGGTGTTGGCTACGAACTGCACGAAGGCCCTGCCATCACCTTCAACGGTGAGAGTGTCATCGTCGCCCAGGCGCTGGTCTGGCCTGCACAGTCGTAGGGACTGTGTGAGCAGCGGTGATCGCGATCGGCCCGTGACATGAGAAGGGCCGTACGGGTTGAGCGAGTTGTGACGCTTACCTGGGCCCGTGCGGCCTGTTCACATCGCCGTCACAGTGGGCGATGCGCACGGCTTGCCGACCATCCGGACCGCACGGACCGTGCCGTCGATGTCGTCACGGCTGGGATCCCGAGCCGCCCGATTCCCCATCAAACCGGGAGCTCTACGGGAATGGTGCAACCCTCTCACTCGCCACAATGGCGAAAAGTCAGCTAATCAGGCACTTAAAGGCACGCTAATGACAGGAGTACAGAGCCGCACTGGATCGTTAATCCGCTTGCCGCTAATCGATCAACCACCAAAGCGGTGAAGTTTTCCGAAGCCAAAGAAGCTCGTCGGCATGCCTTCCCACTCCCGCTATGCTTTCCGACTGAAGCGTGCCGCAGCGGTCGCGGCAACTACAACGGCCGCTTTGTCCCTCGTTCTCGTCCCGACCAGCTACGCCGCAGCCGCTGACGCATCCCTTCCGCTGGGCGATGCCAATCTGGAAGAGACTCGCAGCAGCCAGACCTTGGCCGACGGTGTGACACTGACCCGCATCGTCCGTGGGACCGAGCCCGCTCAGGCCAGCCAGATCAACACCACGACGCGCGGCCCGTGGGTGGTCAACGTACTGACGATCGACCCCTACAAAACCCGTGGGCACCTGGAGGCGACCTACGGGCCGGACCTGGCCAAGACCGAGAAGACCACCGACCTCGTCCGCTCCTCCGGCGCCCTGGCCGGGGTCAACGCCTCCTTCTTCACCTTCACTGCCAGCGCGCAGTACCCCGGCGACCCGGTGGGCCTTGGCCTGTACGGCGGGAAACTCTTCAGCGAGCCCACCCGCGGCCGCGACGAGGTCGACTTCGTCGTGGACGCCAACAGCAACCGGGTCCTGATGGGCCAGCTGAGCTGGTCCGGTAGCGTGCAGAACCGGCAGACCGAGGCCACGTTGCCACTGAAGTACATCAACCACCCGCCGGTGGTTCCGGGCGCTTGCGCCGGCCTCACCGACCAGACCCAGTGCACCCTGCCCGGCGATGTGGTTCATTTCACCCCTGAGTTCGCCGGCGCCACCCCGTCCGGGGTCGGCGTGGAGGTCGTCCTCGACCGGCACAACTGCGTGGTGCGTACCTCGACGACTCGCGGCACGGAGCTGACGGAAGGTCAGAAGTCCCTGCAGGCGACAGGCCGGGACGCGGCGCCCCTCCTGCAGGTCGCAGGACAGGGATGCCTCAACGTGACCTCCACCCTGGTCAACGAGCAGGGTGAGGAGCTCCCCGCGCGCAAGGGGCTGTTCGGTGTGAGCGGCCGCTTCCGGCTCACGGCGGACGGACAGATCGTGGTGAAGCCCGGCGCGGACAACTCGCGCAACCCCCGCACCATCGCCGGAACGACGCAAGACAGAATGATCATGCTCGCGACGATCGACGGTCGCATGACCACCAGCGTCGGCACCACCATGGACGAGACCGCTGCTGTCGCTCAGGCACTGGGCATGCACGACGCGGTCAACCTCGACGGCGGCGGCTCCACCACCATGTCGGTCGAGGGCGCACTGGTCAACCGTCCGAGCGGGACAACCGAACGGGCCGTCGGCGACGCCCTTGTCTTCATGAACACCCCCTACCGCGGCGGCAAGGACTGACGCTGCTTCACAGTGGCGACTGGCCCGGGCCAAGGGGCCCGGGCCAGTCTTGACTACCGCTTGGGCGTGGCAGTCAGCGCGGCCCACCAGCCGGAGGACTCCGCGGACGCCCGCACCCAGCTGCACTGAAGCGCATCTGCGAGGGGAACGACAGTGCTGCCAGCACCAGGACCCGCCTGGCTCACTCCTCTCCTGGGGCGTGTTTCGAAAGTCCCGCCTGCCAGGCGACGCCTGGCACGCACGCTCGCTGCGTTCCCGAAACGCCCTAGTAGGGCTTTGTTAGGTACCCCAATTGATCGTTCGTAGGTAGGTTGTGATGTTCTATCAGGTGTGACACCTGAGGAAATGGGGCTCTTCGGTCGCTTCCGTGGGCGGGGTTATCTGGTTTGACGGCTTGGTAGGTGGGGGCGGTGTCCGCCGAGGGTGAGCATGGCGAGGGCGATGAGGGCGGTGGCGTCCTTGAAGCCGAAGGCCATAC
>NZ_JBITER010000062.1:0-30445 GCF_044455345.1 Streptomyces sp. NPDC051286 | reverse complement strand
CGTACCGTCGCAAGTCGAAACGTAGCCGGGGTACGGCGTGTTCTGCATATCAGCCCAGGTCAACGACCCACGGAAGCGACAGGGGAGCCCCATTTGGTGAGCTCCTCTCAGGCCAGTGCGGCCAGCGGATCGTCGAGGACGGGCTGCCAAGCCAGTTCCGCCGCGCCCACGAGGCTGTTGTGGTCGAGGGTGCAGGGCAGGATCGGCACGCTGCCGCTGCGCCCCCAGAGACTGCGGTCGGCGACCACCGCGCGCAGTCGCTCCGGGTCCGCGTCGAGCAGTGCGCGGTGCAGCCCGCCGAGGATGATGCGGTCCGGGTTGAGGATGTTGACCAGGCCGGCCAGGCCGAGGCCGAGCCGGTCGATGAGTTCCTCGGCCGCGTTCCGTACCGCCGCGTCCTCGTACTCCGTACGCAGCAGGTCGCTCGCCTGCTTGAGCAGGGATTCCTCGGGGCCCGGTTCCCGGCGGGCGGCGGTCAGGAAGGCGAGCGGATCCGTTTCGACGTCGAGGCAGCCGCGCCCGCCACAGTGGCAGGGACGCCCTTCCGGGTTCACGGTGAGATGGCCGACCTCCAGGGCCAGACCCGAACTGCCGGCGTGCAGGCGGCCGTCGAGGACAAGGGCACCGCCGACGCCACGGTGCCCCGTGGCCACGCAGAGCAGGTGCTGGGCCCCGCGGCCGGCGCCGTGCCGGTGTTCGGCGAGCGCGGCAAGGTTGACATCGTTGCCGGTGAACGCGGGGCCGGGGATACCTGCTTCCCGTACACACGTGGCGAAGATCTCGCGGACCGGGGCTCCCGCCGGCCAGGCGATGTGCAGCGGGTTGAGCGCGGTGCCCTCCGGTTCGGCCACGGCGGAGGGGACGGCGAGTCCCGCGCCGACGCAGCGCAGTCCGCTGTCGCGCAGCAACCTGGCACATGCGTCGACGACTTCGCCCACGACCTGCGCCGGGTCCGATGTGACCGTGACGCAGCCGGGGGCGGTGGCGACGAGCCGCCCGCCGAGCCCGACCAGCGCGGCGCGGAACCCGTCGGCATGCACCTGCGCGGCGACGGCGACCGGACCGGACTCCCGCACGGCCAGCCGATGCGAGGGGCGCCCCTGTGAACCGGCTGCGGAACCGGGGCTGGAGTCGACGCGGATGAGGCCGAGCGCCGCCAGCTCCGCGGCGACCGCGCCGGCGGTCGCGCGGGTGACGCCGAGCTCGGAGGTGAGCACGGCGCGGGTGGGCGCGCGTCCGGTGTGGACCAGCTCCAGTGCGGGTCCGAGCGCGCTCCGGCCCCTCTCCAACTTCGTCCGGGTGGTGGTCGCCTTGCCGTTCATGGGGCCGAGTCTCCCACGATCCGGAACCGCTGCCGACGCCCTGGTGGCGGACTTCCGCCCGTTTCCGGTCACGGAGGCCGCCCTGTGCCGCCGGGCCGAATGCCGCTGCCCGCTCCGGCGGGAGACCGTCTTGCGTCTGTTGTCCGTGGGCCCCTATGCTGAGTTTGTGCCGCAACTAAACAAACTGCGGACGGCCCTACCGGGGGGACCAGGCGGAGACACCGCTCCACCCTCGTCGGCCCGCCTCCGTACCGCACTGACCGTGTTCTTCGCCCTCGACGGTTTCCTCTTCGCCGGCTGGGTGGTCCGCATTCCGGCCATCAAGCACCAGACCGGCGCCTCCGCCTCCGCCCTCGGCCTCGCACTGCTCGGCGTCTCCGCCGGGGCGGTCATCACCATGATGCTCGCCGGCGGGCTCTGCCGACGGTTCGGCAGCCACCTCGTGACCGTGGTCTGCGGAGTGCTCCTCTCACTCGCCATCACCCTGCCCGCACAGACGCATTCGGCGCTCGCGCTCGGTTCGGTGCTGCTGGTCTTCGGTGCGGCGTACGGTGCGATGAACGTGGCGTTGAACAGCGCCGCGGTCGATCTCGTCGCCGGTCTGCGGCGCCCCGTGATGCCCAGCTTCCACGCCGCGTTCAGCCTCGGCGGCATGCTCGGCGCCGGCCTCGGCGGACTGGTCGCCGGCGGGCTCTCCCCCGCCACCCATCTCTCCGTCCTCACCGGGGTCGGACTACTCGTCACCGCCGCCGCCGGACCGACCCTGCTACGGCACGGGGCGCCCCGAACCGTATCCGTGGCCGACCGCACCGAGCAGCCGCGCCGGATGACCGGGCGCGCCCGCAACGCGGTCCTGCTGTTCGGCGTGATCGCGCTCTGCACCGCGTACGGGGAGGGCGCACTGGCCGACTGGAGCGCGCTCCACCTGGCACAGGACCTGCATGCCCGCCCGGGCATCGCCGCCGCCGGATACTCCCTGTTCGCCCTGGCCATGACCGCGGGCCGGCTCAGCGGCACCGCGCTGCTGGAACGACTCGGGCAGACCCGCACGCTCGTCACGGGCGGCGCCACCGGTGCGGCCGGCATGCTCCTCGGCTCGCTCGCCCCGACCACCTCGCTCGCCCTGCTCGGCTTCGCCGTCGCCGGTCTCGGGCTGGCCAACATCTTCCCCGTCGCCGTCGGCCGGGCCGGCGAACTGGCCGGTCCGAGCGGAGTGGCCGTCGCGTCGACGATCGGCTACGGGGGGATGCTGCTGGGGCCGCCCGCGATCGGGTTCCTGGCCGACTGGTTCTCGCTGCCCGTCGCCCTGACGACGGTCGCGGTGCTGGCGGGCGCGGCGTCCGTGCTGGGCCATGCTGCTCGCCATGCGGTGACCCGCGCTTGATCGACGTACACACGTCTCACGTACTGATGCCCGATTGAGCAGGTGTACTCAGGCGGATCCCGTTCCCCGGTCGCACCCTGGAAGTGCCAACCGCCGACAGGGAGCAGACCATGAACAAGCCCGTCATGAACAAGCAGCGCCTCCGCGCGCTCGCACGAATGACCTTCGGCAATGCCGCCTCGCTGGTCTACCTCGGCGTGGTTCTGGCGACAGCGGTCTTCGTCGCCGTGGACACCGTGTTCGTCCCGCACGAGGACGCGTCGTTCGCGGGTGTGTGGCTGTTCCTGCTCGCGGCACCGACGGTGTTCGTGTTCTTCGTCGGCAGCACGCTGTGGGGAGCGGACGCGGCGGGACCCGCCTGGTTCGTCTATCTCGCCCTCGTCGTGTCCGTCCTGGTGCAGGCGCTCGCCCTCGGCTGGTTCCTACAGCTGGTGCGCCGCGGCGGCCGGTCCCGTTCCGCCCATGCCCAGGGCCTCTGAGCGGCTGTCACAATCCTTGCCATGGAGAGCATGGAGACGACGGGAATCGCCGACCACATCAGGTCGCTCGCCGACGCGGGACATCTGCTGGCCGCCGCGGCGGAACAGGCGGGGTCCGGCGCACCGGTGCCGACCTGTCCCGGCTGGCAGGTACGCGATCTGCTCCGGCACACCAGCATGGTGCACCGCTGGGCGACCGCGTATGTCACCGAGGGCCACACCGCGTACCACCCCGACGGCGGGGAGCCCGATCTGGACGGGGACGCGCTGCTCGACTGGTTCCGCGAGGGGCACGGCGGGCTGGTGGCCGCGTTGGCAGGCGCCCCCGCCGACCTGGAGTGCTGGACCTTTCTTCCCGCGCCGTCCCCTCTGGCGTTCTGGGCCCGGCGGCAGGCGCACGAGACGACGATTCACCGGGTGGACGCCGAGTCCGCGCGCGGCGGTCCCCTGTCACCGGTGGCGGCCGGTCTTGCAATGGACGGGATCGACGAGCTGCTGCGCGGGCTCCACGCCCGCCCGAAGAGCCGGGTGCGCACCGATGTCCCGCGTGCGCTGCGGGTGCACGCCACGGACACGGACGCCGCGTGGACGGTGCGACTCTCGGCAGAGCCGCCGCAGGCCGTCCGCACTACGGGGGCGGGCTCCGAAGAGGGTTTTGCGGACTGCGAGTTGAGCGGAACGGCCGAGGAGCTCTATCTCACGCTCTGGAACCGGCAGCCGCTCACGGCGGTCACGGTAGCCGGCGACCGGGGACTCGCACGCCTGTGGTGCGAGAACTCGGGGATCACCTGGTCCTGACCGGTGTACCGGCAGGTGCGGACCACCTCCGCCGTGGTCCGCACCCACTCAGCCGGTCGCGCCGTCCAGCATCCGGGCGAGCACCGAACGCTGCAACGGCTTCAGCTCGGCATGGCGCACCCGGCCCTTGGCCGTCAGCTCGACCCGGACGCTGCTTTCGTTCCTCGCCGTCGCCGTCCTGCTGTGGTGGACAGGTTCCGGACGCCGCGCGTGATCGCCGCCGGCGACCGGGCGGGCGCGAAGGCGGCAGCCGCCGAGAAAGTGGCGGCCCGTGGCCGACGGGCCGGTCCGCTGCCCCGATGACCAACCGGAGCGGGGGAAAGGGGCGGTGGGCGGCGAGGCGTCCTTGCCCGCGGCCCACCACCCCTGTGACACTTCGGACATGGGGCGACGGAGTCAGGAAGACCGGGACGCGATGCCCGTCGAGATCGTCTTCGCCCTGGTCAGCGGCGCTGTTCTGGCCGCGGCCGCATTCATCGCCGTCGCCGCGCCCACCGTCTGCCTCGATCTGCCGCGCACGGCAGAGCGAGTGGTGCTCCTGAGCGGGGCCGCCGTCTCGGGCGTCGTCTTCGTCGCCCGCCTCGTCGATGTGTTGTGGGGATTCCCCCGCCGGGGGCACGGCCGCCCGGCGGGAGCGCTTCGCCCGCAGGCTCCGTCTCAGCCGAGCCAGCCGGGACGCACGAGGCCCGACTCATAGGCGAGTACGACCAGTTGGGCCCGGTCGCGTGCGCCCAGCTTCACCATGGCACGGCTGACATGGGTCTTGGCGGTGAGCGGGCTGACGACCAGCCGGCGGGCGATCTCCTCGTTGGACAGACCGATGCCGACCAGTGCCATCACTTCCCTTTCCCGTTCGGTCAGTTCGCCCAGGCCGACTGCGGCCGCGGGCTCCTTGGAACGGGCCGCGAACTCGGCGATCAGGCGGCGCGTCACCCCCGGCGAGAGCAGGGCATCACCGGCTACCACGGCCCGTACCGCCCGTAGAAGCTCCTCCGGTTCGGTGTCCTTGACCAGAAAACCGGAGGCGCCGGACCGGATCGCCTCGAAGACGTACTCGTCGAGCTCGAAGGTGGTGAGCATGACCACCTTGACGTCGTTCAGCTCGGGGTCGCCGGTGATGGTGCGGGTCGCGACAAGACCGTCGAGATGCGGCATGCGGATGTCCATCAGCACGGTATCCGGGCGCAGTTCGCGCACCAGACGCACAGCTTCCGCCCCGTCGGCGGCCTCCCCCGCCACCTCGATGTCCGGCTGGGCGTCCAGCAGGGCGCGGAATCCTGCGCGGACCAGCAGCTGGTCATCGGCGAGCAGTACGCGGATCACGCTCTCTCCTCCGTCGGGTCCTGCACAGTGTCCATGGCCGACGCGGAGTCCATGCTCGACATCGAGTCCCTGTCCGAAGCCGGGTACAGGGGAAGCTCGGCCCGCACCCGGAAGCCGCCGTCGGCCCGGGGTCCCGCCGCGATCGTGCCTCCCAGTGCGGCGGCCCGCTCCCGCATGCCGGCCAGCCCGTTGCCGCTGCCGCCCGCCTCGCTGCCGGTGACGGGGCCGTCGTCGTCGATACGGAGCCGTACGCGGCCCGCCCCGTAACCGATCCGGACCTGTGCGGTGCGCGAGCCCGAATGCCGGACCACGTTCGTCAACGCCTCCTGCACTATCCGGAAGGCGGCCAGATCCGTACCGGGCGGGACAGCGCCGCGTACGCCCTCGGTCTCCACGGTGACAAACAGTCCAGCGCTCGCCGCCTGGTCGACCAGCTCGGGCAGCCGGTCGAGCCCGGGGGCCGGGGCCCTGGGGGCGTCTCCCGGAGTACGGAGCGTGTCGAGGACCTGACGGACCTCGCCGAGCGCCTCCTTGCTGGCCGCCTTGATCGTGGTGAGGGCGTTCCGGGCCTGCTCCGGGTCGGAGTCCAGGAGCGCGAGTCCGACGCCTGCCTGGACATTGATGACGGAAATGCTGTGGGCAAGCACGTCATGGAGCTCCCGGGCCATCCGGAGCCGCTCCTCGTCGGCCCGTCGCTTCTCGGCGGTCTCCCGTTGGGCACGCTGGGCAGCCCACTGCTCGCGGCGTACGCGTACGAACTCCGCTGCCGCGACGATCGCCACCACCCAGGCGGCGACGCCCAGTTCCTGCCCCCAGGGCGCAGCCGAGTCGCCGCTCGGCGGCAGCCAGCGGTAGAGCCAGTGCGCCATCAGCACGTGGCCCAGCCACACCATTCCCACGGCCGCCCAGGCCGCCCGCCGGTGCCCTGCGACAACCGCGCTGAAGCAGCCGACGGCGACCGCCAGGAAAACCGGGCCGTACGGATAGCCGGCGCCGAGATAGATCATGGCCGCGGCCGCACTGACGAAGACCGCCAGGACGGGGTGGCGGTGGCGCAGCAGCAGTACGGCGACGGCGATGAAGAGCAGCAATCGGGCGAAGATGTCCAACGGGGCGCGCTCATCGAGCTGACCACGGGCCGCGACGGACGTGCCGACCATGACAATTGCGCCGAGGAGGACGGTGGATGGCCAGGGCAGCCGGGCGGCGGACCGCTCGCGCATTCCCGTCAGCCAGCGCGGCGGCCCGTCGTGTCCCCAGGGGCCCCAAGACCCCTGGCGGCCCACGGGGGCAGCGTGCGCCCAGGGCCGCCGCTGCGGCGGTCCGCCCCGCTCCCAGGGGGGACCGCCGCTTCCGTGTGAGCGCTGCTCTTCCATACCGGCAACGCTAGACCGCGGGCGTCGACGGCGGCGTCAGCCGGGCGTGGTGATCACGCGTACTCCCTGTGGAGTACCCCGGTCGGCGCAGGCGAGGCATCCGGCCGGGCCGATAGGCGGACATACGGGCGGGCAGGCTCAGGCACCGGCGCTGCTGGTGGCCGGGTGGTCGGCCCGGTCGTCGAGCAGTCCGACGTTACGGGCCAGGTCGGCGACCGCCTGCCGGAAGAAGGCCTCCCGGGCTTCGACGATCCGGTTGAACTGGCCGAAGATCTCAAAGGAGATCAGCCCCATGAGCTGCGACCACGCGGCCACGAGAGGGGTCACGACCGCCGGAGGGAGATCGGGTGCCAGGTCGGCGGCCATCCGCTCGGCCTCGGTCTGCAGTTCGGCGGTGAGAGGCGGCACGGCGAGGCCGTCCGTGTGGTGGGCGTCTTCGACGATCGCCATGAAAACGAGGCCGACGCGGGAGGCGGGGCCGACGGTCGCCTGGGGTGCCGTGTACCCGGGCACGGGCGAGCCGTAGATCAGGGCGTACTCATGGGGGTGGGCGAGGGCCCACTCGCGTACGGCGCAGGCGACCGCGATCCAGCGGGCAAGATGTGCGGCGGGTACGGGTGGGACGTCGCATGAGGCCCGGTGAGCGGTCTCGGCGGCCTCGCCCACGGCGTCGTACGCATCGACGATCAGGGCCGTGAGCAGGTCGTCGCGGCTGGGGAAGTACCGGTACAGCGCAGACGAGACCATGCCCAGCTCACGTGCGACGGCGCGGAGCGAGAGTTTCGCGGCGCCGTCGGCTGCGAGCTGCTTTCTCGCCTCGTCCTTGATGGCTGCGGTGACTTCGATACGGGCCCGTTCCCTGGCTCCTCTGATGGTGCTCATGGAGCTCAGTCTGCCACGGATTGGAGCACCGACCAATAAAGAGAGCAGTGCTCTTGATTTTGAACACCAACCTCGTGCACACTGATCTAAAGCGAGAGCAGTGCTCACACTTTCTATGAGGGGAATCTCATGTCCGTGCATGTTCAGAAGCCCGGCTGGTTCACGGTCAACGTCTTCAACCGCATCGTGGCCTGGATCACCCGGCGCGGCATCAGCGTCTGGGGATCGAGAGTCCTGGCCGTCCGCGGCCGCAAGAGCGGCGAGTGGCGCCGCACCCCGGTCAACCTCCTGACCGTGGACGGGCAGCAGTATCTCGTCGCGCCGCGTGGCCATGTCCAGTGGACGCACAACATGCGGGCTGCCGGCGGCGGTGAGCTCCACCTCGGCAAGAAGACCGACGTCTTCACCGCCGCCGAGATGGCCGACGACGAGAAGCCGGAACTGCTCCGCGCCTACCTCAAGCGCTGGAAGGCGGAGGTAGGGGTCTTCTTCGGTGGCGTCGGCCCGGATTCGTCCGTCGAGGAGCTGCGCCGCATCGCCCCCGACCACCCCGTCTTCCGGATCACGATCACATCCTGACCCGGACCGGCACAGCACTGCCTGTGCCCCTGCCGGGCAGGGGCGACGGCTCCAAACAGTTCCCCCGCCGCAGGCGTCACGGCCGGGCCTGTGCCGGCCGCCGGGGCTCGACGGGTTCGCCCCCGGCGGGCGCAGCACTGTCCATCGACGCATCAACCGACCCATGGGACGGCGAGGCCAGAACCACCCGCTACGACGGGGCCGCCACCGCCCATCGGCCCGGACTACGGCCCACCGGCGTCCTGGTCCGGCCGGCAGGGTGAGCGCCGGGGCACGGCTTAACGGTCCATCGCCGACAGGGCCCGCTGCGCCAGCGGGTGGGTACGGACCAGCTCGGCCAGCGAGGTCGTCCCGCGGGTGACCCCGGCGAACGCCTTCCAGGCAGGGCGGAATCCGGTCAGCACTGCGTGCAGAATTCCCGGGCGGCGCTCGAACAGCTTCAGCATGCGCCGACCGACACCCATCTCGACACCCAGCCCGGCCTTGATGGCGAAGGCGTAGTTGAGCGCCTGGCGGCGGGCGTCCACCGCGTCGTGCGATTCCGCGATCCGGACCGCCCACTCACCGGCGAGCCGCCCGGAGCGCAGTGCGAACGAGATGCCTTCGCGGGTCCACGGCTCCAGCAGTCCCGCCGCGTCGCCGCAGACGAGCACCCGCCCGCGCGACAGCGGGGAGTCGTCGCTGCGGCAGCGGGTGAGATGGCCGGAGGAGATCTTCGGCTCGAAACCGGCGAGACCGAGCCGGGCGATGAAGTCCTCCAGATACCGCTTGGTCCCTGCGCCGTCACCACGCGTCGAGATCACACCAACGGTCAGGGTGTCGCCCTTCGGGAAGACCCACCCGTAACTGCCGGGCATCGGACCCCAGTCGATCAGCACCCGCCCGGCCCAGTCCTCCGCGACGGTGGCGGGGACCGGAATCTCCGACTCCAGGCCCAGGTCCACCTGGTCGAGCTTGACCCCGACATGGGCACCTATGCGTCCCGCGCTGCCGTCGGCGCCGACGACCGCGCGGGCCAGGACGGTCTCGCCTCCGGCGAGCACCACGGCGACCGTGCGCCGGTCCGGCACCGAGGCGCCGTGCTGCTCGACCCGGCTCACCGACGCTCCGGTGCGGAGTTCGGCGCCCGCCTTCTGCGCCTCCTCGACCAGACCCGCGTCGAACTCGGGCCGGTTGATGAGCCCGAAGAGCATCCGCTTGGAGCGGCGGGTCCGCGCCAGCCTGCCGTTGAGGGAGAATGTCACCGCATGGATCCTGTCCTGCAAGGGCAGTTCGAATCCGGGCGGCAGCGCATCACGGGAGTACCCGATGATGCCGCCGCCACAGGTCTTGTAGCGGGGCAGTTCCGCCTTCTCCAGCAGCAACACCCGCCGCCCGGCGACCGCCGCGGCATATGCCGCGGCGGCTCCGGCCGGTCCGGCGCCGACTACGACGACATCCCACACGGACGACTCTTCAAGCTCACGTCCGGCGTCTGCGTTCTCGCTGCTCACGATGTGCTTCTGCTCCCGATCCCGACCAGTGGCCCAAACTGCTCACGGCATCCTACGGCGCCGTGCGACCGGTCCCCGCTGTGGGAGGATCGACCGTACGTTCGCCCTGCACGCAGCGCCGCACACACGGCGTTCATGCAGACGGATTCGTACACATAACGTCGCACCCACGAGGAGCGTGCCCATGACCGCCCATCCGATTTCCGAGACCATTGCCTCACTGATGCCCCGTGCCAAGGCGGAGCTGACCGAGCTGGTGGCCTTCCAGTCGGTGGCGGATCCTGCGCAGTTCCCGAAGAGCGAGTGCGAGGCGGCCGCAGCCTGGGTCGCCGACGCACTGCGCGCCGAGGACTTCCAGGACGTCGCCCTGCTCGACACCCCCGACGGCACCCAGTCGGTCTACGGCTTCCTGCCCGGCCCGGCAGGCGCCCCGACCGTGCTGCTCTACGCGCACTACGACGTGCAGCCGCCGCTCGACGAGTCGGCCTGGATCTCCCCGCCGTTCGAGCTGACGGAGCGCGAGGGCCGCTGGTTCGGCCGCGGCGCGGCCGACTGCAAGGGCGGCTTCATCATGCATCTCCTCGCCCTTCGTGCTCTCAAGGCGAACGGCGGCGTCCCGGTCTCCGTCAAGGTGATTGCCGAGGGTTCGGAGGAGCAGGGCACCGGAGGTCTGGAGCGGTACGCCGAGGCACACCCCGAGCTGCTGGCAGCCGACACCATCGTCATCGGCGACACCGGCAACTTCCGGGTCGGTCTGCCGACGGTCACCGCGACACTGCGCGGCATGACGATGCTGCGGGTCACCCTCGACACCCTCGAAGGGAACCTGCACTCCGGGCAGTTCGGCGGCGCCGCCCCCGACGCGCTGGCCGCAATGATCCAGCTGCTGGCGTCGCTGCGCGCCGAGGACGGCACCACGACCGTCGACGGGCTCACCACGGACGCCGAGTGGGACGGGCTTCAGTACCCGGAGTCCGATTTCCGCAAGGACGCGAAGGTCCTCGACGGTGTGGCGCTGATCGGCACGGGCACCGTCGCCGACCGCATCTGGGCCCGGCCCGCCGTCACCGTCATCGGGATCGACTGCCCGCCGGTGGTCGGCGCGACGCCGTCGCTGCAGGCGAGCGCGCGGGCGCAGATCAGCCTGCGGGTGCCGCCGGGCCAGGACGCGGCCGAGGCGACTGCACTGCTGACCGCCCATCTGAAGGCGCACGCCCCGTGGGGGGCGAGGGTCTCGGTGGAGCAGGTCGGCCAGGGTCAGGCGTTCCGCGCGGACACCTCCAGCCCGGCGTACACGTCGATGGCACAGGCCATGCAGGCCGCGTACCCCGGTGAGAAGATGCAGACGTCCGGGATGGGCGGCTCGATCCCGCTCTGCAACACCCTCGCAGCGCTCTACCCGGAGGCGGAGATCCTGCTGATCGGCCTGAGCGAGCCGGAGGCGCAGATCCACGCGGTGAACGAGAGCGTGTCGCCCGAGGAACTGGAGCGGCTGTCGGTCGCCGAGGCGCTGTTCCTGCAGAACTACGCGGAGTCCAAGCGCTCCTGACCTCGCATCACCTGTTCCGGGGCGGGATGCACCTCTCGTACGCGGGAGGTGCATCCATGTCCTTCACCAAGGCTGTACCGTCGGGAGATCCGTGCCGGTCGCGCGGGCGACGCCACGACCGGCGCGGGTCCCTCGTGTTGTCATAGCGCCAGTGCCCCCTGGCGGACTACGCGGGGTCGGGCTCCGGGCTCATGGCCCGAACCTCCAGGCGCCACAGCGAATAGCCCCAGCCGGTCGTCCGCTTGATGCCCTGCATCCGTACGTACCGGGCGGTCACCGGAGCGAAGGTGAGCTCCTCCACGCGGGCGCCGGCCGGCTTGCCCCGAACCGAGGTCACGGTCTTCCAGTTGGCGGCGTCGTCGGAGACCTGAATGTCGTAGTCACGACCCGAGGCCGTCTCCCAGTCGAGCAGGACACGCTGCACGGTCTGCGGGGAACCAAGATCCACCTGGATCCATTCACCGTCGCGGTAGTCACTGGCCCATCGGGTCCTGCCGTCGCCGTCGGTGGCGTTCTCCGGCCCCAGGCTCGCCACTTCGGACGAGGACGCCGTCGTCGACCGGTGCAGTGCCAGGTCCGGCACCTCGAAGACACGCATGCTCCACAGGGCGTAACCGTTCTGCTTCTTGCCCGCCTGCGTGCCGACGAGCCGTACATGCCGTGCCGTGACCGGATCGAACGTCAGAGTGTCGACTCCCGCGGCCTCGCGGCCGGTACGGCTCGCGACGGTGGTCCAGCTCTCGCCGTCCCGTGACACTTGGACCTCGTAGTCGCGCCCATGGGCGGACGCCCAGTCCAGCTCGACCTTGCTGATCGCCACCGGCTTGCCGAGGTTGACCCGCAGCCATGCCTCGTCTCCCGGGCCACTGGCCCATGTGGTGGTGCGCACCCCGTCGAAGGCCGCGGCCGCCTCACCGGCGGAGGCGGTCGCCTCCTTGCCCAGGCTCACCTCTCCCGCCGCCGACGCGGCGAGTGTCGTGGAGACCTTCGTCAGTCCGGTGCCCACGCCGAGCTTGCGGACCATGTCGAGGAAGGCGCTGTACGGCACGCCGGCCTTGGCCCCGCTCCACATCTTCTGCGCCAGCGTGCCGAACGTGGGCTCGACCAGCCCGTGCACGTCCAGCTCCGAGTAGCTGGCCTCAGTCAGGTCGTTCCATACCGCCGACATGGCTCCGAGCAGCTGCGGGTCACGGGGGGCCACGCTCTGCCCGTCGGGGAAGACATGTGGCTCCCACTGGTCGTAGAGGTACTTACCGTCCAACCCGTGGCCGTGGTAGTAGCCCGCGAACGGGACGATGTAGAGCAAGGCGTCATTGGTGTTGATGAAGGAGTAGCCGTCCCGCTTGAGCGCCTGCGGCCCGTACCAGCCGTTGTTCCAGCTGTTCATGGTCACGTCGCGGTCGTAACCGTCGCTGTTGGCGGCCATGACCGACAGGCTGCCCCAGGCCCGCGGCTGCTTGCCGAGCGCGCGGATGTGGGCGGCCATCTCGTTGAAGTAGACCTTGTAGCGGGGCTTGTCCACGGTGTACTCGTCGGCGCCGAAGTGCACGTCCGGACTGCGGAACCAGGGCACGAACTCGTCGAACACCGACTTCATGAACGCGGTGGTCTCCGGCTTGGACAGATCGAGGTGGTCGGACTGGCCGTTGTTGAGGCCGAGCGACGGACGGAACCGGATGAACGCCAGCGAGTGGGCAGGCGCGTCGATCTCGGGGATGATCGTGACGCCGTTCGCGGCAGCGGTGTTCTCGAAGGAGTCCCAGTCGGCACGGTCATAGGCCCCGTCCTGGGAAGCCAGCCCGGCCAGCTCGGGGTTGTCGGTCTTGAGCCGGAAGCCGGCCTGGACCTCGCTCCAGGGCTTGCCGCCCTTGAAACCGTTGTCGTTGAGGTGCAGCTGCAGCTGGTTGAGCTTGAACCAGCCCATGACCCGCAGGTAGTCGCGAATGTAGTCGGCGGTGAAGAACCGCCGCCCGACGTCCAGCATGAACCCGCGGACTTTGTAGTTGGGCCAGTCCACGGCCGTGCCCACGGGGACCGAATCGCGGCCGTCGTCGAGCAGAAGGATCTGCAGGAGGCTGCGGGTGCCGTAGTAGACACCCTTCGCGGTCGGCGCGGCGATCGTCACGTTGCGATCGGTGGCCGTGAGGGTGTAGCCCTCCTCGGCGAACCGGGCGCCACCCGTCGCGTCGGCGAGGGAGGGATCGATCGACAGGACAATGTCGCCGTCCTGCGGGATCCGGGGGGACACGGCCGGCTTGTGCCCTGTCACCTCTTCGATCTCGGCAGAGAGTTGCGCACCCTGGTCGTCGAGTTCGTCGACCTGCTTCTTGGCCAGCACGATCCGGCTGTGCTTGCGCAACTCGAACGAGCCCGTTCCGCCCTCCCACTGCTGAAGAGCGGGAACCACGGTGGGCCGGGGGTTGACGTCGGTGTTCACGGGGACAGGTTCGGCACTTGCTGACGGCACTGCCAGGAGGGGCACGAACAACCCGAGTGCTATCACTCTCACCAGTCGAGCAGCATGTCTGTTGATGCGCACTCCAACCTCCGTTCGAGCGGAATTGAAGAATGTATACCCGAGCTGTGGGTTGAGGTCTAGACCACTTGGTCCAGACCTCAGCTCGGGCAGGTCGACGGCGAGTTCCCAGTACGCCTTCACCGCGATCGTGTTCGGCCACCACAGCGACGTCACCGCCCACCTCGCGGAAGAGGCCCGAGGAGCCTGGCGGCGCTACGCCCCCGGTGAACACGCACGGTGACGACAAGACCTCAACAACCGAAGAAGTGCGACCCCCGATCACGAAAGGTCGCGAGTTGCAAACCCCTGAAGCCGATAGCCCACGAGGTGCATCACCATCCGCCATCGAAGAAGGCCAGGAGTGCCGGCGCCGGGTGTGCCGCGGTGGTCGTGTTCGCCGCAACGACGACGATCACGACCAGCGACAACAACGCCGAGAGAACGCCGAACGAACCCAACACGCGACGCCGGTGCTGCGGGCGTCAGCCGACCGGGACCCCGGCCTCCAGGTTGAGCACCATTGACCGCTCGCGGGCCCGCAGCGCCCAGCGGAGCCGCTCATACCGGTTCGGCGGCAGCATCGTTGCGGCCTCCGCCTCGGTGACGAACCGCCAGCCGCGCAGTTCAGATCCGGGCAGCAGCAGCCGTTCGGCGTCCCGGCAGTGCAGCAGGCCGCCGTCGAAGAGCAGCCTCAGCCCTCCGTACCCGGGCGGTTTCGGCGGCTCCCAGTCGACGACGAGCAAGCTGGGGATCCGGTCGAGCTGAATCCCTATCTCCTCCGCCACTTCCCGTATCCCGGCCTGTGCCGGTGACTCGCCGGGCTCCACCACCCCGCCGGGAAACTCCCAGCCGGGCTTGTACGTGGGGTCGACGAGCAGGACCCGGTCGTGTTCGTCGAAGAGCAGCACCCCGGCGGCGAGGGTCTCCGCGGTCGGCGCGGGCGTCTGCACGATCTCGCACACGCCGGCGGCCCCGGTGCGTACCGCGTCGGCGATGCGCTCGGCCGTCTCGTACGGGGTCAGCGTGCTGGTGTCGATGGTGTGCGCTTCCGCGGTGATCCAGCCGAGCGCGGTCCGGTAGGGCTCGATGTGTTCGTACGCCCACTGCCGTACCCGCTCGTCGGCTTCCGGGTCGTCCGGTCCTTCCTCACGGTCGGCGATCCGCTGCCGCAGGATCGTTTCCTCAGGTGAGAGCAGTACATGACGCACCGGAATGCGTCTGGAAGCGAGCCCTCCGAATATCTCGTCGCGGTACTCCTGTCGCAGCAGCGTCATCGGCACCACGAGCACCCCGGGCACCTCGGCGAGCAGAGCGGCAGCCGTGTCCACCACCAACCGTCGCCAGATCGGTAGGTCCTGGTAGTCGGTCACCTCGGCAAGCCTCTTCTGGGGCAGCAGGTACCTCAGTCCCCCGCCGATCAGTTCGGGGTCGTAGAAAGTGCTGTTCGGGATCAGATCGATCAGTTCGCGCGCGGCGCTCGTCTTGCCCGCGCCGAACGCACCGTTGATCCAGACGATCACGGTTCCCCCTCTTCCGTAGCCCTCTGTGGCTTGCCCGCAACAGCCTGCCGCCAAAACCCGGCTGTGGCGATGTTGTTGCACGAAAGCAAGTGCCGGACGCCCGTCGGCAGGCGTCCCACCGTACGAATCAGGCGCCCGAGCGGCCGTAACGAGGACGGCGGGGCGTCGTTGGAGCCGACGAGGCAAGGGGGTGCACGGTGCAGCGCACAGTACTGGAGCGGTTTCCCGCGGGAGGTCCGCGAGGCAGCTGGCCTGCGGAGGAGTTCGCGGCTGCGCGCCGGGGCGAGGGTGTGGCGGCCGAGGTCGTGATGGACCTGGAGGAGGACGCGTTCCTGGTGGTCGTACCGCAGCAGGGTGCGGACCGGGGCCAGTGACCCCGCTCCGCGCCCGCCGCCACGACCTACGGCCGGAATCCGGTCGTCGTGTCAGAGCCTGCCGGTGACCTTGACGGGGGAGACCCGCACGACAACCCGCTGACCGTCGTTCTTCGAGGCCGGATTGAACGTTGCGTAGTCCTGACCGGTGTATTTGTGCGCCAGTTCGTTCAACAGCTCGTGGGTGCTGTCGGGCGTGACGGTGGCGTTACCACGGATCTCTGCATAGGTGTACGGGTTCTCTGGCGGGCTGATCAGCAGGGTGACGCGCGGGTCGCGGGCAGCGTTCTTCCCCTGCAGCCGGTCCACGGTCGTGGAGAACAACAGGTCGTCTCCGTCGCGCGTGACCCAGACAACGGTCAGGTGCGGCCGCCCGTCCGGCAGGACGGTGGCTACGGTGGCGAAGGCCTTCGAGTCGTCGAGGTACTTCTTCAGATCGTCGGAGAGCTCGGCTGCCACTGTCGTCATCCTTCGTTCGAGGTCGAGGTCGGGGTCGTAGGTGGTTCGGCACCCCTCGGGTTCATCGGGTTCAACTCCCTTCACCGCAGCAGAAATTCCGACAGCGACCTGTTCCCGTTTCGATGTGCAGGAATCTCGCGATGGCCTCGGGCGGATGGTAGACACGCTCCGGCGGGAGCAGCCGCCGGACTTTCGCGGCCTGCCCTCCTTGCACAAGTCCCGCCATCTTGCGGGCCTGTGGGTGAGGTCGGTGAGGTCGGCAAGGTCGACGATCCACTCGTCGACGAAGGTACGAATCAGCCCGCGGCCGATTCCCACCTGGATGCTGTAGTGGTGGAGCGCCACTCCTCGAAGGGAGCGCTCGGGGTGGCCGACGATGCGCTCGACGGCCTTGCGAGCAGGAACCGCCTCTCACGTTCAATGCGTGTGTATGTTCCCTCACGGACGTACTCCCCGTGCCGGACCGCACGACAGCAGGCATATCCACACCCCCACGGCCCCCGCCGCCTGCCCAGAGCATCGGCCGAGCAGCGGGGCAACCGGTCGACCGCCTGTGCCCCCGGTCCTCGGGCACCACACGTCCGGACCAGCCAGATGCGCGCCGCCCGGCATCACGCGCCACCCTGGAACCATGGCGACTCCACCGATCATCGTTCACGCCCCCACACCGTCCGGCGCCAGGCTCGTGACCGTGCACATCAACGGCCGCGACGAAAGGCTCGGGCTGGCGCACAGCGACCACGACATCATTGTGTTTCTCGCCGACGCCGGCATGGCGGACCCGGAGCGGGCCCTTGACACTCCCGCCCTGGTGGAATGGCAGGGCGCCGCAGCGCACCAGTACGAAGCCACCTGATTCAGCGTGTGTCTCCCTGCCAGTCCCACTTCCGTGAATCGTCCGCCCGCGGTCCGTACTCCGACCTGCCACCCGGACCGTGCATGCCGATCTCGGTGATCAGTGCGGCCCCGTCGGCGAGTGCCACCTCCGACCAGCCCGTCACGTCGAGGAGCAGCCCGTCGAGCGGGCCGCCGACCAGCTCGCGATATGCATGCCCGGGCTGCGGGCCCGGATCAGGATCGTCGTGGTCGGCGCCGTACACCCGACGTCGCATGATTTCGTCCATGCAGGCAGCATCGCAGCCACCACTGACACTGCCCACACCTCACGGCGGCGCCGCTCTCACCACCGTCGCGCAGCCCGCCCTCAAGCATGTCTGTCCGGGTCGGGCCTATCCCTTGCTCGATCCCAGCGTGAGCCCCGCGATGAAGTGCCGCTGCAGCAGCAGGAAGACCACAAGCGTCGGCAGGGCGACGATCACCGAGCCCGCGGCGAGGAGGTTGTAGTCCGTGAAGAACTGCCCGCGCAGGTTGTTGAGGGCGGAGGTGATGGGCAGCTTGTCGCCGTCGGAAACGAAGACCAGGGCCCAGAGGAAGTCGTTGTACATCCAGGTGAATTGAAGCGTGCCGAGCGCGGCGAGGGCCGGGCGGCACAGCGGCAGTGTGATCCGCCAGTACTGTGTCCAGATGCCCGCGCCGTCGACGACGGCGGCTTCCAGGATCTCCTGCGGCAGGGTGCGCATGAAGTTGGCGAGAACGAAGACGCAGAACCCGAGCTGGAAGCCGATCTGAACGACGACGACAGCCCAGTACGAGTCGTACATCGTCATCGAGTCGGACATCCAGTACGGCAGCGGGATGCGGTTGAACACCACGTACAGCGGGGTCACGATCACCTGCTGGGGCAGCAGGTTCCCGGCCGTGAAGAGCATCAGCAGCACGATCCCGCCGCGCATCTTCAGCCGGGCCAGGGCGAAGGCCACGAACGAGGCGAGGAAGAGGGTGACGAGCACTCCCGGGACAGCGATGATCATGGTGTTGACGAAGTGCTTCGTCATCCCGGAGTCGGCGAACGCCTGCCGGTAGTAGTCGAACGACAGATGCCTCGGCAGCGAGAAGTAGCCGTACCGGGAGGTCTCGTCGTACGGCCGCAGGGAGGCGTACACCGCCAGCAGCAGCGGCGCGAGGAAGGCGAGCGAGACCGCCATCAGGAAGGCGTGCACGCCGAGCCGGCCCGGGCGGAGACCGCGGCGCACCGCAGCGGGTGGCGGGGGTGCGGGCTGTGCGGCGGGGCGGGCGTGGGCGGTGTCGACGGTCATCGGCTCTTCTCCCCTCGGAGCTCCTGGACCAGGTACGTCACGACGAATCCGAGGGAAACGGTGAGCAGGACCACGGCGATGGCGGATCCGAAGCCGACCCGGCTCGCCTCACCGATGATGTTGTCGGTGACGAGCACCGAGAGCAGTTCGAGTCCGTTGCGGCCGTGGTTGACGGCGTACACGATGTCGAAGGCGCGCAGGGACTCGATGACGGTGATGACGCCGACGATGACGTTGACCGGCCGCAGCGTGGGGAAGACGATGCGGAAGAAGGTCTGGGCCTCGTTCGCCCCGTCGATGGCGGCCGCCTCCTTCAGCGAGGGATCGACGGCCTTGAGCCCGGCAAGGTAGAGGATCATCACATAGCCGGTGTGCCGCCACGCCGCGGCAAGCAGGACCATCCAGATGTTGAGGTCCGGGTCGCCGAGCCAGTCGGTCGGCGACGCGGTGTTCCCGATGATCGCGTTGAGAGCCCCCTGGTCGCGGGAGAAGATCAGCTGCGCGATGAAGCCGACCACGGCGAGCGACAGCACGACCGGCATGTACAGCGTCGACTGGTAGAAGCGGCTGAACCGCACGCCGCGGTCGATGAGTACGGCGAGGAACAGCCCGAACGGCGCGGCGACGAGCCCGAGGAAGGCCAGCCAGAGCAGGTTGTGCCGGGCGGCGGGCCAGAACTGCGGGTAATTGGTGAAGAGGTTCTCGTAATTCTGCGTACCGACCCACTTGATGTCGCCGATGCCGTCCCAGCTGGTGAAGGAGAGCACGATCGAGGCAAGGGTCGGGCCCCACACAATGGCGATGTCGAGCAGGACGGGTATGCCGAGCAGCAGACCGATGACGGCGAGGTCGCGGCCGGAGAATCGCCGCGGGCCCCGCCGTTCGGTGCGCCGCTCCGAGAGGAACGACACGGTCGGTACCCCAGATTCAGTCGGAGGCGAAGATGGTCTTCTTCTGCCGCTCGATGTCGTTGACGAGACCGTCCACATCGTTCGGGTTGCTGATGAACTTCTGGATGGCCGGAATCATGACGGTCGAGGCGAAGTCCGGCCGGGTGTCGCGGTCCAGGAACTGGGAGATCTGCTTGGCACCGGAGACGAGCTCCACGGCCTTCTTCTGCAGCGCCGAGTACTGGGAGGTGTCCGCCTGGTCGTTGACCGCGATGTTGTTGGGGTCGCTCTTGAGGTAGATGTCCTCGGCCTTGCCGGTGGCCAGCCACTTCACGAGGTCCTTGGCGCTCTCCAGCGTCTTCTTGTTCTTGAGGTTCTTCGACTTCTTCGCCAGCAGGAACCCATCGATCGGTGCCTCGACGGCGTCCTGGCCGTGCTCCGGGTTGATGACCGGGAACGGGAAGAAGTCGATGTCCTCCTGTTCGCCCTTGGGGAACTGGGCACCGGGGTGCGGCAGCCCGAAGACCGCCATGCCGGCTTCCTTCTTCTGCAGGCTGGTCGCGGCCTCCTGCCAGGTGCGGCCGTTGGCGCCCTGCTGGCAGTACGGAAGGAGCCGGCGCCAGGTGTCGAAGACGTCCTTGACGCGCTTGTCCGTCCAGGCTTCCTCGCCGGCCATCAAGCTCTTGTGGAAGTCGTAGCCGTTGGTCCGCATGTTGATGTAGTCGAAGGTGCCCATCGCGGGCCAGCCGTCCTTGTCGCAGAACGCGATGGGGTCGAGTTTGTCCTTCTTCATCTGCTTGGCGAGCGCCACGTACTCGTCGAGGGTCTTGGGCGCCTGGTAGCCACGGTCGGTGAAGAGACTCTTCCGGTGGAAGACGGCCCACGGGTAGTAGTAGTACGGCGTGAGGTACTGCTTGCCGTCCTCGCCGGTGGACTGGGCCTTCAGGGCGGACGAGAACCCTTCGTAGTGCTGCCAGTTGTCGCTGATGTCGTACAGCAGTCCCTTCTTGGCGAAGAACTGCATCCGGTATCCGGCGAACCACATGAACACGTCGTCCGGATTGCCCTGCAGGTATTTATTGATGTTCTCCTGGAAGGTGTTGTGGTCAACGGTGTTGACCTCGATCTTCCGCCCTGCGGACTGCGCCTCGTACGCTTTGAACGCCTCGGCGAAAGCCTTCTTGGGAATGGGGTCGGACGAATTCGACCCCATGTGGATCGTCTTGCCGTCACCACCTGGACCACTGCTGCATGCCGTGAGCAGCGAGGGAAGCGTGATCGCGCCCGCGCCAACCGCCGCACCACGCAGCAGATTTCGCCGAGACATCCGATGTCCTGCCACACTATCGGGCATGCTTGACCTGTCGTACGACGAGCGCCCCATGACCCCCTCCTCCGGGATGGAACCCAACACAGCCGAACGTGCGATTGGATCTCACTCCCAAGCCAGGCTGTGGTCAAGGGTTTTGACGAGATGCCAGTCAACCTTTACTGCACCTCTTCCAACAGACTCCAACATCCCCTAACATAATCGCGCGCACCTGGCGTGCACATGATGTCATCCAATCTGACACGACTGTGGAGGAGCGTTACGATGCGTCACCTTCCAACCCGTACGACCCGAGCAAGCGGCAGGACAGTCATCGGAGCGCTGGCCGCCGGTCTGCTCTGTGCAGCGGGCGCAACCGCTCCCGCGGTCGCGGACTCACCGACAACGGCGGCTGCCGCAGCAGTCAGCCCTGAGTCCGACAACGGGCTCGCACTCACCCCGCCGATGGGATTCAACAACTGGAACTCGACCCACTGCCGCCCCGAGTTCAACGAGGCGATGGTCAAGGGAATCGCCGACATCTTCGTCGAGAAGGGCCTCAAGGACGCCGGCTACCAGTACGTCAACCTCGACGACTGCTGGGCGAAGCCGCAGCGCAACGCGGACGGCAAGCTGGAGGCGGACCCGGTGCGTTTCCCGAACGGCATCAAGGCCGTCGCGGACTACGTGCACTCCAAGGGTCTCAGGCTCGGCATCTACACCAGCGCGGGCACGCGTACGTGCGAAGGCACAATGCCGGGGGCACTCGGCCATGAGTACAGCGATGCGCAGCAGTTCGCGGACTGGGGCGTCGACTATCTCAAGTACGACAACTGCAACAACCAGGGCGTCGACGCGAAGAAGCGCTATACGACGATGCGCGACGCGCTGAAGGCCACCGGCCGTCCCATTGTCTACAGCATCTGCGAATGGGGCGAGAACAAGCCCTGGGAGTGGGCCGCCGACGTCGGCCATCTCTGGCGCACGACGTACGACATCAGCGACAGCTGGGGCAGCATGCTGTCGCTCATGAAGCAGAACCTGCCGCTCGCCGCCGCCGCGGGACCGGGGCACTGGAACGACCCCGACATGCTCGAAGTCGGCAATGGCGGAATGACGGACACCGAGTACCGCACTCACTTCTCCATGTGGTCCGTGATGGCGGCGCCGCTACTCATCGGCTCCGATCTGCGCAAGGCGACTCCGGAGACCTTGGAGATCCTCTCGAATCACGAGGTCATCGCGGTCGATCAGGACCCGCTGGGAAAGCAGGGCGCCGTGGTCTCCTCCAATGGCGGGCGCTGGGTCGTCGCCAAGGAGATGAAGGACGGCAGCCGGGTCGTGGCGCTCTTCAACGAGACCGGGTCCGCGCAGCGCATCTCGACGACCGCGAAGGAGGCGGGTCTGCCGGAGGCTGACGCGTACACGATGCGTGACCTGTGGCAGCACACGACGTACAACACGGCGGGCGGCATCTCCGCGACCGTCCCGGCGCACGGCACGGTACTGCTGCGCATAGCCGCCGGCAGCAAGTGGGCCGCCTACCCTCCGGCCGTGGAACTCGGCCTGAACGGCAGCCCGTTGGTGGAGTCCGGTCGCAACGCGTCGCTGACGACGACGGTCACCGATCTGGGCCGTACGCCCGCCAAGAGCGTCTCCGCGGCGCTCACCGGCCCGTCGGGCTGGCAGATCAAGGCCCTGTCGCCGACCGGCACCGGCGTCGTGCCCACCGGCGGTGCGCTGACCACACGCTGGCAGGTGACGCCTCCCGCGGGCACAGCCACCGGTACGTACGATCTGAAGCTCAGCGCCGAGTACTGGTCACCGACCGGGACGCGCGTGCAGACCTCGGTGCCGTTCCGGGCGCATGTGGTGGTGGCGCCCCCGGCGGGCAGCAGCTATCTGAGCGATCTGCCGCAGCTCTCCGCGTCCAACGGCTGGGGTCCGGTCGAGAAGGACACGAGCAACGGTGAGAGCGAGGCCGGTGACGGCAATCCGCTGACCATCGGCGGCACCGTCTTCACCAAGGGACTCGGGGCACACGCGGACAGCGCCGTCGAGTTCTACGCGGGCAGTGCGTGCAGCGCCGTGACCGCCCAGGTCGGAGTCGACGACGAGGCGGGTGCCCATGGCACGGTGGCGTTCGAGATCTGGGCGGACGGCACAAAGGTGGCGTCGACCGGGGTCCTGACCAACGCGATGGCCGCGCAGCCGATCACCGCGGATGTGAGCGGCGCGCAGGTGGTACGTCTGGTGGTCACCGACGGCGGGGACGGGATCAACTACGACCACGCCGACTGGGCGGACCTGCGGATCGGGTGCTGAGTCCGGTCCGGGCGCCCGGCCCGGTAGGAGTAGTGCCTGCCCGGTAGAGGGCCGGGTGCGCACCGAGTACGGGCCTGGAGCCCCTGCCCGGAACCGGTTCCGGGCAGGGGCTCGGCCACCGGGCACGCCTGGCTTCCGGACCACCGCTCGCCGGACGGGACGGGGCGCCGCCCACCGTCCGGCAGCCGGACCCTGTTCAGCCGCTCAGCACGGCCGCGGCTGCCGCCCCGCCCGGCCTGACCGCCGAGGCGGCGGCCGCGGCACCCACCAGACCCGCATCCGTACCCATCACCGCGGGTGCCACCGTGAGCTGTTGGACGAACGAGAGTGTCGCGTAGCTGCGCAGGGCGCGGCGCAGCGGAGCAAAGAGGACGTCGCCCGCACCAGCCACTCCCCCACCGATGACGGCGATGTCGATCTCGACCAGCGTGGCGGTGGCGGCGATTCCGGCGGCCAGCGCCTGCGCGGCGCGCTCGAAGGAGGCGACCGCCACCGGATGTCCGGCCCGCGCGGCGGCGGCCACGGCGGCGGCCGTGGCGTCGCCGTCCGGGCCGGGCTGCCAGCCGCCCTGCAGGGCGCGGCGGGCGATGTTCGGCCCGCTGGCAATCCGTTCCACACAGCCACGCGAACCGCACGGACACGGGTCGCCGTCCAGATCCACACTGATATGGCCGATGTGACCGGCGTTGCCGGTGGGCCCCGGGTGCAGCTTGCCTCCGAGAACGAGACCGCCGCCGACCCCTGTCGACACGACCAGGCACAGCGCGTTGTCGTAACCGCGGGCCGCACCGAGCCAGTGCTCAGCCGCGGTCATCGCGACCCCGTCACCGACCAGTTCCACGGGGAGCCCGCCGGCGACCCTCCGCACCCGCTCCACCAGCGGGAAGTCGCGCCAACCGGGAACGTTGACGGGGCTGACCGTCCCCGCCGAGGCGTCCACCGGACCTGCGCTGCCGATGCCGACGGCGGTCGCACGGCCCCACAGCGGCGAGGCGGTCAGCTCGGCCAGCACGTCCGTCACCGCGCCCATCACCATCTCGCCGCTCTCCCGGGCGGGCGTCGGCCGCTGCGCCCGCACAAGAAGCGTGCCGCTGCCGTCCACCAGAGCGCCGGCAATCTTGGTGCCGCCGATGTCGAGCGCGGCGACGAGGTCGGAATGCATCGGTGTGGGCTCCGGATGAGTGAGGAGGCGGGGACCTGCGGCTTCAGTGAATAGTCTGCATAGTCTCTATTCAGTTGACAACGTTGTCCAGGGCCTATGCTCGACGACACAGCCTCCGGCACCTCCGCAGCACCCGCCTGCGACCGGACGGACAGCCCGCACCCGACGACAGGACAGCGCATCGTGGCAGAGACCGCCCGTCACTCCGAGCCCCGCTACGGCAACCGGCCGACCATGAAGGATGTCGCCGCCCGGGCCGGAGTGGGCCTCAAGACGGTCTCCCGCGTGGTCAACAGCGAACCGGGGGTCACGCCGGACACCGAGCGCCGGGTCCAGGAGGCGATCGATGCGCTCGGCTTCCGCCGCAACGACAGCGCGCGCGTGCTCCGCAAGGGCCGTACCGCCTCCATCGGCCTGGTACTGGAGGATCTCGCCGACCCGTTCTACGGGCCCCTGAGCCGCGCCGTCGAGGAAGTCGCCCGCGCCCACGGCGCCCTGCTCATCAACGGGTCGAGCGCCGAGGACCCGGAGCGCGAGCAGGAGCTCGTGCTCGCGCTCTGCGCCCGCCGGGTGGACGGGCTGATCGTGATTCCGGCCGGTGACGACCATCGCTACCTGGAGCCGGAGATAAAGGCGGGGATCGCCACCGTCTTCGTGGACCGCCCGGCGGGCCGGATCGACGCCGACATCGTCCTTTCCGACAGTTTCGGCGGCGCCCGGCAGGGTGTCGCCCATCTGATCGCGCACGGACACCGCAGGATCGGCTTCATCGGTGACCAGCCGCGTATCCACACGGCCACCGAGCGTCTGCGCGGTTATCACGCCGCAATGTCGGACGCCGGGATCACCGTCGAGGACTCCTGGGTCTCCCTCGGCTCCACCGACCCGGCGCGGGTCAGGGCGGCCGCCGACGCGATGCTCTCGGGCCCCGAACCGGTCACCGCACTCTTCGCGGGCAACAACCGGGTGACGGTCACCGCGGTGCGCGTGCTGGCGGAGCGGGAGCGTCCGGTTGCCCTGGTCGGCTTCGATGACATCGAACTGGCCGACCTGCTGGGCATCACGGTCATCTCCCAGGACGCCGCGGCCGTGGGACGAACGGCGGCCGAGCACCTGTTCCGCCGACTGGACGGCGCCGACGACGCCCCGGCGCGGGTGGAGCTGCCGACGTCCCTCATCGCCCGCGGCTCGGGCGAACTGCCGCCCGCCTGAGCGGGGCGTCGACGGGCCGGCTCGATCAGGTTCCGGCGGGCGTCAGCAGCGCGTCCGCTACCGACGTCCGTGCGTAAAGGACCGAGCGGCCGGCGCGGTGGGCAGTCACCAGGCCCGCGTCGCGCAGGGCCGTCAGGTGCTGGGAGACGCCGGCCGCGGACAGTCCGGAACGCCGGGCGAGCGCGGTGGTCGACGCGGGGGTGTCGAGCTCGGTCAGAAGCAGGGTGCGGGAGCGGCCCAGGACAGCGGCGACGGCATCGGCGGCTGCGGTGCTGCGCGGCTCCCAGATGGTTCCAATACCCCGTGCCGGATAGGCGAGTTGCGGCGGGTCCGGAGCCACCGAGCGGGTGAGCACCCGCGGCCAGGCGAACACGGAGGGCACCAGCAGCATCCCCGCGCCCGAGTCGGCGCGGGTCAGGGCGCAGTGGCGGCGTACCAGGCGCAGGCTGCTCTCGTCCCACCGCACCGAGTCGTGCAGTTCGTTGAGGACCTGCGCGACCCCGAGCTCGGCAACCTGCCGCGCCCGGCGGAACACATCGGCTTCGAGCAGCTGGCGGATCCGGGCCCAGTACGGCGCGAGCGCCAGCTCCCAGTAGGTCTCGATCTCGGCGGCGACCTTCTCCAGCGCCGGTTCCGGTGCCTCGCGGAGCAGTCCAAGCCGCATGGACCGCCCGAAGTCCCGCTCGGCGCCCAGCTTGTCGAGATCGGTCCGTACCCGCTCGGGCGGGGTCTGCCGGATCGCCTCCAGTTCGGCCGCGAATTCCGGGAACGGGGTGGGCGGTGTCGGGTTGAGGAAGTCCGCGAGATATCCGCCGGCGGGAATGAGCTCGGCGAGCCACCCACGGTCGAGCCCCGCTTCCGCCAGCCGGGGCCGTACCTGCGCGGCCCAGCGCCGGTGCAGCGGCGGTTCGCTCTCGGCGCGCAGCAGCCGGAAGCTGGTGACGACCTCCCACATCGGGGAGATGGCGAAGCGGGTCTGCGCCAAGTCTGCAGTGGAGAAGCTCAGTTCCGACTCCATGTGCCCCCGCCGTCCGGGTCCCTCCGGGCCGGTCGCCCGTTGGATTCGGTCCCACCTTAATCAATGGTCCGGCGCCACGGTCGGGCTGCACGCTCCTCGCATGCTCTCCCCCTTTCGCGGCCTTCCGCCCACGGTCTGGACCCTCTTCGCCGGCACGATCATCAACCGGCTCGGCTACCTGGTCACTCCGTTCCTGGTGTTCTTCCTCGCCGCACGCGGCGTCACCGGCACCCAGACCTCGTACGTCCTCGGCGCCCTGGGCGCGGGCAACCTGCTCGGCCCCGCCATCGGCGGTCTGCTCGCCGACCGGATCGGCCGCCGCCCGACGATGCTCATCGGTCTCCTCGGCGCCTCCGCGGCGCAGGGTGCGCTCTTCCTCGCACCGGGCATGCTGACAATGACCGGCGCCGCGCTGCTGCTCAGTGCGACAGGCGCGATGATCAGCCCTGCGGTGTACGCGCTGATGGCCGACTCCGTGGACGCGGAGCGCCGACGGCGGGCGTACGCCCTGTTCGGCTGGGGCATCAACATCGGTACGGCGGCGGCAGGCGTCCTCGGTGGTTTCCTCGCCGCGCACGGCTACTGGCTGCTCTTCGCGGTCGACGCCGGGACCATGCTGCTGTACGCCGTCGTCGTCGCCACCCGGGTGACCGAGACGCGAACGCCGAAGGACCGGGCCGAGGCGCGCGACGGCGTCGGATACGGCGTCGTCCTCCGCGACCGGCTGCTGCTCGCACTGCTCCCGCTGTTCGGGGTGCAGCTCTTCGTCTATTCACTGACCGAGGTCGCCCTGCCGCTGGCCGTCCACGACAGTGGGCTTTCCCCCGCGGTCTACGGGGCCATGGCGGCGGTCAACGCGGTGCTGGTGGTGGTCCTGCAGCCGTTCGCCACAGCTCGCCTCGCCCGGCTGCCGCAGATTCCGGTGCACGCCGCCGGCAGCGTTCTGATCGCCGGGGGTGTGGCGCTCACGGGTGTCGCGGACAGCATCGCGGGTTACACGCTGTCGGTGGTGGTCTGGTCCGTGGGCGAGGCGTGCGTGTCCGGGATCGCCTCCGCGATCGTCGCCAACCTCGCCCCGGCCCACGCACGGGGCCGCTACCAGGGGGCGTTCCAGTGGACCTGGGGGGTCTCCCGGTTCGCGGCTCTGACCCTGGGCGTCACTGTCTATACGGCTCTCGGTCCGGCGGTCCTGTGGTGGTCGGCACTGCTGGGCGGTGCCCTCTGCTCGGTCGCGCCGCTCGCCCTCGCGGGCCGCATCACTGGTCGCATGAACCACGCGCTGGCGGCCTGAGGGACCGGAGAGCCGGGTCTTACGGCCTGGTGCACGATAGCCCCTGCTGAGCCCTCCGAGCGCCGGCTCGGCGACCAACGCCGCAGCGTCACCCAGTACGGAGTCGTCGAAGACGGCACGTTTTCGGCTCCCGCCCCCCGGTCCTCCCTGCGGCAACGACGAGGCCGCGGACATCTACGCGTCCCCCGATGCCTTCGCCCCTGCCGCGGCCCGCGACGCCGTTGCCGCGCTGGACGCCCGGGTCCTGGTCCTCGCGGGCGAGCTGGACAGCGGTCCGCTTCCTCGCGTCGCGGCCACCGTCGCAGGGTTGTTCGCCAACGCCGAACTGACCGTCCAGCCGGGCGCAGGCCACTTCCCGTGGCTCGACGATCCCGTCCGCTTCAGCGGGACCGTCGAGACCTTCCTGCGGGGCTGACGGTACGGGCCGGGGCCCGCGAACTACGGCGCCGTCACCGTCAGCCCTGCGCGCCGGGGCGAGGCGAACGCGTCGAGGTCCGCCCGTGTCAGCCCCGTCAGGCGGGAGACCTCGGCGGTGTCGAGTGCGCCGCAGTCGATGCCGCGCAGCAGGTATCCACTGAGGGCCTTGGCGGTGGCGGGCTCGTCCATGACGTCGCCGTCGGCCTTGGCGACGTACGCGGCGAGCCGGGCGGCTGCCTGTTCCAGGCCTTCGCGATAGAAGGTGTAGACGGCCGCGTAACGGGTCGGCAGGTGGCCGGGGTGCATGTCCCAGCCCTGGTAGTAGGCGCGGGCCAGCGCACGGCGGGTGAGCCCGTAGTGGAGCCGCCACGCCTCGTGGACCTGGTGGGTGGGGCCGACCGGGAGGACGTTGGTCGAGCCGTCGCAGACACGTACACCAGTACCCGCGGCGGCCACCTGCATGACCGCCTTGGCGTGGTCGGCGGCCGGATGGTCACTGGCCTGGTAGGCAGCGCTGACGCCGACGCAGGCGCTGTAGTCGAAGGTGCCGTAGTGCAGGCCGGTCGCGCGGCCCCCGGCGGCATCGATCATGCGGGCCACGGCGGCGGTGCCGTCGGCGGCGAGGATGGACTGGCTGGTCTCGATCTGGATCTCGAAGCCGAGTCGGCCCGACGGCAGGCCATGGGCCTGCTCGAAGGCGTCGAGGAGCCGGACGAAGGCGGTGACCTGTTCGGGGTACGTCACCTTGGGAAGGGTGAGCACCAGGCCCTCGGGGAGCCCGCCCGCCCGCATCAGACCGGTGAGGAAGATGTCCGTGGTGCGGATGCCCCGGTCGCGTACGGCGGCCTCCATGCACTTCATCCGGATGCCCATGTACGGGGCGGCCGTGCCGTTCCGGTACGCCTCCGAGACCAGCCGCGCGGCACGGGCGGCAGCCTCGTCCTCCTCCGCGTCGGGGCGGGGGCCGTAGCCGTCCTCGAAGTCGATGCGCAGGTCTTCGACGGGCTCGCGCTCCAGCTTGGCGCGGACCCGGTCATGGACGGGCGCGGCGAGCTCCTCCGGGATGCCGAGGACTGCGGCGAACGAGGCCGCGTCGGGGGCATGTTCGTCGAGGGCGCGGAGCGCTTGGTCGCCCCAGGAGCGGATGGTGTCTGCGGTGAAGGTGCCGCCGGGGACGTAGACCGTGTGGACGGGCTGGCGGGTGCCGGGGTCTCCCGGGTAGCGGCGGGCGAGCTCGGCGTCCACCGCGGCGAGAGAGGCACTGATCTCCTCGCTGACGGCACCGGCGAGACTCGTTGCCACCTTCTCCTGCTGACCCATGTCCACACCCTCCACAGTGTCGCTATTTCCGCTTCTCGGAATCAACAATCCGTATAGTGAAGCTATAAGGCCACCGGACCTGCGTCAATGGTGATCAGAAATGGTCCGGGGCCGCGCGGTGAGAACACCACGCGGCCCCGGACCATCAAGAAGGGGTACAGCCCCCGGCAGATCAGCCCTTGCGGGAGTTGACCTCTTCGGTGAGCTGGGGGACGACCTGGAAGAGGTCGCCGACGATGCCGTAGTCGACGAGGTCGAAGATCGGGGCCTCGGCGTCCTTGTTGATCGCGACGATGGTCTTGGAGGTCTGCATGCCGGCCCGGTGCTGGATCGCGCCGGAGATCCCGGAGGCGATGTAGAGCTGCGGGGAGACGGACTTGCCGGTCTGGCCGACCTGGCTGGAGTGCGGGTACCAGCCGGCGTCGACCGCGGCTCGCGAGGCACCCACGGCCGCGCCGAGGGAGTCGGCGAGCGCCTCGATGATGTGGAAGTTCTCCGCACCGTTGACCCCACGGCCGCCGGAGACCACGATCGCGGCCTCGGTCAGCTCCGGACGCCCGGTCGACTCGCGCGGGGTCCGGGACAGCACCTTCGTGCCGGTCGCCTGCGCGGAGAACGTGACCGGCAGGGTCTCGACCGCACCCGCGGCCGGGGCCGGCTCGACCGGGGCCGAGTTCGGCTTGACCGTGATGACCGGAGTACCCCGCGAGACACGCGACCTGGTCGTGAACGACGCGGCGAACGCGGACTGGGTGGCGACCGGACCCAGCTCACCGGCCTCCAGATCGACGGCGTCCGTGATGATCCCGGACCCGATCCGCACCGCGAGCCGGGCCGCGATCTCCTTGCCCTCCGCGGAGGACGGAACCAGCACCGCCGCCGGGGACACCGCATCGAACGCGGCCTGCAGCGCGTCGACCTTCGGCACGACCAGATACTCGGCGAACTCCGGCGCCTCGGCGGCAAGGACCCGGACCGCACCGTGCTCGGCGAGCACCGCCGCGGTACCGGCCGCACCACTGCCCAGCGCGACCGCGACCGGGTCACCGATCCGGCGGGCCAGCGTCAGCAGCTCCAGAGTGGGCTTGCGGACGGCACCGTCCACGTGATCGACATAGACGAGAACTTCAGCCATGGGACTTCAATCTCCTGCGCAAACGAGGGTGAGAGGGATGGACGACGGGGCCGAACAGGCCGGGGCAGGTCAGGCGAAACCCCCGGCCCCACAGGCGGCACCTAGATGAACTTCTGCTCCGCGAGGAAGGCGGCGAGCTGCTTGCCGCCCTCGC
>NZ_JBITER010000061.1:0-30705 GCF_044455345.1 Streptomyces sp. NPDC051286 | reverse complement strand
GCCGGGGGCAAGCAGCGCACCGATTCCACGCATGTGATCAGCGCGGTGCGGGACTTGAACCGTCTGGAGCTCGCCGGGGAGAGCGTGCGGGCAGCGCAGGCCGGAGGTCAGGCGGTCTCGGGCAGGAGCTCGGCGAGCAGGGCGCGGATGCGCTGCTCGGTCCCGTCGCGGATGGGCCGGATGGCGTCGACGTCCTGGCCAGCCGGGTCCTCCAGCTTCCAGTCGAGGTACTTCTTGCCAGGGAAGACGGGGCAGGTGTCGCCGCAGCCCATGGTGATCACCACGTCGGACGCCTGCACGGCCTCGACGGTCAGCATCTTCGGTGTCTCGGCCGACATGTCGATGCCGACCTCCGCCATCGCCTGGACGGCGGCCTGGTTCACGGCGTCGGCCGGTGCGGACCCGGCGGAGCGGACCTCTACGGGGTCGCCTGCGAGGTGGGTGAGGAAGGCGGCGGCCATCTGGGAACGGCCCGCGTTGTGGACGCACACGAACAGCACGGACGGCTTGGTCTCAGACAAGGGCGGAACCTTCCGGGGCGGCGGCCGGTGTGGCCGCCGGGGTGGGCTGGGGGAAGAAGCGGCGGGCGGCCAGGGCGACGTGGACCAGGCCGATGAGGACGGGGACCTCGATGAGGGGGCCGACGACTCCGGCGAGGGCCTGGCCGGAGGTGGCGCCGAAGGTGGCGATGGCGACCGCGATGGCGAGCTCGAAATTGTTGCCCGCGGCGGTGAACGCGAGAGTCGTCGCCTTCGGGTAGTCGAGTCCGACCGCGCGGCCGACGGCCATGGACCCGGCCCACATCAGCGCGAAGTAGACCAGCAGCGGCAGCGCGATCCGCGCGACGTCGAGGGGCTGGGAGGTGATGGCGTCGCCCTGGAGGGCGAACAGCACGACGATGGTAAACAGCAGCCCGTACAGGGCGAACGGGCCGATCCGGGGGATCAGCTTCGTCTCGTACCAGATGCGGCCCTTGGCCTTCTCGCCGAGGCGGCGGGTAAGGAACCCGGCCCACCGCGCCGGGCTGATCAACCGGTTCGCCATCAGCACCGCGAACAGGTCCGCATCATCGACCGCCTGCGCCTCCAGCTGACGCACCACCGCCGTCAACAGCGCCGTGCGCCGCGGCTCCGGCGCCCGCTCGATCGTCTGCGCCCTGCTCAACTGCCCGTACCGGGCCAGCGTCGAGAGCCGGTTCACCGGCAACCGCGACAGGTTCACCCGGCCCAGCGTGAACGCCGAGATCTCCTCCACACGCTCCATGGCCCGCACCATCGCGGTCCCGTCGACTTCACAGGCGGCGTGCGCAGCCGCTCCAGCTCCGAGACCCGCTTGCCCTCCGGCACCGTCAGGAGCGCGCCAGTGCCGGCGCGAGCCCGGGATCGGCCCGGTCGGTGGCCCGTGCGACCGCCTCGTACACCCGCCGCTCAGCCACCGTGCGGGCCTCCGACACCTGCCGGGCCAGCACCGACACCCCAGGCAACAGCACCCGGTTCTTCCACAGCCACGTCACCGCGTGGTTGAACAGCGCCACCGGCCCCTCGGCATGTGTCCACCGGGCCTGGCACACCTTCCACCCACCCATTCACCCCACGACAATCACATGTGTTTTCATGGGTCTGCCTGCTCCCGGGGCCGGTCAAGGCAGCTCGACGCACGTGACATATAACTCACACCTCGTAATTGTTTGAATTCTGTTAAGGCTGGGAATGACGGGGAGGAATGGAAAACCACCTGGTGAGGAGAGGTTTTCCGGCGCGGCCCGGGTATCGTCCACGCACATGTGCTCGCCGGACGGGGACGCGGCACTGGGGCGACACAAATGCGGCAGTCTTCTCGCACTTGCCCTTGCCTACAGTGCGAGTGCGGGGGCTACATCCGGCCTCCGGTCGCTGCACGACAGAGAGCCAGGATGGTTCAGAACACTATGGCTACGCCCCTCACGGCTATGTCCCGGTCCGATCTGCTCGGCACCATCGTGAGGGAACAGCGGGACGGTCTTGTCTCGTATGCCGAGAAGATGCTGGGTGACCACGGACTTGCCGAGGACATCGTCCAGGAGGCCATCATCCGGGCCTGGCGGAACATCGACCGTCTGCTCGGGATGGAGGGTTCGGTCCGTGGCTGGCTCTTCACCGTGACCCGGCATCTGGTCATCGACTGGGTGCGCAAGCCCCACGCCCGGAGAGAGATCGTCGGAGTCACCTACAACGACCCCGTGTCGCGCACCGGCAGCACTGAGGCGGTGCACGACGCCCTGGTGGTCAGGCCGCTGCTGCGCCGGCTGTCTCCCGAGCACCGCGCTGTGCTGGTCCACATATACCTGTGCGACCGCAGCATCCAGGAAACCGCCGGCATCCTCGGAGTGCCGGCCGGAACGGTCAAGAGCCGTCAGCACAACGCCCTGCGCAAGCTGCGCGCGGTCGCGCGCCCCGAGGCGGCGTAGGGCTCCCTCGTCTGTCCGCCTCGGCCGACTGCGGGGCCCCCTATGTGTGTGGTCAAGCTGCGTGGCTCACCATGCGGGCATGGATGACCAGGGTGGGGACTCGGTGTCGGTTTCGCGCGCCGATCGAGGCCGGCTGGTCCACCACGACCAGCAACCGCGTGACCATGCTCGCAGTCAGGTCGACGGCGTCATCGGCGTCGACACGCACCCAGACACCCTTGCCGCAGGTCGGGCGACATCTGCGCCGGGACGCCGGGACCGGGAGGACAGCAGGTGAACCTCGCGGAAGGCTGCTCCGTTCAACCTCATGACGGCTTCTGCCGGCCGGATGCCCGCTTGGGGAGCCCGCTGCACCAGCGGGTCGGTCCGAGCGCCGTCAGTTGCGGCGCGCGGCTGTATCGCGCCACGGTGTCGACCGGACGACGGACGTCCTCGTACGGCTGAGCGGCTCCGTGGAGGTGGCCCGTTGGACGGCTCGCCGTCACGAGTCGTCATACCGGTGAGAGGAGGAGCCCCTTGTACGTTCTGGTTCCCGACGACCCCGTGTTCTTCGCGAAGTTCCAGAGTCTTGAAGAACCGCTTCTCCGCCGCCTCTACCGACTCCACAGCGCGGGCCTGGAGTCCGACCACGAGCGGATCATCTCGGATGCCTACGACAGCTGGGTACAGGTACTGCTGAAACTGCCGCTGTGGTTCGAGTGGCACAAGGCGAGTACGTCCGCCGATCCCGCTCCGGATGAAGAGACCAGATACGTCCTCTACAGTCCGCGCGGCGACCAGTTGACGAGCCTGTATCCGGTCGAGGTGACCACGGTCGACCTCGGGCACCTCACGGCCTGCCTCGACCTGCTCACCGCGACCGATCAGGCCGAGTACGCGGTGACGGGTCAGGTGTGCGCCGAGGAGCGTGGCGAACCGCCGGAGCGGGAGGACGGCCTCACCGAGGTCTTCCGGCGCGTGATGGAGGTTCTGTTGCTTCCGCCCCCGCAACGGCTGTTGGAAACCCTGGGGCAGGCCGTTCCCGGGGAGCCGGTGGTCTCCGTGCCCCTGTCGGCCGAGCAGGAGGCGGAGTACCGGTGCTTCTGCGAGGACATCGTGACCATCCTCAGCTCGGGCGACACCTTCGCCTACCGCAGCCACCGCGCCATGTACTTCTGAGGTACTACGTATAACGGCAGCGATCAACTCACACGTGTCTCCTGTGGTACGTTCCGTGGCCGCCGGCTGAGCCCCGGCCCCCGCCGGGACCGTGCGACGCCCGGGGCAGGGGGTCAGCGCGCGGCCACGGCGGGCGCGGTCTTCCTGCGTGCGCGGTAGGCGGCGGCTTTGATCTTGTTGCCGCAGGACTCCATACCGCACCATTGGCGGCGCATGCCCCGGGAGCGGTCGATGTAGACCCGGGTGCACTCGGGGTTGCCGCACTCCTTCATCAGCGGGACGTCCGGGCCGCTGAGCAGTTCGACGGCCTGCCGGGCGACGGTCGCCAGGGCCTGCTCGGGGGTCGCCTCGACGAGCCGCCCGGTCAGGGCGAGCTGTGGCGTCACAGGGACCTTGCGCGCGGCGGCGTTGACCACGTCGAGCGCTTCCCGGTCGAACTCCGCACCGAGACGGCGGACCGTGACGAGCCGGTAGACGGCCTCGCGCAGTGTGGTCGCCGCTCGGACGTCGTTCTCCTCGCCGGGCGTGATCGTGTCCACGAGTCCGGACTCCAGATACCAGGCGTTGAGCCGCTCCGGCGTCACGAACATCTCGAACCGGGTAGAGCGCCGGGCACGGAGGGTGGCCGCGAAGTCAAGAGCCGGGTGCCCGCATACGAAGACATGGTCAAGATTCACATCACCATCTTGACCAGTGACTACCGTGAAGCGCAAGGATCGTCACCGTTCCAGGCGGTGATCTCTGCTCGGGCGTGGTCGTGATCGTAAGCACCGCGCAGGAGGAGCGCAGGGCAGGGGCGGGATCAGACCCCTGTCGTGTCCTCCTTCCGCCCGGCACCCGGTTCCAGCCGGAGTTCGCGGCCCTGCCAGCGTCGGCGCAGCCAGCGGTCGTGGCTGGCCACGACGATCGCGCCGGGGCCCTGCCCGAGTGCGGCCTCCAGCTCGTCGCACAGCCGAGGGGAGAGGTGGTTGGTGGGCTCGTCGAGCAGCAGCAGCTGGGGCGGGTGGGCCACCAGCAGGGCCAGCGCGAGCCGCCGGCGCTGCCCCACGGACAGCTGTCCGACCGGTTTGTCCAGGTCCGCCTCGTGCATCAGCCCCAGCGAGCCCAGCGGCACCTTCTCGGCCCGCGCCGGGCCCAGCGTCAGTTCGTAGGTGTCGCGGACCGTGCGGTCGGGCCGGTCGAACACGGTGTCCTGGGTGAGCATCCCCACCGTCAGCCTGCGCCGCCGGTGCACCTCGCCCTCGGCCGGGAGACGTCCGGCGAGCACGGCGAGCAGCGTCGACTTGCCCGCTCCGTTGCCGCCCGTGACCAGCAGCCGGTCGGTCGTCGACACCTCCAGGCCGTCCAGTGCGAGGCGGCCGGGCACCCGGACGTCCCCCAGGGACACCAGGGGCCGCGAATCCTCCTCCGCTCGCGCGGCCAGTTCCCCGGCCGTGAACCGCAGTGGCCGCGGTGGCTCGGCGACCTGGGTGCGTTCGAGCTCCTCCAGCCGCCGGGTGGCGTTGCGGACCCGGCGGGAGATCTGGTTCTGTACCCGGCCGGCCCGGTGGCCGTAACCCATCTTCTCGTTGTCGGTGCGGCCCCGGTCCGGCGCGACCCGGTGCGCGGTCACCCCCGCCGACTCCCGCAGCCCCGCCAGTTCCTGCTGTTCCTCGGCGTACCGCCGCTCCCAGCGCTCCCGTTCGGCGCGCTTCTCGCTCAGATAGGCGCTGTAGTTGCCGCCGTAGCGGACCGGGCCGTCCACCGCCGGGTCGAGGTCGATCAGGTCGGTGCAGACGGCGTCGAGGAATGCCCGGTCGTGGCTGGCGACGACCACGGTTCCGGGCAGTCCGCGGATCTGCTCCTCCAGGAAGGCGGCGGCGCCGTCGTCCAGGTGGTTGGTCGGCTCGTCCAGCAGCAGTGCCGAGGGCCGCCGGACGAGCAGCGCGGCCAGGGCCAGCCGGCCGCGCTGCCCGCCGGAGAGCGAGCCGAGCGTGCGGTCGTGTCCGAAGGTGCCGAGGCCCAGGCCGTCCAGCACCAGGGCCGCGCGGCGGTCGGCGTCCCAGGACTCCCGGTCCTGGGCCCGCTCCAGCCGCCTGCCGTAGGCGTCGAGGAGCTCCTGGTGGCCGGGGTCGTCCTGTGGGACGCGGGCGAGTGCCTCGCCGAGCCGGTCCAGCTCGGCGAGGTCCTCGCGGGCCTCGCGCAGCGCCTCGTCCAGCACCGCGGCGATCGTCGAGCCGGCGTCGAAGGGCATCTCCTGGTGGAGAAAGCCGAGGTCGCCCGGGCGGGTGACGCCTCCCGCGTCGGGTTCGTCCACGCCGGCGAGCACCCGCAGCAGGGTGGACTTGCCGACGCCGTTCTCCCCGATCAGGCCGATGCGGTGACCGGGGGAGGCGGTCAGACAGATGCCGTCGAGGACGCGTCGGCCGCCCAGGTTGCGGACGAGGTCGTGGGCGAGCAGAGCGGGCTGAGGCATGGGGAACCGTCCAACGTGATCGGTGCTCGGCCCGCGGGGCATGCTGCCTCGGACGCGGGCCACGTCACACGCCGACGGCTCACACCGCGGGGGCTCCCGTTTCCTTGAGCACCCCGTCGGCCAGCCGCAGCCAGCGGTTCACGCCGATCTCGGCGAGGAACCGCTCGTCGTGGCTGACCACCATGAAGGCACCCTGATAGGAGTTGAGCGCGCTCTCCAGCTGGCCCGCGCTGACCAGGTCGAGGTTGTTGGTCGGCTCGTCGAGCAGCAGCAGATGCGGGGCCGGCTCGGCACACAGCACACAGGCCAGGGTGGCGCGCAGCCGCTCGCCGCCGGAGAGCACCCCGACCGGCAGGTGCGCCCGCGCGCCCCGGAAGAGGAAGCGGGCGAGCAGGTTCATCCGCTCCGCCTCAGGCCGCTCGGGGGCGAACGCGGCGAAGTTCTCCGCCACGGTGCGGTCCAGGTCCAGCAGGTCCAGGCGCTGCGAGAGGTAGGCGATCCGGCCGTCGTTGCGCTTGATCTCCCCACCGTCCGGGGTGAGTTCGCCAGTGATCAGACGCATCAGGGTGGTCTTTCCCGCGCCGTTGGGCCCGGTCAGCGCAATGCGCTCGGGGCCGCGGACGGTCAGGTCGATGCCGCCCGCGGCGAAGACGTCCCTGTCCCCGAGGCGGACCTGCATCCCCTCACCGAGGAAGAGATTGCGCCCGGCGGGCACCTGGGTGTCGGGCAGCTCCAGCGTCAGGCGCTGCTCCTCGCGCAGCGCGCGTCCGGCCTCGTCGAGGCGGGTCTTGGCCTCGCTGACCCGGGAGGCGTGCATCGTGCCGGACCTGCCCGCGGCCTCCTGCGCGCCGCGCTTCATGTTGCCGGCGAAGATCTTGGGCAGGCCGGCGTTCTTGAGGTTCTTGGCGGCGTTGCTCGCGCGGCGCTCGGCGCGTTCGCGGGCCTGCTGCATCTCCCGCTTCTCGCGCTTCAGCTCCTGCTCGGCGTTGCGGACGTTCTTCTCGGCGACCTCCTGCTCGGCGCGCACGGCTTCCTCGTACTCGGTGAAGTTGCCGCCGTACAGGCGCAGTTCGTCGTGGCCGAGCTCGGCGATGCGTTCCATGCGGTCGAGCAGTGCGCGGTCGTGGCTGACGAGCAGCAGGCAGCCGGTGAAGTCGGAGAGCACGTCGTAGAGCTTGTGGCGGGCCTCGGCGTCGAGGTTGTTCGTGGGCTCGTCGAGCAGCAGTACGTCGGGGCGCTTGAGCAGCTGGGCGGCGAGGCCGAGGGAGACGACCTGGCCGCCGCTGAGCGTGCTCAGGCTGCGGTCCAGGGTGAGGTCGGCGAGACCGAGGCGGTCGAGCTGGGCGCGGGTGCGCTCCTCGATGTCCCAGTCGTCGCCGATGGTGGTGAAGTGCTTTTCGTCGACGTCCCCGGATTCCACGGCGTCGATGGCCTGGATGATCGGGGCGATGCCGAGTACCTCGGCGACCGTGAGGCTGCTGGTCAGGGGCAGGCTCTGCGGGAGGTAGCCGAGCGTGCCGCCGACGGACACCGAGCCGGTGGCGGGCTTCAGCTCGCCGGCGATCAGCTTGAGCAGGGTGCTCTTGCCGGAGCCGTTGGGGGCGACCAGGCCGGTGCGGCCGCTGTTCACGGTGAAGGACAGGTCCTGGAAGACCGGGGTGTCGTCGGGCCAGGCGAAGGACAGGTTCGAGCAGACGATGGCGGCGTCGGACATGGAGGTGACCTCGAAAGGCTTGAGGGCAGAGAATCAGACTTCTGCCCTGGGCAGACGTGGGAAAAGGGGGACGACAAGACAGGCCACCTCGGCAGCGCTCCTGAGCGCCGGCCGGTGACCGTCAGATCCGGGTCTCACCCGGAGATGTCGTCTTCACCCACCACGTCTGTGACTCCTCGATACACGGTGTGCCTACGTCGTTCATAGCTTAGCAGCCGTCGCCCCTCTGTCTGGCCGGCACGGGCGGTGCCCCTGCCCATACATGTATGCGCACCGGCACATGTCGAGTGAGGCGGAAGCCGTTCTGTCCCCTTCGTTGTGTTGTTGACAGCTCCGGGGGCAACCTGACACCATCGTCACCTGTTGAACAGGTGACGATGTCGCGATGGTTCGACAGTGTCCACATGTGTGGACTCGCCCGGCCGGTGCCGTCCTGTGGGGCCGCACACCGCCGGGATCGTCGCCACTTCGAAGGAGCACACTGACCATGGCAGGAAAGCCGAAGCGGAGGGCCAACGGGGCGCCGGTGGGGCGGCGGGCGATGCTGGGCATGCTCGGCGCGGGCGCCGCGGGGCTCGCCGCCGCGCCCTATCTGCAACGCGGCTGGGAAGACTTTCTCGGCGCCGCCTCCCAGGTCGACGCGACCGGCCTCACCGGACTGCTGCCCAATCCGGGCGGCTTCCGCTACTACAGCGTCGTCGGTTCGGTGCCACGCAAGGACGAGACGAACTACGAGCTGCGAGTCAGCGGACTGGTGGACCGGCCCAGAACCTACACGCTCGCCGACCTGCGCGCGATGCCGCAGACCCGGGTGGTGCACGACGTCCTGTGCACCGACGGATGGAGGGTGGAGAAGACACCCTTCGACGGGGTGAAACTGGCCGACCTGCTCGATGCCGCCGCGGTGCGTGCCAAGGGTGCGGCGGTCCGCTTCACCTGCTTCGACGGCGCCTACAGCGAGAGCCTCACCCTCGAACAGGCGCGCCGTTCGGACGTCCTGGTGGCACTGAACATGCAGGACAAGCCCGTCACCCACGAGCACGGCGGCCCGGTCCGCCTGTACGTGGCCCCGATGTACTTCTACAAGTCGGCCAAGTGGCTGTCCGGCATCTCGGTCACCGACAAGGTCGTCCCCGGCTACTGGGAGGAGCGCGGTTATGCGGTCGACGGCTGGCTCGACGACGCCGACCGGCACAGTGACGCGGCCTGATCCCTCCGGCGGCGTCCGACGGTTCACTACCGCCGAGCGCATGGTCCACCGGGCCACCGGATGGCTCATGCTGGTGTGCCTGGTCACCGCGGCGTGTCTGTACCTCGGGCCGCTGGCCCAACTGGTCGGACGGCGCCACCTGATGGTCACAGTGCACGAGTGGTCGGGCATGCTGCTGCCGCTGCCTTTTCTGTTGGGCCTGTTCTCCGCCGACTTCCGTGCGGACCTGCGCAGGCTGAACCGCTTCGCGGCGTACGACCGACAGTGGCTGCGGGCCGCCCGCAGACGGCGGATGTCGCCGCAGGCGCGTCCGGCCGGCAAGTTCAACGCCGGCCAGAAGCTCTACGCGGGCTGGATCGCCGGTGCCGTACTGGTGATGATGTCCACCGGTCTGCTGATGTGGTTCATGGGACTGCTGCCCTTCATCTCCCGCACCAGCGCGATCTTTGTTCACGACCTTGTGGCCTGGGCGATCACCTTCGTGCTGCTCGGCCACATGCGCAAGGCGTTCGAGGACCCGGAGGCGAGGCTGGGCATGCGCACCGGATACGTCAGCCGGTCCTGGGCGGAGCGGCACCACTCCTGGTGGCTGCGGGAGGAGCCTACGGGCAACGCGACCGGGAAAGTTGACAAGGTGTGATATGTCCTCACTGGGAAGGCAGACCTGGCCGAAAGGGCTCATGGACGACCGCAGCGCCCCGGACACCGAGGGTTCCCGGCTGGACGGCTGCGGCCACGAGTTCGCCGGAGTCCTCGGCGACGAGCTCGCGGCGGTACTGCACTGCACCGTTCACCAGGCCGCCCACCGTCTCGACGCGGTGGCGGCGGCCGTGTACCTGCTGACCCCCGACGGCGGCGAGCTGAGGGCCGCGATGATCGGCGGCAGCCCGCCGTCCGTCTTCACCCTCCCGGGCCGTATGCCCCTGGATTCCCCCTACGCCTCCGCGCGCGCCCTGGCCGACCGCGGCGTGGCGCTGCTGGCCGAACCCGACCCGCTCACCGAACTCGAGCACGGGGCCCTGGCCTACCCCTACACCGTCGCCTCGGTCCCCCTGGAGACGCAGGGGCGCCGCTTCGGCTCGCTGACCGTGCTGCGCACCGAGGACCGGGGTGGATACAGCGACGCGGACTGCCGACGGCTGGCCCGGATCGGCGACCGGCTCGCCGTCCTGCTGGCCGATCTCCTCGCCCGCGGTGCCACGATCGCGCCGGGGAGCCTGCCCGTGCTGGTCCCGGTCCTCGGCACCGAGCCGTCGGCCGAAGCCGAGGACGAAGCCGGAGCCGGGGGCGACGACGCCGAGGACGAGGTCCTGTGGGGCGTCACGGGCGTCCCCGGGGCCGCGGGTCTGTCCTTGCTGTACGCCCTGCAACGGATGGCCGACATGCTGAACCGGGCGACCACCATGGAGCATGTCACCGGGGCGGCGGAGTTCTGTGTCATGGCGCCGTTCCGTGCCCGGGCGATGGCGCTGACCTCGGCTGCCGAGGGCCGTCTGTGGGTCCTGGGCCACACCGGGGATTCCGCGCGCCTGGTGCGGGAACTGCACGGCAGCGCGCTGCACGGCGAAGCGCCGGCCGTCCGGGCGGTGCGGGGGCGCGCTCTGTTCGTTCCCGGTGCGTCCGGTTCCTCGGCCGGCCGGCGCGACGGCGCCGACGACCGTTCGCACGCCACCGCCTACCTGCCGCTCGTCGGCAGTCGGCACGTGGTGGATCTGCCGATGGCCGAGGACGCTCCCGTCGTCGGCGTCTGCTGCCTGTCGTTCGACGGACCGCGGACGTTCCCACCCGAGGAAAGGGCAGTCCTGACCATGATGGCCGGGCTGTTGGGCTCGGCGGTGCAGCGCATCCGACTGAGCGCCGGACGCCAGTCGCTCGCCGAGGGCATGCAGAGGCGGCTGCTGCCCGCCACGCTCGCGGAGGCGCCCCGCCTGACCACCACGGCCCGCTACCAGCCGGCGCGGGTGGCGGGCGAGGTGGGCGGTGACTGGTACGACGTGATGACGCTGCCGGACGATCGCGTGGTGCTGGTCATTGGCGACGTCGAGGGCCATACGATGGAAAGCGCTGCCGTCATGGGTCAGTTGCGTACCGCGGTCGCCGCGTACGCCACCGAGGGCCACCGGCCGGCGGCGCTGCTGGAACGCACCGAGCGGCTGTTGTCCCGGCTGGGTACCGAACTTCTCGCGACCTGCTGCGTGGTGAGCGTGGACACGGGGACAGGGGCGGCGGAGGTGGCGCTGGCCGGGCATCCGGCGCCGCTCGTCCGGCTGCCCGACGGCAGGGTTCGCCGACTGCGGGCACCGGCCAACGTGCCGCTCGGACTGCATGTGCGCAACCCCTACCTCTCCCGGGAGCACACTCTCCCGCCCGGGGCGGTGCTGGTGCTCTACTCCGACGGACTGCACGGACCGGACCAGGACGACGTACGTGTTCGCCTGGCCGCCGACGGCCGACAGGTGGGCGCCGACCTGGAACGTCTGGCCGACCACCTGCTGGTGGACACCTCCGGCCGACGTGACGACGCCGCGCTCCTGCTGGCCCGCTACGAGGGAACGGACGACGGTACGGCGCCGCGTACCGCGCGTTTTCACGTTCACCGGCGCGATCTGCGGGGCGTCGGAGCGGCCCGTGGCTTCGTGGACGAGTGCCTGTGCGAGTGAGGCCTGGCGGAGCTGTCGGACGAGCTTGTGCTCATCACGTCGGAGCTCGTGACCAACGCGCTCATCCACGCGGGCAGCGATGTGGACCTGCGGCTACGGGCGTTCGGCGACCGGGTCCGGCTGGAGGTGCGGGACTCGGACAGCGACCCGCCCGTCCCCACCGCCTACTCACTCACTGCCGAGGGCAGCGCGCGAGCGGAGCACGGCCGCGGCCTGTTCCTGGTGGACGCGCTGGCGCACACGTGGAACACCTCTCCGAGCGGCCGCGGCAAGACCGTCTGGCTGGAGATGGACATCCCCGGCGCGGCCGACGTGGGGCGGGCGGCGGACCGGTGAACCGTCGAATGACCTAACACGTGCTCGTTTCACTGAGTCAGGCCGGGCTGGTCGACGGGCGGGGGACCGGGCCGGTCCGTGGCCGAGGACCGTCAACTGACTGTTGTCGCGGTATGCGGCGGACGCCAGAGTGTGACCGGTCCGAGGGCGTACAGCCCACCCGTTCAGCTGAATCCGACTTACCGCTTTCGTCACCGTCTTAACTGGTGATAAGGTCTCGATCGGTCTTCGGCGAACCTGAACTGCCTCGGGTCGTATACCGAGGTCACGGAGACGTACATGCGGAGCTCGTCCGCGTGAATCCGGTGACCCGGCCACCGTCCTGCTCATGTGACGTGCACACGTGTTGCCGCTGTTCGGCGCACACCTACTTCTTGGATAGGAACGCAATGAGACGACTTCTGACCGTCCTCGCGGCCGGCGTGCCGCTGGCGGCCGCGGTGTACCTGCCGACCGGCGCTTCGGCGGCCACCGGGAGCTCCGCCTCCGAGCCCTTCAACTGCTCGACCGTCTCCGTGAAGGCCCCGGCCGGCACCGAGGTGGAGTCGGTGACATCGGTCCGCAGGGAGGGCGGGACCATCAACAACACCGGGATCCTGGTCGGCTCGGTCTCCGGCGTCCCGGCCTTCTGCGACGTGACGGTCACCCTCACCCACCCGGGGGACGGTGACCACGCCAAGGTGCAGACCTGGCTGCCCGTGAACGGCTGGAACGGCCGCCTCCAGGCGATCGGCGGCAGCGCCTACGGTGCCGGGGACGGGGGTGTCGGTCTGGGCACCGCGGTCAAGAACGGCTACGCGGCGACCACCACGGATGCCGGCGTCGGTGACGTCCTCGACACCAGCTGGGCGCTGAACAGCAACGGCCAGGTCAACTCCGCGCTGCTGAAGAACTTCGCCTCCCGCTCCCAGCACGAGGCGGCGGTCGTCGGCAAGGAGGTCGTCGACGCGGTCTACGGCAAGCGCGCCGCCTACTCCTACTTCACCGGCTGCTCCACAGGTGGCCGTCAGGGCTATGCGGAGGCCCAGAGCTACCCCGACGACTACGACGGCATCCTCGCCGACGCGCCCGCCATCAACTGGGACGAGTTCGAGGTCGCCACCCTGTGGCCGCAGGTGGTGATGAACAACGAGAAGACCTACCCGACCACCTGTGAGCTCGACACCTTCACCAACAGCGCCGTCAAGGCCTGCGACTCGCTCGACGGCGTCAAGGACGGCCTGGTCAACGACCCGGAGCGGTGCAACTTCGACCCCCGCACGCTGATCGGCACCAAGGTCGCGTGCAACGGCAAAGAGATGACCATCACGGCGGCCGACGCGGCCGTGGTGCGCAAGATCTGGGACGGCCCGCGCACCACCTCGGGCAAGAAGCTGTGGTCCGGCGTCCCGATCGGGGCCGACCTGAAGGGCCTGGCGAACACCAACCCGCCGGACGCCGACGGCAACGTCACGGGAGCGCCGTTCCCGGTGCCGGCCCTGTGGGTCCAGCTCTGACTGAAGAAGGACCCGTCCTTCGACATCTCGAAGATCACCTACAGCGAGTTCACGCAGTTGTTCAAGCAGTCCGAGGCCGAGTACGACACGGTCATCGGCACGGACGACCCTGACCTGTCCGCCTTCCGCGAGTCCGGCGGCAAGCTGCTGACCTGGCACGGCCTGGCCGACGAGTTCATCCCCACCCAGGGCACCGTGGAGTACCGCGAGCAGGTCGAGCAGAAGATGGGCGGCGCCAAGAGGGTCGACGACTTCTACCGCCTCTTCCTCGCCCCGGGCACGGCCCACTGCGGTCTCAACGGCGCCGGCGGCTCGGCCGACGGCCTTGCCGCACTGACCGCCTGGGTCGAGCACGGCAAGGCCCCCGAGACGCTGCCCGCCACCCTGATCAACGCCTCCGGCGAGGCCGTCAACCGTGACCTGTGCAGCTACCCGCAGGTGTCCAGCTACAACGGCCACGGCGACCCGGCCGTCGCCTCCAGCTTCCAGTGCGTTTCCCCCTCCCGGCACTGACCGTGCCGCCGATGACCCCATGACCTGAGAAAGGCCGAACCATCATGAGCACGCAGACAGCGGCGCCGTCGAGCCCGGTGGCGACGGGCGAGCGATCCTCCCTGTTGAGGCTGTACCTGAGCCGTGGCGTCCTGGCCGTGGTGTGGGCCCTGGCGTTCGCCAAAGCCCACGAGGACGTCGACGCGCTGGCCATCACACTGCTGGTCGTCTACCCGCTGATCGACGCGGTGTCCTCACTGATCGACTACCGCGCCACCCCCGACGGCTCGGAGCGCCGGGTCACGGCGTTCAACGGGGTGCTCAGCACGCTGGCCGCCATCGCGGTCGGCATCGCCGGCGCGGGCGGCGTGGCACCGGTGCTCCATGTGTTCGGAGCCTGGGCTGTCATCTCCGGTGCCGCTCAGGTGATCGTCGGGCTGCGGCGGCGCGGTCCCGAGTTCGGCAAGCAGTGGCCGACCCTGATCTCGGGCGGGCTGTCCTTCCTCGTCGGGATCTTCTACAACATCCAGGCCGCGGGCGACAATCCCTCGCTCGACGTGCTGTCGACGTACGCCACGGGCGGTGGAATCTTCTTCATCGCCCAGGCCCTGCTGCTGGGCTGGAAGGCCCGCCAGCTGCGCACCCGGACCGTCTGACCTTCTCGCAGAACCCGCTCTCGACCCGCGTCCCCCTGGGGGTGCGGGTCGAGACGTTTCCGGACCGCCGGCGCTTCTTCCCGCACCAGCCGGGTCAGTTCCCGCACGGTGTCGTCCTGGCTCTCGTCGGCCGATACCGCCAGCCATCGGGACGGGGGCACCCTCGGATCGAACGCCCGCGAAATACGGAATTCGGTAAATGGACCACCGAGCCGGAAGACCTGCAGCCCGGCCACGTCGCGCCCACCTGATGGACATCCCATTTTGAACACCGGGTGGTCGCGCTCCACGCCGCTTCGTTCGAGACCAGCCTGGCTGTGAATGACTTCTCTGGCCCCAGCGGAACGAACCTTTGGGCCCCAGGGGCTTGATCGTTGAGTGTTCGTCAGAAGTGGCCCCAGGGGTGGTCTTGCGGTGGGAGCATCGATGTGCTTCCGACAGTCAGGGGGCCCCTATGGATGGCCCGAGATCCAAGGTTGAGCTCTTCGGGGCGATCCGCCGCGACTCCCGTACCGAGAAGCTGTCGATCCACGAACTGTCGCGCCGCTACGGGGTCCATCGGCGTCTTGTACGCGAGGCTCTGACTTCCCCGTGGCCGACGCCACGCAAGCCGATGCCTCCGCGGCCTTCGGTGATCGACCCCTACAAGCATTTGATCGACGCGATTCTGCGTGCTGATCTGGATGCCCCGCGCAAGCAGCGCCACACCGCCAAGCGGGTCTTCGACCGGCTGGTGGACGAGCATGGGATGGACAACGTCTCCTACGGCCGGGTGCGGGACTACATCAGGCGCCGCGGGCCCGAGATCTGGGTCGAAGAAGGCCGCGGACCACCCAGCGTGTTTATCCCGCAGACGCACCGCCCCGGCGAGGAGGCCGAGGTCGACTTCGGGGACGTTTACGTCACTCTCGATGGCGTGCGGACCCTGTGCTACCTGTTCGATTTCCGGCTCTCCTTCTCCGGGAAGGCCGTGCATCACGTGTCGGCTTCGCGAGGGCAGGAAGCCTATTTCGAGGGCCATGTCCACGCCTTCCAGGTGCTGGGCGGAGTGCCCAGAGGCAGGGTCCGTTACGACAACCTGACCTCCGCGGTGGCCCGGGTGCTCGGATTCACCCGGGCCCGGGTGGAGACAGACCGCTGGACCGCGTTCCGCTCCTGGGCGGGCCTGGACGCCTTCTACTGCTGGCCCGGCATTGACGGCGGCCATGAGAAGGGCGGCGTCGAGGGCGAAGTCGGCCGGTTCCGCCGCAACCACCTGGTCCCGGTCCCCGAGGTCACCACCCTGGCCGAGTTCAACGCCCGGATCGATGAGGGGGACCGGCAGGACGACCAGCGCCGGATCGGCGAGCGACCGCGCACCGTCGGCGAGTACTTCGCCATCGAAGAGCCCCTGTTGCCTGTGCTGCCCGAGGACTCCTTTGAGACCGGGCGGCTCCTGACCCTTCGGGTGGACCGCTACGCGCAGATCACCGTGTTGCAGCACCACTACTCGGTGCCGGTACGGCTGATCGGCCGCCAGGTCCGGGTCCTCCTGCATGCCTCCGAGGTGGTGGTCTACGACGGCCGAACCGAAGTCGCGCGGTACGAGCGCCTCGTCACACGCGGCGGGAGCCGCCTGGACCTGGACCACTACCTGGAAGGGCTGCTGCGCAAGCCGGGCGCGCTGCCCGGGGCGACCGCGCTGGACCAAGCCCGCGCGGCCGGGAAGTTCACCCCCGTACACGAGTCCTGGTGGGAGACCGCCCGCCACGCACACGGCGACGCGGCCGGCACCCGTGCACTGATCGAGGTTCTGCTGCTGTACCGGCACATGAGCCACGACCACGTCGTCGCCGGGATCGCCGACGCCGCGGCCCGCGACCAGATGACCTACCGCGGGTTCCTGGCCGAGCTGCTGATGGCCGAGTGCGATGACCGCAACCGCCGCCGCTCCGAGCGCCGGATCAAGACCGCGGGTTTCCCCCGCGAAAAGGCTCTCCAGTTATCTGGGGTAGCGGTGAAGGAGGCAGGCAAAGTAGCTGGTCAGCAAGCTGCGGACGCGTCCGAAAGGTGGCTGAGGTTCACCCTCTGCCCAGTTGGAGGTAAAGCGCTGTCCTGTTGGAGTGGTGCATCCGTAGGATCACGTCATGACTGCCGATGCCCCGCTCACCCGAGAGTCGTTCCGGCGCCTCCATCCGATTAACGCGCCCAGGCCGGTGCCTCAGTTGCCCGATCGTGTCTGGACTGACGAGGACTGGGACCGGATCCGGCGCGGATATCGAGCCCGGGACATGGATGAGAAGTGGAACGTCTTTGCCGAAGCCGGTGTCGTTTTCATGCACCGGAGTTGGACCGGTCACGGCGTCTATGAGGCGTCCTTTGCCCCCGTGACTGGTGGTGGGAGGAGGATCGCCTCTGCTGTGGTGGAGGCCGATGGGGAGCGCTATCGGCGCAGGGGCGACGAGTATGACCGTCTGATGATGGAGCTGATCATCAGCGCGATCGTCCTTGGTGAGCCAGCCACCGACCTCCGGGCCGGACTCGTGGAGCTGACTGCTCGGGCTTCGGGAAAGAGCGATCTTCCCTCGGGCGTGGTGGAGCACAGTGCTCTGGGATTGCGTTCTGGAACGTGAGCTCTGGAGCCAGCGAGTGCTGTCACGGTCTCGGGTTATGTGACTGGATCACGCGTTGTAAGCGCAAGATCTCGCCGTGTGCCGCGGCCAGTCGTTGTTCGAGCTCTTGGACGCGCTCTCGGTGGGTGGTGCGCTCACGGCGGAGGGCTTCGGTCAGGGTATGAATCACGGTGCCGTCGTCAGCTGAGGGTGCCTGCGGGGGAGACTGGTTTTCGGTCCGTTGCTGACCGCGCCAGGTCTCGATGCGTTTACGCAGGTCGGCGTGGGCATAGAGAAAGTCCAAGCTGACGCCCGCCGCGCGGGCAACGGCCCGGAAGTTGATCTCCTCGCCCTCCTTGACCAGCCTTCGGATGCCCGCCTCCGCTCCTTGGACGGCCTGCTGGTGCTTGTCCTGTGCGGCCTGCCGCAGAGCGGCGATCCGCCGGTCAGCAGGAGACACGGTCTCCGGGACCGCGTCGTTCGGCCGCTTGCTCATGAGCGTGATGCCCCCCTGCTGTCCGAGGAGTCGGCGGCGTCCTGGTAGCCGGTGCGACCGAGCACATCGGCGCCGCGGACGACAGCGGTGCTGCGGCCATCCATACCCTGGCCTCGTGCGACTGGGTCCGCAAAGGGCTGCCGCTGTGTCTGATCGGCGACAGCGGCGCCGGCAAGTCGCACCTGCTGATCGGGTTGGGCACTGAGGCCGCGATGGCCGGCTTCCGGGTCAAGTACGTCCTGGCGACCAAGCTCGCCAACGAGCTCGTCGAGGCCGCCGACGAGAAGCTGCTGACCAAGACGATCGCCCGCTACGGACGGGTCGATCTTCTCTGTATTGACGAGCTGGGCTGTGCGCCACGAGGCGCTGAGGAATCTCGCGGAAGGAGGAGTCCGCCGCCGGTCCTCGCAGGGACTGGTTGAAGCTGGAGGCAGGCTGAGCCCCGGGTTGGGGGCGAGGCCGGAAGCAGCCTCGCCAACGTAGGGACGGACCGGCACCACCAGACGGTTCGTGCCCGCTAGTGCTGTGACCGGGATGGTTCACCGTGGTCGGGAGACGGCTCACGGAACGAGCGCGGTTCGCGAGGCGAGTGGTATTACTGGTGCATGCAGGAAGAGACCGCGCGGTCCGCGATCGACACGTTCATCTCCGCGTTCAACGCCTCGGACGACAGCTGTGTGACTGTGCTGCTCTCCCAGGCCCTAACCTCGGACGTGGTCTTCTGGGGACCGTTGGGCCGCAGTGAGGGGATCGAGGCGGTCGAGCGGTTCGTGCTGGACATCCGGCGCCACCCCGCGGGGACCGGCACCATGGTGCGCTGTTCGGCGGTGGACATGCCGGACGAGTGGGCCCGGTACCAGTGGGTCTTCACGACGCCGGATGGAGGCCCCCGCCTGGCGGGAACGGACGTCGTCCATCTGCGGCGGAGCCTCACGACCAGGTCATCGTCTTCGCGGGGGAGATCGAGCCGTCCGCCTCCTGAGTCATTCTCCTCTGGCGCCGTCCTTCTCCTGAACCGGCCCCGTTCGGGGCTCCGGGTCTGCCCAGCCGAGATCATCTTCACAACGCTTCGGTCGTCCGCGCTTGACCACGAGCGGACCGATGATGCGCTGTGGCTGTGTAAGTTCGCGGTTGGTCAGGCTGCGGTGTTGAGGGGGCGTCCGCCCCAACGGATGCCCTTCTCGCTTCGGATGCGGGCGCGTTCCTTGCGCTCGGCGGCCAGGGCGTCGCGGTGGCGGGCGTTGGCGTTGCGCCAGCGTAGATAGGCGTGCAGGGCTCGTGTCTGCACGGTGTGGTTGGGGTGGTTGGAGTTGGCGATGGTGAACTGCCTCAGCGGTCCGAAGTGGGCCTCGATGGGGTTGGCCCAAGAGGCGTAGGTCGGGGTGAAGCACAGCTCGACCTTGTGCTTTGTAGCCCAGGGGGACTCTGCTGCGTAATTCCAGGGTCAGGCCGTGAGCCGGTAGGCGAGGCGTTCGAGGCGGCTGCTGCGGGTGTGGTGCTGGTCGTGTCCGGTCCAGTACGCGTCCAGTCGGACCACGTTGAGCGCGGTGGCGGAGAAGGCGTGCTGGAGGCGGACTTTCGGCAGTCCGCGGTAGCGGGCCCGGCGTATGCCGGTGATGTCCAGGGCCTGGTTGATGGTGCCCTCCACTCCCGCACGCAGGGCGTACTTGGCCTTCCAGGTCTCGGTCTTCTGCTCGGCGCGGGCCCGGACGAGGGCCTCGTGCGGTTCCCTGGGCCGCAGGGTGAGCATGCGCCGGCCCAGCGCGGAGCTGGGCTCCCCTGCGGGAACGCCGCCCAGGCCACCGCCGAGGTCTGCGCCGGAACCTGCGGCAGCCCCTTCGGCCGCATCGACATTCGCATCACCCCCACGGCCACACGACGGGACAACGGCCGCACGGACGATCATCCCGCGCCCACCGTCACGCCGCACGGAATTGAGCAGCAGAGTCCAGCGGCGGATGTCGGTGATCTCCACGGGGTGACTGCCGCCGCGTGCCGCGTGGCGCACGGAAACACGTGTGCCGGTCCTTCGGTGTGCGCTGCCCGGACGCGTGTTTCGGTCACTGATATGTATTCTCGGATGCATGAGCACAATCGCGGATACGACCGCCGTGGCAAACCTGATCGCCAAATACGCCGAGCTGGTTGACACCGGGGATTTCGCCGGCGTCGGCGAACTGTTCGCCGACGCCGTGTTCATCGGCAGCGGAGCACCGGTCCCGGGCCGGGACGGGGGCGTGGAGAAGATGCTCCGGGACAGCGTGATGTGCTATGAGGACGGCACTCCGCGCACCCATCACGTCACGACCAACATCGCCGTCGATGTCGACGAGGAGGCGGGAAGGGCTGCCGCGCGTTCCTACGTCACGGTGTTCCAGTCCCTGCCCGACTTTCCGCTCCAGCCGGTGGCCGCGGGGCGCTACAGCGACCGCTTCGAGCGCCGGGACGGGCGCTGGCGCTTCACGGAGCGCCGGGTCCGGATCCATCTGGTGGGCGACGTCAGCCGCCACCTCCGACGCGATGGCGCACCGGAAGGGACAGCACACCGCGGATGATCCCGGCCGGGTGGGTCAGCGCCTGCCGGGCCAGGTCGTAGCCGACGATCGCCCAGCCGTTCAGACCGTGGTGGAACTCGGCCGGGTGGATGGGGCCGAGCGCCCGCAGCCGTGCGTGCCGTGCGGGGGCGTCCGCCTTGAAGGCGGGACCGATGAGCACCCTGCCGTCGTGGTACGGGCCCTGCTCGTGCGGGCTCATGGTGCGTCTCTCCTGTTCTGATGGTCGTGTGGCGCCCGGGGACGGCCCGGAGGGTGGCGGGCGGCGCGGTCGGGTCGCCGTCATGAGAACGAGCCCGGTCCCGTGGAGGTTCAGGCCGGCCGGCGGACGGACACGCCGGAGGGGGCATGCGTACCGCGCATGCTCCCTCCGGCGTCGGAACTCAGTTGTCGCTGTTGAAGATGGACAGCACGCGCAGCGCCTCCAGGTAGATCCACACCAGCGTCATGGTGAGACCGAAGGCGGACCGCCAGGCCTCCTCGCGCGGCGCGCCGTAGGCGATGGCGTCCTCGACCTGCTTGAAGTCCAGGGCGAGGAAGGCGGCGCCGAGCACGATGCCGATGACGCCGAACGCGATGCCCAGCCCGCCACTGTTGAAGCCGAGGCCGTTGCCCGCGCCGAAGGCGGAGAAGAGAAGGTCGGCGACGAGCAGCAGGAGGAAACCGGTCGCGGCGGCGGCGACGAACCCGGCGAACCTCTGGGTGACGCGGATCCAGCGCATCCGGTACGCGACGAGCACACCCGCGGACACCGCGAAGGTGCCGAGCACCGCCTGGACGACCACTCCCGGCGCGATGTAGGTCGAGGTCGCGCTGGAGATCACACCGAGGAAGACACCCTCGAACGCCGCGTACCCGAGGATCAGCGCCGGGGCGGGTGCCCGCTTGAAGGTTTGGATCATCGCGAGGACGAAGGCGACGAGGGCCGCGCCCACGGCGATGCCGTAGGACCGGCCGATGTTCGCCTCGTCGGCGGGCAGCAGGAGCCAGGACAGCACCGCCGTCAGGGCCACGGTGCCGAGCGTCGTGGCGGTGCGGACGACGACGTCGTCGATGGTCAGTGCGGTCCGGCCGGCGCGCGCGTCCGGGCCGGCACCGGGGCCCGCGGCGGCGGAGTAGGGGTTGGTCGCGTAGTCGTCCGCCGGTCGGCCGCCGACCGTGGCGCCCACCGGGTGGCGCACGGATGCGTCCACCTGACCGGCGTCCCGGCCGGCACTCCAGCGGGAGAAGATCGGGTTGCTGGTCTTCACGTCATTCCTCCTCGTCCGCCGCACATGCGGCCTGCGGAACAGCGTTGCCATCGGGCGCCCGAGGCGGCATACGTGTGACGTTGGCCACCTACTGGGCCGACGACGGCAACTCTGTGCGTCACCACTCTGACAGGTGACGCGAGGAGAAGCAAGTCATCTGCGCCCGTGCTGGCCGCGGTCATTCCGACGGCGTCCCCGGGTCGTCGAGCAGCTCCAGGAGAAAGTCGTCCCAGTTCAGACCGTCCATCTCCGCCTCGGCCGAGGTGATCCGATAGGTGGCGTCGAGCCACTCCGACAGCGGCCCCGTGGGCAGCTGGAACAGGGCCTCCACCTCCTGCGACTCAAGAAGCAGCCACGACGAGGGCCGCTCACCGGGCAGCGTCGGCCACATCCGCACGTCACCGCAGCCGCTCATCGACGTCAGCCCGCGGTGGAGCAGCTCCCGGCCCATGCGCCAGAGGAGGTTCGGGCCCCGTTCCGCCAGGAACTCGACCGTGATCACCGCGGGCATGTCCGGGTCGAAACGGAACTCCGCCCGCATCGGAAGCCGAGTGAACTCGTCGAGCATCTGGTCGAGGCCCAGCAGCAGGGAAGGCAGGTGCTCGGGCGCCGAACGCGCCCGCAGTTGTGACTGGTCACGGTGCATGACAGGAGTTCCCCTCCGTGGGACGAAGACTGCGGCTACAACTCTTCGCCGGCACCGGGAACCGCACATCGGTCACTTGACGGTCAAAGGGCGGCCCCATGCCGGGCAGGTGACGGAACGCCGATGCCGGTGCGCGTCGCCCGGGAGGCGCGGAGCAGGGCCTTTCCGGCGCCAGGGCGGCGGCCGGGACGTGTTGTACGGACCGCGCAGGACGTGACGTAAGTCAATCGGCTGCTGCCGGAGCCGATCGGACGGCCGCTGCCGCACGGCTGCAACCGCTGTGCGTGTATTTTCAATGAAATACGTTTCTCAGCCGGGCGATGTGTCACCCGTGGACCACACATGGGCCGACGGACCACGGCGCCGCCGGACGCGTCTGTGCGAGTCGCGCCGGTGCCAGGTGCCGGATGGGGGACGCAGCCTCGCTGAAGAAGTGACACCGGCGGCCCCGCACAACGCGGCCCCCGCCCGTGGGCCAAGGGGAAGGACGTCCACGGGCGGGGGAGCGGGGCGAGCGCGCGGGTGCGCGGGTGCGCTCCGGTATCAGGTCACAGGCGCGAGGTTGGGGCCCGTGGTGCCCAGCTGCTCGGTGGACACCACCGGCGGCACCGGCCAAGTCACACCCTTCGGCGGCCAGCTCTGCCCGGTCGCCTTCAAGAACCCGGCCGGCGGCTCGTACAGCGGCGGCTGGTTCCCGTCCGGGATCATCGAGGCCCACCCGACGCCCTCGGTACGGTCCTTGAACTCCTGCTTCATCGCGTCCAGCAGGTCAGGCTGCTCGATCAGGTCGATCGCGCCAGCCGCCAGGTAGCGGGCGGCGGACAGCAGCGCCTGGTGACCGATGTTGGTGCCCGCGGTCGCGGTGACACCCCAGTTATGGTTCGGGATACCGGACGGATAGGCCGCGGACAGCAGCACGGCGGTGGGCGCTTGCCAGCTGATGTCGGCGGTGTCGGTGGCCAGACCGCCGGTGTAGGCCGCCGCCGGAGGAGCGAGCGGGGTCAGGTCGGTCGGCATGCCCACCTCGGGCTTGCCCAGCGACTTCTGGACTGCCTTCGCCAGGGCATGGTCGGCGTCGGTGAACTTCGGGGCGCCGATCTGCAGCATGTTGTCGTTGAGCAGCTCCGCACCGGCCTTGTTGGCCAGCAGGTTCCAGGTCGCGGAGTGGAACTTGTGCACCAGGCGGGTCTGGCTGGCCTGGGCGGCGGCCTTCGCGCACTCCACGATCTTGTCGTAGAGCACCTGGGCCCGTGCCGGGCTGCCCTCGCGGACAAAGAACCAGACGGAGCACATGTCCGGCGTCACGTTGGGGGCGCCGCCGCCGTTGATGATGGCGTAGTGGAAGCGACCGGACGGGGCGACGTTCTTCTCCCGCAGGTACTCCGACATCGTCGCCATCAGCATGGCGCCGTCCAGGCCGCTCTTGTTGCCGAGCGGGGTGCCGCCGTGGCCTGAGGCGCCGAGAAAGGTGAAGGTGGTCGAGATCAGCGCGCTGGTGGTGTTCCAGAACGGCACCGTGATGTTGAAGGGGTGCCAGTCCAGGAAGGCGTCGAGACCGTCGTAGACACCCTCCTTGACCGCGTACGCCTTGCCGACGAGCTGTTCCTCGCCCGCGCTGCCGAACAGTCTGACCCTGGCCTTCAGTCCGTTCGTGCGGATCGCCTGAGCGACCGCGATCGCGGCGGCGGTGCCGCCGGCGCCCAGGGCGTTGTGGGCGTCGCCGTGGCCGGCGCCGTAAGTGGGGCCGTAGGCGTCGTAGTTGTAGACCAGCGGGTCGTGGGTGCCCACGCCCTTCTTCTGCGACAGGCCGGGCAGGGCGTCGTACTCGGCGTTGAAACCGATGACGGGGCCCTCGGTGCCGTAGGTGGCGACGAAGGCGGTCGGGAAGCCGGCCGGGCCCCACGCGATGGTGAAGCCGTTGTCCTTCAGCAGCTTGGCGTGCGCGAGGGAGGACTTCCACTCGCGCAGGGACAATTCCGCGTGCTGCCACACGTCGTCGCTGAGCTTGGTGATCGCGGCCTCGTTCGCCGTGATCAGCCGAGCGCGGTCTGCTTGGCCGCGGTGTTCTTCGCCAGGCCCTTGGGGGCCCGGTAGGTGGTGCGTGGCCACCGTGTGCACCGCCGAACCCGCCCGCCAGTTCCGCCTCGGCGCCGACGGCACCCAGGACCCGGCCGTCTTCCAGAGCCTCCTGGACGCCGCCGCCCAGGCCCGCACCACCGCCGCCCGCGGCGAGGACCCCGGCGTCATGACCATGTTCCCCGCCACCGCCGAACAGGCCGGCGCCCTGGGCGGCCAGCACGGCATCGAGGGCTTCGAGTACTGCTGCACCCCCCGCGGCGAGCACGAACGCTCCGCGAAGTTCCTGGCCTGGGAGAGTATCGACAAGATGGCCTCCAGCGACGTCTTCCACGCCGTCCCGCTGATCGGCCCCCGCCCGATCCTGCAGATCGCCGGCGAACGCGCCGTCACCGCCTGGATGGCCATCGAGGCCCACCAGCGCGCCACCGGCCCCAAGGAACTCCACTGGATCAAGGGCGCCAGCCACGTCGACCTCTACGACAAGCGCGAATACATCGACCCCGCCGTCGACAAGCTCACCGACTTCTTCACCACCAACCTGAGCGACTGACCGACAACACATGTCGACCGTCGACACCCGCGTGCACGGTGGCATGGCGAAGGGGCCGACAGCTCACGCTGCCGGCCCCTTGGAGTGTGAGCCGGGATGTCGCACCGGTGGCCCGGGGCCCGGAAGCGGGTCAGCTGGCCTGCAGGGGCCCCGCGAAGGACTTGCGCAGGGACGAGGGAGCGACCAGGGGGAGCAGCGAGGCGAGCACCTTGCCCTTGAAAGCGCTCGGCTGCCGGGTCAGCTCGATGTCGACCCGAGTGCCGTCACCCTCGGGGGTCATCCGGAAGACCCAGCCGCCACCGGCTCCGAACAGCTTGGAGTCGAGCGTGGTGATGGTGACCGTGTCGCCGTCCGGCTCCCACTCGTAGCGGGCACGCTCCCAGGCGGCGGCGGTGCCCTCGGTGACCTCGGCCCAGGTGTCGCCGAGGTCGTGGACCTCGAAGTGTTCGGCGTCGATCGTGGGCCAGGCCTCGGCGCGGGACGGACCGAAGTCGGTGAGCACCCCCAGCACGTCCTTGGGGCTGAGCGTGGAGACGAGGTGGATTCGTACGACTGCCATGGGGCTTCCTCACCAAGGAGTAACTAACCTGACCGGTGACGAGAGATTCCCACGCACTCGCGTCACCTGTCAAGACGGTTATCCTGGAAGAGGATATCCAGTCACCTGTCAGGATGGTCATGTGAGACATATGTCCTCGTGCGGGACGCCCACCCTGGACCTCGTACGGGAGTACGGGATCGTCCCCGCCTTCCTCAGCTCCGGTTCTCGGCCTGGAACATCCAGCTCTGCTTCTCCAGTTCGGCGGTCAAGCCGATCAGCAGGTCCTGTGTCACGGCGTCCGCCGGGCCGGTCTCCTCGATGCGCTCCCGCACCCGCCCGATGACGGCGGAGAGCGTCCGCACCAGGGCCTCGACGGCGTCGACGTCCTTCGTCCAGCCCGGCGAGAAGTCGGGCACACCGCTGGTCCCGGCGATGGTGGCGGCCCGCCCGTCCGGGCTGACCCCCAGCGCGGCGGCGCGCTCGGCCACCGTGTCGGCGTAGTCGCGAGCGGTGGTGACGACCTCGTCGAGCTGGAGGTGGATGGAGCGGAAACGCGGCCCGTACAGGTTCCAGTGCGCCTGCTTGGCCACGAGGGACAGGTCGAGCAGGTCGACCAGGGTCGCCTGGAGGGCGCTCCCCGCGATCTCGCGCTCCTTGTCCGGCAGTGGGCTCTTGATGACCGTCATAGGTGTGCGGTTCCTTTCCGGATGGTTGCCAGCGTTCTCATTGTCTGAGCCGCCGACGTGCTGCGTATCAGTCGTTTGACTGCGGCCCGGAAAAACCTGGATGGCGCGGCGTCTCAGTCCAGCGCCCTCAGCGCCCCGGCGACGGCGGACTCCAGGAACGCCCGGTCGGCGCGCGCCTGGCCCATGACGTGAACGCCCTGGACGAACGTGGTCAAAAAGCGGGCCAGTTCCACCGGGCTGCGCTCGCCGCCCAGCTCACCCCGTACCCGGGCGCGCTCCAGCGCCTCGGTCAGCACCGACTCCACGGCGGTCATGGCCGTACGCACCTGCTCCACCGTGCCATCGTGGGCCGCGCGTTCGATGGTCGCGTTGACCAGCAGACAGCCACGCTCCGGGGCCGCCGTGTCGGCCGTGACCATCGCGAGCAGCAACCCCCGCAAGGCCGTACGGATGTCGGCGCCAGCCCGCAGTTCCCGGTCGAGCGAATCGGCCAGACCGTCGCAGTAGCGTTTCAGGGCCCGGGCGTAGAGGCCGTCCTTCGAACCGAACGCCGCGTACAGGCTGCCGCTGCCGATCCCCAGCAGCGCCGTCAGCCGCGGCATCGACGCGGCGTGATAGCCCTGGGTCCGGAACAGGCTCATGGCCTGCTCCACTGCCGTGTCGGTGTCGAACTCACGAGGGCGCGCCACACCGGGATCCTTTCGTCGGCGGAATCCTCGAACATGTACGAGGACGGTGGTCGGGGTGCGGCGTCGCCCGGGATGCCATGGGGCGGGAGAACAACGCACGGACCTGACTTAGACGGTACGGCCGGCCCGAGGCATGAGTCGATCGACTGCAAACACCCGGACACCGGTCGCCTCGGTCCTGTCCGCAGCCGAACCGGCTTCCATGTCGATCCGGGCAGGGGCATGCTCGGCCATGTCTTGTGCGGTTGGCCTCGACGACATTGACGGCAACAGCCCGAGGACCAACATGCAGGCGCTTGAACCCCTGTTCCGCGGCGAACGCCCCCACCGGTTCAGGGAGCGCTCCCGTGCCTGCTCCCATCCCACTGGAGCGGTGCCCGTAAAACCAGGCAGTTCGCATGCAGCTTGTCCCCGCGCGGGGAGCACCCCCAGGCAGCGGGCGCCCGACGGTGTTCCTTTCGGGGCGGGCAGGGCTCGGCGTGGGCGCGGGTGAGTGCGGCCTGTGGCAAGCGTGGGTGAGTGCGGCTCGGCGCGGGCGTGGGTCACTGACACTCGGGCCGGGCGCGGGCCAGTACCGCGCGGGCGCAGCGCATCGAAGAGGGCCGCGTCAGGCCTGCCCGGAGGGGGCCGCGGGAAAGTCCAGGGCACGCGCGTTGGCCCGCATCCGCGCCGCGCGCGGACTGTGGACGGCGCTCAGCAGGTCGGCCGCGCGCAGCCAGCTCGCCCGCGCCCCCGTACGGTCCCCCCGCTCCCGTTGCGCTGTCGCGAGGTGGTCGAGCACTTCGGCCTGGTTGTAGCCGTCAAAGGCGTCTCCGTAGAGCCGCAACGACTCCCGGTAGTCCGCCATCGCTCCATCGAGATCGCCGAGACGCTGCCTGGCGTAGCCCATGCTGTCCCAAGCAGCCGCCTCGATACGGAGGTTGCCGCATCGCTGCAACAGGGGGATCGCCTCCTCGCACAGCGTGATCGCCTCCTCGTACCCGCCGAGCAGGGCGAGATACCACGCCACCGCGTTCAGCTCGCGGGCCGTCGCTCCGTCGTCCCCCAGCGTGCGGTAGATCTCCAGGGCCCTGCGGGCATGGTGCAGGGCCTGGGTGTGGCGCTTCTGACGACCGCGCACCCAGCCGACGCTCCGCTCAGTGGCCGCCCGCTCCGCCGGACCGAGCCGGTGCAGTAGCCCGAGCAGCAACTCGACCTGCCGGTCGGCCTCGTCGAGCAGGCCCGTCTCCGCCAGCGCACGGGCGAGATCCGCGGAGTTCCGCGAGATGGCGATCGGCTCGTCCAGCAGCAGAGCGGCATCCAGGCCGATCCGTTTGGTCTCGATCTCCTCCGTCCAGCGGCCCGTGACCGAGTAGTAACTCACCCAGTCCTGCGTGAGGTTCATACGGAAACGCAGCAGCCGCGGGTCATCCATGGAGCGCAGCGCCGCCGCGACCGTCGACTCCTCCTGCCGGAACCAGCCCAGCGCCTCCTCACGGGTGTCCATGACGACGTGCACCACCCCCTCGGCCGGCGGCTCGGCATACTCGGAACTGGCGCGCCCCAGCAACCGGTTGGCCATGTGGGCGTTGTGGCGCAGGTAGTCCAGCAGACGTGTCTCCGCGCCCAGACGGTCGTCCTGCTCCTGCTCGACGAGCTCGGCGCCGTAGACGCGCACCAGGTCGTGCAGCACGTACCGGCCCTCCGAGTCCCGCGACAGCAGGTTCGCCGAGGTCAGCTCGCGCAGCTGCCGCCGGGCCGCCGCCGTCCCGGCCCCCGCGAGCGAGGCGGCGGCCTCCGCTGACACCGACGGCCCCGGATGCAGGGCCAGACACCGGAAGAACCGCGCAGTCTCCGGCGTCAGAGCCCGGTACGACCAGGAGAACACGGCACGGACGTCGACCCGCCGGTCACCGTCCGACAGGGCGTCCAGCCGGGCCTCGCGCAGCTCGCGCACTCCCAGCCCCAGCGGGACCTGCGGCGACACGTTCAACTGGGCACCGACGATCGCGACCGCCAGCGGCAGGAACCCGCACAGCTCCACCAGCTCCGATGCCGCCTCCGGCTCCGCCCGGCACCGCTCCTCACCGATCCGCGCGGCCAGTGCCGCCAGCGCCTCCTCGCGCGTCCACGTGTCCAGACCGACCAGCGAGGCGCCCTCGGTCACGGCCAGACCGGACAGCTGACTGCGCGAGGTGATGATGGTCAGACACCCCGCCGACGCCGACAGCAACGGCCTGACCTGCTCTTCGTCGCGAGCGTTGTCGAGTACGACGATCAGCTGCCGGGACGCCGTACGCTCCCGGAACAGCGCGCTGCGCTCCTCGGTACCGCGCGGCACCGAGGAACTGGGCACGCCGAGCGCGTCGAGAAACCCGGCGAGGGCCTCCCCGGGATCGAGCGGCCGTCCGGTGTCCTCGAAGCCGCGCAGGTTCACATACAGCTGCCCGTCCGGGAACCGGTCCGCCACCTGGTGGGCCCAGTGCACCGCCAGCGTCGTCTTGCCGACCCCCGCCATGCCGCCGATCGCGGAGACGACGACATGTCCTCCGCGTCCGGCGACGTGTGAGGTGAGTCCGTGCACGTGTGCCAAGGCCTCCTCGCGGCCGCGGAACGTCGCGAGGTCGGGCGGCAACTGCCGTGGAACCTGCCTCGTCGACTGCCCCGTGCGGCGCGTCGACGCCTCGACGAACCGCCGGCGCTCGTCCTCGTCCAGCTCCAGGGCGTCCATCAGCTCGCTCAGCGTCGCCTGCCGCGGGAGGCTCTGCCCTCGCTCCATGTCGCTGATGGCGCGCACACTCACCCCGGACGCCTCGGCGAGACTCTCCAGTGTCAGCAGTGACCGCTGCCGCGTCTCACGCAACAGCCTGCCGAACTCCGTTCTGTCCATCCCCACCCCCCATGGGCCTCCGTTCTGGAACGGCCATTAAAGCAAGGGGGTCGGCGGGGGCCGGGGTCAGACCGGGGTCACACCCGCGCCGTCCAGGTTGGTGGTGAAGAAGTCGGTGAGCTTGCCGACGGCGGGGTCGATGTATTCGCGCTTGTCGTAGAGGTCGACGTGGCTGGCGCCCTTGATCCAGTGGAGTTCCTTGGGGCCGGTGGCGCGCTGGTGGGCCTCGATGGCCATCCAGGCGGTGACGGCGCGTTCGCCGGTGATCTGCAGGATCGGGCGGGGGCCGATCAGCGGGACGGCGTGGAAGACGTCGCTGGAGGCCATCTTGTCGGGCTGATACCCCGACGGTGTCACTGATCGGATCAATGATCCGCAAATTTGATATCGTCGATCCGTGACGACAGAGACGGCACCCGACCAGGCAGCTCCCACACTGCGACAGAAGATCGTCCTGGCCGCCGCCGGGCTGCTGGAGGAGGGAGGCCTGGAGGCGGTGTCGACCCGCGCCGTCGCAGCGCGCGCCGGCGTGCCGACGCCGTCGATCTTCCGGATCTTCGGGGACAAGGACGGACTGCTCGAAGAGGTCGCGGAGCACGGCTTCAGGCGCTACCTCGAAGTCAAGGCCGAACTGCTCACCGGCGACGACCCCGTCCAGGCCCTGCGGGACGCGTGGGACCTGCACATCCGCTTCGGACTCGAGCACCCGGCGTACTACTCCCTCGTCTACGGCCAGGTCCGCCCCGGCCACACGCCGCAGGCCGGCCTGCGGGCCGCCGCCGACCTGCGCCGGATGATCACCCGGATCGCCGCCGCCGGGCGGCTTCGGATGAGCGTCGAGCGCGCGACCGAGGTCATGCACTCCGCCGGCGTGGGCACGATCCTCACCCTGATCAGCCTTCCCGACGCCGTACGCGACCTGCGGACCGCCCACACGGCCCGCGAGATGGTGATCGACACCCTCACGCTCGCGCCCGCCGAGGGAAGCGACGCCGCCCCCGGCGGCACCGTGGCGGGGGGGGGCCGGGGGGGGGGGGCCCCCCGCGGGCGCGCCCCCCCCCCCCCGCGGGGCCCCCCGGGGCGGGGCCGCCACCAGGCGTGGGGGGACCCGGGGGGCGCCGGGGGCGCCGGGG
>NZ_JBITER010000060.1:0-31577 GCF_044455345.1 Streptomyces sp. NPDC051286 | reverse complement strand
CCGCTGCGCCGCGCTTCGCGCGAACGACGGGGAACTCAGAACAGACCCTAGGGCCTGTTCTGGGTTCCCCGCCTGCGCCCCGACGCCCGGCACGCGCGAACGACGGGGAACTCAGAACAGGCCCTAAGTGTGCGCGCCTCGTTGTACGAGAACCTTCGTAATTTGACGAATCTCGTACTACGAGATGTATCGTACTAGCGATCCTATCGTTCCCGGCGAAACGGAGTCTGCCGTGAGTGTCCTTTTCGAGCCCTGCACCCTGCGCTCGCTCACCATCCCGAACCGCATCTGGATGGCCCCCATGTGTCAGTACTCCGCCGCCCCCGAAGGCCCCGAGGCCGGCGTCGCGCACGACTGGCACTTCGCCCACTATGCAGCCCGCGCCACCGGCGGCACCGGACTCATCCTCCTCGAGGCGACCGCGGTCAGCCCTGAGGGCCGGATCTCCCCCTACGACCTGGGCATCTGGAACGACCATCAGGCCGAGACCCTGCGCCGGATCACCGACTTCCTCAAGGCTCAGGGCACCACCCCGGGAATCCAGATCGCTCACAGCGGACGCAAGGGCAGCACCGACCGCCCCTGGAAGGGCGGCGCCCCGGTCGGGCCCGGCGCGCACGGGTGGCAGCCGTTGGGCCCCAGCCCCGTGGCCTTCGCCGACGGCCACCCGGTGCCCATCGAGCTGACCACCGATGAAATCCAGGAAATCGTCGGGCAGTTCGCGGACGCCGCACGCCGCGCGCTGGACGCCGGCTTCGAGGTCGTCGAGGTCCACGGCGCCCACGGCTACCTCATCGGGGAGTTCCTTTCCCACCATTCCAACCGGCGCACCGACGCCTACGGCGGCTCCTTCGAGAACCGCACCCGCTTCGCCCTCGAAGTCGTCGACGCCGTGCGTGCCGTCTGGCCCGACGACCTCCCGCTGTTCTTCCGTATCTCCGCCACGGACTGGCTCGAGGACAACGGCTGGACCGCCGACGACACCGTCCGCTTCGCCGCCCTGCTGAAGGAGCACGGCGTGGACCTCCTCGACGTCTCCACCGGCGGCAACGCCTCCGGCGTCCGCATCCCCACCGCCCCCGGCTACCAGGTCCCCTTCGCTGCCCGGGTCAAGAACGAGACCACCCTCCCCGTCGCCGCCGTCGGCCTCATCACCGAACCCGAGCACGCCGAGAAGATCCTCACCAACGACGAAGCCGACGCGATCCTCCTCGGCCGCGAACTGCTGCGGAATCCCTACTGGGCCCGGCACGCCGCCCGCGGCCTCGGTGGCGACGTCCACGTCCCGGACCAGTACCACCGCTCCTCAGTACGTCAGTGACAAGGCGGGCCAGTGCTGAGCAGGTCGGCGCTGCCGGGCCTTGTCGGCCACGTCATGTGGGGAACGCCTTCTTGGGCCCTCACATGGGCGGTGTCGGGGTGCCGGGTTCAGTTTTCGTGGTGCAGGCCGTCGAAGATCACGCCCGTCAGGGCCGTCGCGAGTGCCGACACGGGTAGGTCGCCGTCCGGGCGGTACCACTCGATGACGGAGTTGACCGTTCCGAACAGCAGCCTGGCGGCCAGGTGAGGATCGATGTCGCCGCGTACACCGCCCTCGGCTGTCGCCCGGGCCATCAGTTCGGCCACTCGGTGATCGAACTCACGCCGCCTCTCCAGCGCCCGCCGTTCCGTCGCGCTGTTGCCGCGGATCCGCAACAACAGCGTCACATAGGGCAGTTCGGCGGCCAGCACCTCGACGCTGCGGTGGACGATCCGCTCCAGGCGCGCGGTGGCCGAGGTCAGGCGGTCCTGGTCCTCGTCGAGTACGGCGAACAGCGCGTTCAGGGCGCGGCTGACGGCGAGGTCGAGCAGTTCCTCCTTGCCGGAGACATGGTGGTAGATGCTCGACTTGCTCAGGCCCAGGCGCCTGGCCAGCTCTTCCATGCTGGTGCCGTCGTAGCCGCGCTCGTTGAAGACCACGACCGCGACCTCCAGCAGGGAGTCACGGTCGTAGCTGGGGCGGCCCCGACGGGCGGCGGCGCTCTGTACAGGCGTTCTGCTCACCGGTCCATTGTGACAAGGGCCGAGGGTCACCCCCGGCGCAGATCCTTGACCCGGCGGATCTTGCCGACCGAGCGCTCCAGGGACTCCGGCTCGACCACGCACACCTCGACGCTGACACCCACTCCGTCCTTCACACCCTTGGCGATCACCTTGACAGCCGTCTCGCGCTGCTCCGGGCCGGCGCCGGGACGGGCCTCGACGTGGACCGTCATGTGATCCATGCGGCCGCGCTGCGTCAGCTCGATCTGGAAGTGCGGGGCGACATCGGGCACACGCAGCACGATCTCCTCGATCTGGCTCGGGAAGACGTTCACACCCCGCAGGATGATCATGTCGTCGCTGCGGCCGGTGATCTTCTCCATACGGCGGAAGGCAGGCCGTGCGGTGCCGGGCAGCAGGCGCGTGAGGTCGCGCGTGCGGTAGCGGATGATCGGCAGCGCTTCCTTGGTGAGCGAGGTGAAGACCAGCTCGCCGCTGTCCCCCTCGGGCAGGACGGCGTCCGCGAGCGGATCGACGATCTCGGGGTAGAAGTGGTCCTCCCAGACGTGCAGTCCGTCCTTGGTCTCCACGCACTCCTGCGCCACACCCGGGCCCATGACTTCGGACAGGCCGTAGATGTCGACGGCGTGGATGTCCATGCGCTCCTCGATCTCGCGGCGCATCGCCTCCGTCCACGGCTCGGCGCCGAAAATACCGATCTTCAGGGAGCTGGTCCGCGGGTCCACGCCCTGCCGCTCGAACTCGTCGAGCAGTGTCAGCATGTAGGAGGGCGTGACCATGATGATCTCGGGCTTGAAGTCCTGGATGATCTGCACCTGGCGCGCGGTCATGCCGCCCGAGGCGGGGATCACGGTGCACCCGGCCCGCTCGGCGCCGTAGTGCGCGCCGAGGCCGCCGGTGAACAGGCCGTAGCCGTACGAGACGTGGACCTTGTGGCCCGGACGGCCGCCCGCGGCGCGTATGGAGCGGGCGACGACGTCGGCCCACATCGACAGGTCGTTCTCGCTGTAGCCGACCACGGTGGGGCGGCCGGTGGTGCCGCTGGAAGCGTGGATCCGCCGTACCTCGGACATGGGGACGGCGAACATGCCGAAGGGGTAGGTGTCCCGCAGATCGGCCTTGGTGGTGAAGGGGAACCGGGCAAGGTCCTCGAGAGAGCGGCAGTCATCGGGCTTCACGCCTGCCGCGTCGAACTTCTTGCGGTACAGCTCGACGTTGTCGTAGGCGTGTCGCAGCGTCGCCTGGAGGCGTTCGAGCTGAAGCTGACGGAGCTGCTCGCGTGTCAAGCGCTCGGCGCTGTCCAGCAGCTCGTCCGGGAGGGGCTCTCCCAGGCGGGGCCCCTGGTCCGCCGGGGCCGTCAGTTCGCTGCTCATTGCGACTCCTTCGTCTTCGTGCTTCCAATGCTGCGGCTGCGCCCGCGGAACTCCGCGATGACCTCGCCCGCCGCTGTCCCGCCACCGCCCTCAGTGGCCCGCGCTTCGTGCGGACCGCCATGGATGCGCCGGACGGTCACGTCGTAGATCCCGCTGCGGCCGAACCGGGTGCGCTCGCAGGCCGTCGCCTCGAGGACGTCGCCCTCGTGGGCCGGGGCGATGAAGACGATGTCGGCCGCGGCCGCGACGGTCACGGGTCCGTGGCTGTTGCAGGCGCAGGCGAAGGCCGTGTCGGCCAGCAGGAAGAGATAACCGCCGTGGGCGATCCCGTGCCCGTTGACCATCGCCGGCGTCACGGTCATGCGCAGCACGGCGGTCCCCTCACCATGCTGCACCAGCTCGATACCGAGATTCCGCGAAGCCTGGTCCGCGGCGAACATCGTCTCCACCGGACCGAGAGCTACGTCGGTGGCCTGCGTCACGTTTTCCACCACCTTGTGTACCGACCGAACATTCGGTTAGCTTCGGAGTCGCCAAGTAATCAAGCATCACCACTGCCTGTCAAGAGGTGGACCGCATGCCCCGCAACACTCCCGAGCCCGTTGACTTCTTCGCTCGCCACCGTGAGCTGCTGGAAAAGGCCGTCGCCGCCACCGCTAGCCGGGACCATTGGACGCCGTATCCGGAGTCGCCCAGCAAGTCGGTGTACGGCGAGGAGGCCGCGAAGCTCGGCGAGGCCGCCTTCCGGAATCAGCTGGGCAAGCCGTTCGAGCTGCCCGGACACCCCGGCGACGGGACCGTACAGGCCACCGAGACCTCCCCCTACGGCTTCGCGCTCGGGATCACCTACCCCCGCGTCACGCCGGAGGAGGCGGTGGCCGCCGCCAAGGCGGCCACCGGCCCCTGGCGCGAGGCGGGACCCGATGGGCGCGCGGGAGTCGCCGTCGAGATCCTGGCCCGGCTGAACGCGGCCAGTTTCGAGAACGCGCACGCCGTGCAGCACACCACCGGCCAGGCCTTTGTGATGGCGTTCCAGGCGGGTGGCCCGCATGCGCAGGACCGTGGCCTGGAGGCCGTCGCCTACGCCTGGGCCGAGCAGAAGCGGCACCCGGAGTCGGCCCGCTGGACCAAGCCCCAGCGCAAGGGCGCTGCGCTGGCGATGGACAAGAAGTTCACGCCGGTCGGACGCGGTGTCTCATTGCTGATCGCCTGCAACACCTTTCCGACGTGGAACAGCTACCCGGGGCTGTTCGCCAGCCTGGTCACCGGCAACCCAGTCGTGATCAAGCCGCATCCGGGCGCCGTGCTGCCGCTGGCGCTCACCGTGCGCACAGCCCGCGAGGTCCTGGCCGAGGCGGGCTTCGACCCCAATCTCGTCGTCCTCGCCGCCGAGGGGCCGGGCGAGCGGACCGCGGGCTTCCTCGCGCTCCACCCGGACGTCCGCATCATCGACTTCACCGGCTCCACCGAGTTCGGCGACTGGCTGGAGACGAACGCGCGCCAGGCCGCCGTGTACACGGAGAAGGCGGGCCTCAACACGGTCGTCCTCGACTCCACCGACGACTACCGCGGGCTGCTGGGCAATCTGGCGTTCTCGCTGTCCCTGTACAGCGGGCAGATGTGCACCACCCCGCAGAACCTGCTGATCCCCCGCGAGGGCATCGCCACCGACCAGGGGGTCAAGACGGCCGACGCGTTCGCGGCGGATCTGGGCGCCGCGCTGGACAAGCTGCTCGGCGACCCGGACAGAGCGGCCGGCACGCTCGGCGCCCTCGTGGGCGACGGCGTGCGCGAGCGTCTGGAGAAGGCCTCGGCACTGGGCAGCACGGTCCACCCGTCGCAGCCGGTCGAGCACCCCGAATACCCGGCGGCCACCGTCCGTACGCCGCTGGTCGCGCGCCTCGACGCGAGGTCGGACGACGAGACGTACACCCGCGAGTGGTTCGGACCCGTCTCCTTCGTCATCGCCACCGACTCCACCGAGCACAGCCTGCGGATCTTCCGTGAGACGGTGCGTACGCACGGCGCGCTCACCGCCGCCGTGCACTCCACGAGCGAAGAGGTCCTGGCCGCGGCAGAGGCGGCGGCCCTGGACGCGGGAGTGCACCTGTCGGAGAACCTCACGGGCGGCGTCTTCGTCAACCAGTCCGCGGCGTTCAGCGACTTCCACGGCAGCGCCGCCAACCCCGCGGCCAGCGCCACCCTGTCCGATCCCGCATTCGTCACGGGCCGCTTCGCGACGCTGCAGTCGCGCCGCCCCGTCACTATCCAGGAGGGCACCCATGCCTGACGAGGTCTACCTGATCGACGGGGCCCGCACCCCGCAGGGCCGCTATGGCGGTGCCCTGGCTTCCGTACGCCCGGACGATCTGGCGGCGCTGGTGGTCGGTGAGGCCGTCCGCCGCGCCGCGATCCCGGCCGAGGCCGTGGACGAGGTCATTCTGGGCGCGGCGAACCAGGCCGGCGAGGACAACCGCGACGTGGCGCGCATGGCCGTGCTCCTTGCCGGACTTCCACACACCGTGCCCGGCTACACGGTCAACCGGCTGTGCGCCTCGGGCCTGACCGCGGTCGCCTCGGCGGCCCAGGCGATCCGGTCCGGCGAGGCCGATCTGGTCGTGGCGGGCGGTGTGGAGTCCATGACCCGGGCCCCGTGGGTCATGGAGAAGCCGGGCACCCCCTGGTCCAAGCCGGGAGAACTGCACGACACGTCCCTGGGCTGGCGCTTCACCAACCCGCGCTTTGCCGCCGCCGATCGCGCGGTGCCCGCCGGGGCAGGGCCGGAGACGGTGAAGGTGACCCTGCCGATGGGGGAGACGGCCGAGGAGGTCGCCGCGCTCGACGGCATCACCCGCGCCGAGTCCGACGCCTTCGCGCTGCGCAGCCACCGGCGCGCCGTCGCCGCGCAGGAGGCCGGACACTTCGACCGCGAGATCGTGCCGGTCCCGGTGAAGGACGGCCTCGTGGAGCGCGACGAGGGGCCGCGTCCGTCGACGACCCTGGAGAAGCTGGGCTCCCTGCGCACGATTTTCCGCAAGGACGGCATCGTCACCGCGGGCTCCTCCTCGCCGCTGTCCGACGGGGCCGCGGCCCTGGTGGTGGCGAGCGCGGCGGCCGTCGAGCGGTACGGGCTCACCCCGCGCGCCCGGGTCGTCACCTCCGCCTCCGCAGGTGTCCAGCCCCACATCATGGGCCTCGGGCCGGTTCCCGCCACGGAGAAGGCACTCGCCCGCGCCGGCTGGCAGACCGCCGATCTGGACGCCATCGAGCTCAACGAGGCCTTCGCCGCGCAGGCGCTGGCCGTCATACGCCGTCTCAAGCTCGACGAGGACAAGGTCAACGCCGACGGCGGCGCCATCGCGCTCGGCCATCCGCTGGGCTGCTCGGGTGCCCGTATCCTCCTCACGCTGCTGGGCCGCCTGGAGCGCGAGGACGCTCGCCGGGGCCTGGCCACGCTGTGCGTGGGCGTGGGGCAGGGCATGGCGATGCTGGTGGAGCGGGTGTGAGCGGGACGACGTACGAGACGCTTCTCGTCGAGGAGCGCGAGGACCGGGTCATGGTCACCCTGCACCGCCCCGAGGCGCGCAACGCCATCAGCGGGCTGATGATCCGCGACCTGCACACAGTCTGTGACCTGCTGGAACGCGATCCGAAGCTGCTGCTGCTCACCGGCCACGGCGGAGTCTTCGCGGGCGGCGCCGACATCGCGGAGCTGCTGCGGCGCGGCCGGGAGGAAGCGCTGCAGGGGATCAACAGCCGTCTGTTCGAGCGGGTGCGCAGGCTGCCCATGCCGACGGTTGCCGCCGTCGACGGCTGGGCCTTGGGCGGCGGCGCCGAGCTGGCGTACGCCTGCGACATCCGCATCGCGGGGCCCGACGCCGTCTTCGGCAATCCGGAGCCGGGGCTCGGCATACTCGCGGCGGCCGGCGCCTGCTGGCGGCTGCCGGAGCTGGTGGGCGAGTCCGTCGCCAAACAGGTGCTGCTCGCCGGGCGGAATCTGGACGCTCGGGCGGCACTGGCCGCAGGGCTCGTCATCGACGTGGTGCCCGCGGAGAAGCTGCTGGACGAGGCGCACGCGCTGCTCGACCGCATGGCGCGCTCCTCGGCCGCGGCGCTGCGCCTGACGAAGCTCGTCGTCGATGCGCCGGGCGCGCACCCGGTCGCCGACGACCTGGCGCAGGCCGTGCTCTTCGAAGGCCAGGACAAGCAGGACCGTATGACGCGCTTCTTGGAGAAGAAGAACAGGAGCAAGGCATGAGCAGTCCGACCGTACCCACCGTCGTGGGCGTGATCGGCGGCGGCCGGATGGGGGCCGGTATCGCGCAGTCGTTCGCGGCCATCGGCTCGTCCGTGACCGTCGTGGAGGGCGGCGCGGAGGCCTCGGCCGCCGCCCTGGACCGGATTGCCACCGGGCTGCAGCGGGCCGCCGAGCGCGGCAAGCTCGCCGAGCCCGCCGAACAGGTGCTCGCCCGGGTCACGACCGTGGAATCGGTCGACGGGCTGCCTGCGGGCACCGAGCTGGTCGTCGAGGCCGTTCCGGAGAACGCCGCCCTCAAGGCCCGGCTGCTCGCCGCGGCCGAACAGGCGGTGGACAAGTCGACCGTGCTGGCCACCAACACGAGCTCCCTCTCGGTCACCGAACTGGCCTCGGCGCTGAGGGAGCCGGGCCGCTTCCTCGGCATGCACTTCTTCAACCCCGTGCCCGCCTCCGAGCTGGTCGAGATCGTCGTCGCACCGGACACCTCGCCCGAGGTCGTGCGGTCCGCCCTGGGCTGGACCCATGCGCTCGGCAAGAAGGACGTCGTCGTCAGGGACTCCCCGGGCTTCGCCAGCAGCCGCCTCGGCCTGGCGCTCGGCCTGGAGGCGATCCGCATGGTCGAGGAGGGGGTAGCGGAGCCGGAGGCGATCGACGACGCGATGAGCCTCGGCTACAAGCACCCGATGGGCCCGCTCCGCCTCACCGACCTGGTCGGACTCGATGTCCGCCTGGCCATCGCCGAGTACCTGCACGCGACGCTCGGGGAGCGCTTCGCGCCGCCGCAGCTGCTGCGCGACAAGGTCGCCCGGGGCGAACTGGGCCGCAAGTCGGGGCAGGGGTTCTACACATGGCAGTGACCACGACGGGAGCGGCCGAATCCGAGGGGGCCGGGCCCAGCATCGGCTACACCCTCGACGGCGGCGTCGCGGTCATCGAGCTGCGCAGGCCCTCCGCGGGCAATGCGCTCGACGCGTCGCTGCGGTTCGAGCTGCTGGCCGCCGTGCGCCGGGTGCTGAGCGACGGGGATATCGTCCGCGCGGTGCTGCTGACCGCCCAGGGCAGGAATTTCTGCGTCGGGCAGGACCTCAAGGAGCACGCCGAGGCCCTGGAGACCAGGCCGGCATCGGCGTTCGCCGTGGTGCGCGCCGAGTACAACCCGCTGGTCGAAGCGCTCCACGCGCTGCCCCAGCCGGTGGTCGTGGGGGTCGAGGGCGCGTGCGTCGGGGCGGGGCTCGGGCTCGCGCTCTGCGCCGACCTGCGGGTGGCCTCGGCCGGCGCACGCTTCTCGACCGCGTTCACCGGGATCGGACTGGCCGCGGACAGCGGACTGAGCCTGTCGCTGTCCCAGGCGGTCGGCCCCTCGCGCGCCGCCGCCCTGATGCTGCTCGGAGACCGTTTCGACGCCGAGGACGCGCAGCGGTGGGGGCTGCTGCACCGGGTCGTGCCGGACGGTCAGGCCGCGGCGGAGGGGTTGTCGCTGGCACGGCGGCTGGCGGCCGGGCCCACCGCGGCGTACGGCGAGGTCAAGGCACTGCTGCGGGACGCGGCGGCCGGGGCCGACCTCGGCGCCGTACTGGAGCGCGAGGCGGCAGTGCAGGAGCGCCTCGGTGGCACGCGGGACCACCGTGCCGCGGTGCGGTCGTTCCTCGCCAAGGAGAAGCCGTCCTTCGAGGGCCGCTGAGCGTGGCGGCGGCCGTCGGTACCGACGGCCGCCAGTCGGTTCATTGATCCCGGCCCGGGGGTTGCCGGAGCTGGGAAAATTCGTCAGACTGTGTACCGAACGAATGGTCGGTAGGGAAGCTGGTATCGATGACCACGTCACACGGCGCAGCGCCGGGCGGCTGCGGGGAGCCTGAGCTCCAGGAGCGGTTCGACGCGACGATCGCGAGGGACCAGCGGGTCGAGCCCCGGGACTGGATGCCCGAGGGCTACCGCAAGACGCTGATCCGGCAGATCGCGCAACACGCCCACTCGGAGATCATCGGCATGCAGCCCGAGGGCGAGTGGATCACCCGGGCCCCGTCGCTGCGACGCAAGGCCATCCTCTTCGCGAAGGTCCAGGACGAGGCCGGACACGGCCTGTACCTGTACTCGGCGGCCGAGACCCTGGGCGCCGACCGCGCGGACCTCACCGAGCGCCTGATCGAGGGCCGTCAGAAGTACTCGTCGATCTTCAACTACCCGACGCCGACCTTCGCCGACGTCGGCGTGATCGGGTGGTTCGTGGACGGCGCGGCGATCTGCAACCAGGTGCCGCTGTGCCGCAGTTCCTACGGTCCGTACGCCCGCTCGATGGTGCGGATCTGCAAGGAGGAGTCCTTCCACCAGCGTCAGGGCTACGAGCTGCTGATGACGATGATGCGGGGCACCGACGCCCAGCGCGAGATGGTGCAGGACTCGGTGAACCGCTGGTGGTGGCCGTCCCTGATGATGTTCGGCCCGCCCGATGGCGATTCCCCCAACTCCGCCGCCTCGATGGCCTGGAAGATCAAGCGGCACAGCAATGACGAGCTGCGCCAGCGCTTCGTCGACATGACCGTCCCGCAGGCCGCCAAGCTGGGCGTGACCCTGCCCGACCCCGAGCTGCGCTGGAACGAGGAGCGCGGCCGCCACGACTTCGGCACCCCCGACTGGTCCGAGCTCCAGCGCGTGATCACCGGTGACGGGCCCTGCAACAAGGAGCGCGTCGCGCGGCGGCGGGCCGCCCACGAGGAAGGCGCCTGGGTGCGCGAGGCGGCCTCCGCCCACGCGGCCAAGCGGGCAGCCGTGCAAGCCCGGAACATTCAGGAAGGAACGGTGGCATGAGCAACACCAAAGGCACGAAGGACAGCTGGCCGCTCTACGAGGTGTTCATCCGCGGCAAGCGCGGCCTGAACCACGTCCACGTCGGCTCGCTGCACGCCGCCGACGACGCCATGGCGCTCAGCCACGCCCGCGACCTGTACACCCGGCGCAACGAGGGCGTGAGCATATGGGCGGTGCGCTCGGAGGACATAGCCGCCTCCACGCGCGACGAGAAGGACCCCTTCTTCAAGCCCAGTGCCGACAAGGTCTACCGCCACCCCACCTTCTACGACATCCCCGACGATGTCCCCCACATCTAGGAGCAGGACGGCATGAGCGACGTCACTGACGACCACGTCTACCTGTCCCTGGGCGAGGAGCACGGGGACTCGGACGCCCGCTGGGCCTTCGGTACCGGTTTCGAGGACCCGCTGCACGGCGTCGACACGACCGTGCCCGCCACGGTCGACCCCGCCGAACTGGCCGCCTGCTGCCTGGCCCTCGGGGACGACGCCCTGGTCGGGGCCCAGCGCCTGGCCCAGTGGTGCACCCGCGCCCCCGAGCTGGAGGAGGAGGTGGCCCTGGCCAACATCGGCCTCGATCTGCTTGGCCAGGCGCGCCTGTTGTACGCGCGGGCCGGCCAGGTGGATGGCACCGGCCGGGGCGAGGACGCATACGCCTACTCCCGTGACGCGGAGGACTTCCGCAATGTCCGGCTCGCCGAACTCCCCAACGGAGACTTCGCGTTCTCCATCACCCGGCTGCTGGTCATGTCCAGCTGGCGCCTGACCGTCTTTGAGCGGCTTGCGGACACCGCGCAGGACCCGGTCCTGAAGGCCATCGCTGCCAAGGGGGTCAACGAACTCGCGTACCACCGCCAGTTCGCGGCCGACTGGACGCTGCGGCTGGGCGACGGCACGGAGGAGTCCCTCAGGAGGATGCGGCAGGCGCTCGCCGATGTCGCCCCGCACCTGGGCGAACTCTTCACGCACCGGCCGGACTTCGGTGTCGACCCCGCGCAGGTGCGGGAGGAGACGACGGCGGTGCTGCAGCAGGTCCTCGACGCCGCCGGGCTGCGCCTGCCGGAGGCCGGGTCCCTGCCCGGACAGGGCCGGGAAGGCGACCACACCGAGCACCTGGCCCCGCTGCTCGCTGAGTTGCAGAGCGTGGCCCGCGCCCACCCGGACGCGACATGGTGACCGCTCTGGACGAGCGCCGGGCCCGGCGCGTGGCCGAACAGGTCCCGGACCCGGAGCTGCCCATGCTCACCCTGGCCGACCTCGGCGTCCTGCGCGCGGTCGAGGTGCGGCCGGACGGCACGGTCGTCGCGGGATTGACGCCCACCTACTCCGGCTGTCCCGCCATGGCGGAGATGCGCGCCGACGTCGCCGCGCGGCTGCGGGCGGCCGGCTTCGCTCAGGTGGAGATCCGCACCGTTCTCGACCCGCCGTGGACGACGGACTGGATCACCGCCGAGGGCCGCCGCAAGCTCGCCGAGGCCGGCATCGCGCCCCCCGGCACCGCGCCCCGCCGCACCGGCGGGCCCGTGCCGCTGGAGCTGTCGGTCACGCGCCGCGCGGTGGCGTGCCCCCGCTGCGGGTCGTCGGACACCGAGGAGACGTCCCGCTTCGCCGCCACCTCCTGCAAGGCGTTGTGGCGCTGCCGCAGCTGTCTTGAGCCGTTCGAGTACGTCAAGGAGATCTGATGGCCCCGACCACCACGACGGACACCCCCGCGTCCGCCGCCCCCGCGCGCACGCGCCGTCGCCCGGCCTTCCACCCGCTGCGGGTCGCCGCAGTGCAGCCGCTGTGCGCGGACGCCGCCGCCGTCAGCTTCGACATACCCGACGAGCTGGCGGAGGAGTTCGCCTACCGGCCCGGCCAGTCGCTCACGCTGCGCCGCGAGATCGACGGGCGCGACGAGCGACGCTCGTACTCCATCTGCTCTCCCGTCGGAGCCCGCCCCCGCATCGGCGTGCGTGTCGTGCCCGGCGGGCTCTTCTCCTCCTGGCTCGTCAATGACGTACGCCCCGGGGACACGATCGAGGTGATGGCCCCGACCGGCGCCTTCACCCCCGACCTCACCGAACCGGGCCACCACGTTCTGATCGCCGCCGGCTCCGGCATCACCCCGATGCTGTCCATAGTCGAGTCCGTCCTGGCCGCGGACCCCCGCTCCCGGGTCACGCTCTTCTACGGCAACCGCCGCACCGACACGGTGATGTTCGCCGACGAACTCGCGGAGCTGAAGGACCTCTACCGCACCCGCTTCCAGCTCGGACACGTCCTGTCCCGTGAACCGCGCGAGGCCGAACTGCTGTCGGGGCGCCTGGATGCCGAGCGCCTCGCCGCGCTCATCGACGGGCTCGTCGACGTCCGTGGCGCGGACCACTGGTGGCTGTGCGGTCCGCACGGCATGGTCCGGGACGCGCAGAAGCTCCTCGGGAACCTCGGTGTCCCCGCGGACCGCGTGCACCGGGAACTGTTCTTCGCCGATGACGAGCCGGTCCGCACCGTCCGCCACGAGGACGCCACGGCCGACGGTCCGGTCAGCCAAGTCACCATCACGCTCGACGGCCGCTCCACCACGTCCCCGCTCTCCCGTGAGACGACGATCCTGGACGGAGCGACGCGGGTACGCCCCGACATGCCCTTCGCCTGCAAGGGCGGCGTGTGCGGCACCTGCCGTGCTCTGGTCACCGACGGCGAGGCCGACATGCGCCGCAACTACGCGCTCGAACCTTCCGAGGTCGACGCCGGCTACGTACTCACCTGCCAGACGTTCCCCGTGTCCGACACCCTGACCGTCGACTTCGACAGCTGAAAGAGCGTCTCGTCCCGGCAGTCGCGTTCGGTTCCTGGTTCAGGTGTCGCGCTGGTTCGGGGTGGATCCGCGGGCGAGGCCCGCGGATCCACCCCTCGGCGAGGGGAGGCCAAGGTACGGGTGCTTCCCGACGTACAGCGCGCTCGCCGTGGTCGACGGCCTCCGGCGGGCGGCCGGCAACAACGATGCCGCGAAGGTGGCACGCGCCCGACTCACCCCTCGCCCGGCTCGCAATGCCGCACTGGGTGTCGTACGGATCGGAGGCGGCGTCGTACAGAGTGCCGATTCGCTGGAGCCGTCTGAAGGCGAGGGATGGGCATTGCGCGGACGTCAAAGACGGGGAAGCGGACCGGGCCTGCGGCGCCCGCGGGCAGTGAGCGAGACCGATGAGCAGCCTGGCCGCCGGCACAGCGGCAGCGGCCTCCGGCAGCCCGCGCGGCCGTACGACGGCGAGGGCCGGCACACCCAGCAGCAGGACAAGCGACAGCGACTCGGCTGTGACGGTGCTCATCCCGCACTCGGGCGACGGAAGCCTCCCGGCCGGACGGCGGCCACGGACCATCACAGGATGACAGCCCGGGACGCCTGTGGACGCGACAGGGGATCGTGCAGGAGTTCGGATATTCTGGCCGAATGTTTGAGAACCTCCCCCCTTGCCCGAAGTGCTCCAGCGAGTACACCTACGAGATGAACGCTCTGATGGTCTGCCCGGAGTGCGGCAATGAGTGGGTTCCCGCCGTGGGCGGCGCGGAGGACACGAGTGTCTCCGGGGAGCGGGTCGTCAGGGACTCCGTCGGGAATGTGCTGAGCGACGGCGACACGGTGACCGTCGTCAAGGCCCTGAAGGTCAAGGGCAGCCCCTCGGGGATCAAGGCGGGCACGAAGGTGCGCAACATCCGCCTGGTCGACGGAGTCGACGGCCACGACATCGACTGCAAGATCGACGGATTCGGCGCCATGCAGCTCAAGTCGAGCGTGGTCAAGAAGGCCTGACCCAGGACCTCCTCGTCGCCCGTTTCGACCAGCCGCTGACCCTGTCAGCCCTGGCCGCGGGCATGGGCGTCAGCGAGCGCACCCTCACCCGCCTCTTCACCCGCGCCACCGGAGGCCTCACCCCCACTGCGCTACCAGCAGACCCTCCGCCTCGAGCGCGCCGAACACCTCGTCAGCCACGGCGCAACGGCCGACGCCGCCGCCCGCTCGGTCGGCTTCGAGGACCCCCGCATGCTGCGCCGCCTATGGGCGCGCAAGGTCTGAGCCCGGTCCCACCCCGCTCGTGCCCGGCAACCAGTCACGGGCCGGGTCGAACTCCAACCACATCCGCTGGCCAGCGACTTGGGCAAAGGACTGCAGCAGATCACCGAGCACCGGATGTCCGTGCGCCGCGGTCACGGACCAGACCAGCGACCAGGCGTACAGCGGGGTGGGGGCGACGAGCGGGATGAACCGCACACCGGGCACGTCCCCGGAGACCGCGTCCGCGGGGAAGAGAGAGAAACACGTAGGGTCGTCCCGGATATGCGCCAGGAAGGGCGCGAGCCCGAGATTCGGGCCCCCGGTCCGTCGTGAGACCCCGAACTGCTCGGCGAAGTGCGTGAGAAAGTCAAGGCGGTCCACTTCCGCCGGATAGCGCAGCACACTGGTCCGCAGGTCCGACGGACGCAGCTCCGGGGCGGCGGCGAGCGGGTGCGCGGCACTCACGACGGCGTCGACCGGCTCGAGCCGTACGAGGCGGTGGGCCAGCTCCGCCGGGGCCCTCCCTCGCAGCGAGGGGACACGGCCGAAGCCGGCGCCCACCTCACCACGCCGCAACGCCTCCGCCACCGAAGGGAAGTCGCGTCCCGTGCCCGGCTCGACGTCGAGCTCCGGGGCCGCCGTGACGACCTGTGCGAGGGTACGCATCGGCCCGTACAGGTGCCCCCACACATCGATCCGCAGCCGCCGCCGGGTCCCGAGCGCCGCGGCCACCGCGAGATCACCCGCCGACAGTGCCTGACGGGCAGGCGCAACGAAGCGTTCCCCCGCCTCGGTCAGCCGGACCCCCTTGCCCGGGCCGCGTTCGAACAGCCGGACACCGAGCCGGACTTCGAGGCGGGCGATGCGCTTGGACATTGCCTGCTGCGTGATCCCGAGCCGGGCCGAGGCACTGCCGAAATGCAGGGACTCGGCGACGGCGGTGAAGGCGCGAACCTGTGCGAGGTCGAGGTCCATGCACCTCACCATAGAAGACAACTGTTGGTTGTCGCTGACGGCGACGTGGTTGTTGGACCGCCAGGATCGAGGCGGGGTCTGCTGTACGCACCTGACGCACACACGACCTCGAAAGGCGGTACCGGCCGATGAAGGCACTCCTGCCCACGGGACGGAGTGACGTCCTTGTCGTGCTCGCTGACGTTCCCCACCCCCGGGCCCAACCCCATGAGGCACTGGTCAAGGTCGAGGCGTTCTCGGTCAACCGGGGTGAGACTTTCCAGCTGGAGCGGCAGCAGAAGCCGGACTGGCGGCCCGGGAAGGACGTGGCGGGACTGGTCGTCCAGCAGGCGGCCGACGGCACCGGGCCGGCCACCGGCCGCCAGGTGGTGGGACATTCGCCCTCCGGCGGCCGGGCCGAGTACGTCGCCGTACCGTCCGACGCCCTGACGGAGCTCCCCGACGCCCTGCCCACCGCCGAGGCAGCCGCGCTGCCCCTGGCCGGCCTGACCGCACTGCGTCTCCTGCGCACCGCCGGATCCGCGGCCACGCCGTCCTCACCACCGTGTCCTGACCCCCTTCCACGAAAGCCGCCCCCGATGACCTCTTACCTCGACCTGCCCGACGTCCTCCCCGAGTTCGTGTTCCTCAACCGGTCCCGGACCGGCGCAGCAGGACTGGACCCCTTCGAGTACGAGCGCGTCACCACGCAGCTCGACTCCCTGTACGACTGGCCCGCGGCGTTCCACGCGGCCGGCCGGGCACACCTCGCCGCAGCCGAAGCCCACGAGACACAGGGGCACCTGGTGTCGGCAGGGGAGTCGTACCGCCTGGCGGCCCGTTGGTTCCACTGCGCGGTGCTGCTGCCGCACCCCGACCGCGAGTTGACGGCCCGGGCCGCCGCCGAGTCCGACGAGGCGATGCGCAGGGCACTCGCTCACCTCGACCCGCACGCGGAACGCATCGAGGGCTCCACCTTCACGGGCTGGCTGCGCGGCCCGCACGGGGCGCCCGTCGTCATCGTCATCCCGGGGCTGGACTCAGGCAAGGAGGAATTCCACGGCGTGACGGAGGCATTGCTCGGGCGCGGCCTGGCCGTCTTCGCGATGGACGGCCCGGGACAGGGCGCGCTGGCCTTCAAGAGCATCCCGCGCCCGGACTACCAGCACGTCATCACCGAGGTGATCGACACGCTCGAAGCCCGTATCGTCGGCCTGATCGGCCTCAGCCTGGGTGGCTACTACGCAGCCGTCAGCGCCGCGCACGAGCTGCGCGTCGGGGCGGTCGCAACGGTCAGCGGTCCCTCGTGGCTGGACTGGGACGAACTGCCGGTCTACGTCACCGACACCCTGACCCAGCGCGCCGGCACTCCGGACGCCGCCCGGGAGTTCACGCGCGGCGTCGACCTGCGGGGCGTGGCCGAACGCATCGCTTGCCCGCTGCGCGTCATCGACGGGGGAACGGACAGCATCCCGGGCGTGGCCAACGGCAAGTACCTCGCCGCTGCGGCACAGCGCGGCGAGTACATGGTCGTCCCGCACGGCGACCACCTGGTGGGCAACGCCCGCACCGAGTGGCTGCCCGACACCGCCGACTGGCTGAGCGACCACCTCACGCACTGAGAAGCGAGCATCCCCATGAACAGATTCACCGACAAGGTCGCTCTCATCACGGGCGGTACGAGCGGCATGGGCCACGCCACCGCCTCCTCGACGAGGGCGCACACGTCGTGATCACGGGCCGCGACCAGCCTTGCCTCGCCGCAGCCCTGGCCCGTCTCGACGTGGGCGACCGCGTCCTCGCGGTACGCGCTGACGTCACGTCCCTGACCGCCCTGGACGACCTCATGCGACGGATCGAGGAGCGACACGACCGCCTCGACACGGTCTTCGCCAACGCGGGCACCGGCCTCTTCAAGCCCCCACAGGAGATCACGGAAGCCGACTTCGACCACACTGTCGACATCAACTTCAAGGACGTCTTCTTCACGATCCAGAAGGCGCTACCGCTCACGAACAAGGGCGGATCCATCGTCATCAACGCCTCATGGACCCTCCACCGAGGCCTGGCCCCCGCCTCCCTGTACTCCGCCACCAAGGCCGCGGTGCACAACCTCCCCCGCACGCTGGGCGCCGACCTGGCCCCGCGCGGCATCAGGATCAACTCCATCAGCCCCGGCTACATCGACACCCACATGTACCGGGATGCCCTCCCGACCCCGGAGGCCGAAACCGGAGCGGGAAGGATGGCTGGGCGAAGTCGAGAGCCTCCAGGTCAGCTTTGTCGGCGCGCAGGACAAGCTGGACCAGCTCAATGCCGAAGCAGCCCGCCGATCCTCCGCAGCCGATCTCGGCATGCCGGCCTTCGCCGACATCGCCAACCGCACCACCACTACATCGACGGACCAGCACCGTCCCTGAAATCCATGGTCGCCACGAAGCTGAACTGCCTACGTTCGGGGAGTTGTGGAACGTCGAGATCCAAGTCATGCCGCTGCGCCAGCCGCACCACGCCGGCGCGGACGGCCCGATGCAGCTCCTGGAGTCGCAGGACCACCAGTGGCTCGGCTACTCGGAGGGGCAGCAGACCGGGCAGCTGATCTCCGACCGTAAAGACGTCAGCCTGATGCAGATGCGCTATGCCGAGATGCGCTCACAGGCCTGTCCCCCGCGGACTCGGCGGACCTGTTGAAGCGGATGCGAGGAGCGCTATGAGCACCAGCGGCGAGCTGAACTGGTTCAAGAGCAGCTACAGCGGTTCCCAGGGCGACAGCTGCGTGGAGATTGCGTACCAGCCCGGTGCCGTGTACGTCCGGGACTCCAAGGAGAAGGAGGGGCCGTGGTTCGCCGTCCGCCCGGCGGCTTGGGGAGAGTTTGTCGGTTACGTCACCCTTTGAATCATCCGGCCTGCGCGACAGGGGCTCGAAACTCTTGTCGCGCGGGCTCATGCGTTGCACTGCTGCTCGAGAATTCTGCCGGACCGATTCTGCAGGGAGGAGCCGTGCCATGGCCCGGGGCGGCTGGGTAACGTGGGGGGGGCGGTTACAGGTCCATTGAGGTGAGGTCGTCCCGTCCATGCGTATGTTCTTCGAGCCCGAAGACGAAGAAGCGTTCACCGCCGCCTGCGAGCAGCTCGCCCGCCGCGTCGCGGACTGGGGCCGCGCTCAGGGCGGGGAGGAGGCGGACCCGATCGTCGTGGAGTCGGCACTTGAGTACCGGCACCGCGGGACCGTGGACGGCCGGCTGGGTCTGTGGCAGGCGCGGCATGCGGAGGAGTTTCTGCTGGACTGGCTGCCGCGGACGCTGACCCGGCTGCCGGGCGAGCCGCTGGTGGACGCGCCAGGCGGGCTGCGCGCACTGCTGCGGTACATGGACGCCACGGGCCTGGCGGACCCGCGCGGCGACGCCTTCGACGTGGTGGAGCGGGCCGTCGATGCCGCCGCCGGACAGTTCGAGGCGGCGATGGCGGACCGCACGCGCTGGGGCATGGCGAAGTTCTGGGCGACGACCGCCGCCGAGCAGGGCGTGGACCTCCACGACCAGGCGGCGATGATGCGTTTCACCGAGCGTGCCCGGCGTGACGAGGTGCCGTACGACCGCGACGCCCTGGACGTGATCATGGCGCGGCACCGGCGCACCGGCCCGCCCGGATCCGAACGGGCCGAACCCCAGCTGCCGGTCGTCCTGCCCGGCGAGGACGGGCTGCGGGCACAGGCCGCCGAAGTGCCGCTGCTCCGGCAGCTGAGCGGGCTCGCCGACTGGGCGGGTCCGCAGGGGCGGGAACTGACCAAGACCGGCCGGCTGCGGATCGCCGACGCCAGGGAGCTCGTCGCCACCCTGGAGACCGGGGACCGGCCCGGCTCTCCGCGCACGAGCGCGGAGCTGCCCCGGCTGAATCTGATCTTCGAGTGGGCGAAGAAGGCCCGCCTGATCCGGGTGGCGAAAGGACGCGTGTACGCGGTCGCCAAGGCGCGCCCGCTGCTCGCCGACCCGCTCGCGCTGTGGCAGCGCGCCTTCGAGACGGTCTTCGAACTGCGCGAGCCGCTGCTGGGCGACGCGGACGGCTTTCGGCTCACCTCGCTGCTGTACGACGTGTACGAGGACGTACTGCCCGACGTCCTCAACACCCTCTACAGCCTTCCGTACCCGATGCCCTGGCCCCAGCTCCGGGACTCCGTCCACCTGGCCTACCGGATGAGCTTCGACCTCACGCAGGGGACGGCGGCCCAGCAACGGGGCTGGCTGCTGTCCGCCGACCACGACCTGCGCCACGTCCTGGACGTCCTGCAGCGTCTCGGCGCGATCAGCCGCGAGCAGGGCATGGTCGACCCGGCCTTCCTGGAACTGCCCGCCCCCGAAACCACTCTTGGCCCGGCCCCGGAGCTGCCCGCCGGAATGCCGCCCGAATTCGCCGAGCTCCTCGGTGGCCTCTCCGCTGCCTCCGACCCGCAGGCCGAGGCGAGCGCGAAGCGGCTGCGCGCTGAACTGGCCGACGGGCCGGTGGAGTTGATCCACCTCACCGACCTCGGTACGCATGCCGTACGGCAACGCCTCCTCGCGGAGGGACGCAGCGCACCGCTCGTCGGCGAACTCGCCCACGCCCCTGCCGCCGGGCTGCTCGGCGTACTGGCCGAGCACTACGACCCCGACAGCGCCCGCGCCGAACTCGCCGCCTGGACCACCGCCCACGGCGGTTGTGAAGCCGCCCGCAGCCAACTTCTGCAGGCGGTACGGCAGGCGCCGTTCCGCACACGCGCCGCCGCGTTGCTCGACACTCTGGCCACAGCGCTGCCCGGAGGAGACGGCGAGAAGCTGCTGCGCTCCCTGCGCGCCGACCCAGAACTGGCCCCGACCGCGCTCAGCGTCCTCACCGCGTGCGACATCCTCGCCCCCGACGACCTGACCGAGGCCGAAGCGCATCTCATGGTCGCGGAGAGCCTGCTCCAACTGCTGGAAACGGCTGGAGAGGACGCCTTCCTCGACGTCGTGCTGTCCGGCGGGCGGGGCCAGGCCGAGGACGCGATCCAGGCCGCCCTCACCTCCGGCCACCCGGACCACACCGGACTCGAGCAGCTCCGACGGTTCGAGCAGGGATCGCTGCGCGCCAAGTCCGCGCAGTTGGGACGGCTCAACGCGGCCCGTGCCAGGCGCGGCCGCACCAAGCCCAAAGGCAAGCGCCGCCGCTGACCCCCCGCCGCCCCGAGCCCTGCGGTCCGCCCGACCGCAGGCGCTCCTGCGATATGATCCTCCCCGGTACGCTGCGGGGCTGTGAGCGAGTACCAGTATTACGAGTTCCTGGCCGTCGACCGCCCTTTGAGCGAGCAGGAGCTCGACCAAGTGCGTGCGCTGTCCACCCGGGCCGAGATCACCGCCACGAGCTTCACCAATGAGTACCACTGGGGAAACTTCCGCGGCGATCCCACGAAGATGGTGGAGCAGCTCTACGACGCCCACCTCTACTACGCGAACTGGGGCAGCCGCCGTCTCGTCCTGCGCCTGCCCGACACCCTGTTGCGGGCCGAGACCGCCGCCCCGTACTGCGCCGAGGAGTCGTTGCGGGCCTGGACGCGCTCCGGGCACACGCTGTTGGACTTCTCCCTCTCCTCGGAGGACGGCGGCGAGTGGGACTTCGAGACCTCGTACACGCTCTCGACCTTCGTCGGCCTGCGCGCCGAGCTTGCCGCGGGCGACCTGCGAGCCCTGTACGTGGCCTGGCTCGCCGGACTGACCGTCTGGGAGCTGATGGACGACGACGAGGAGGAGTACGCCCGCGAACTCGAACCACCCGTGCCCGCCGGACTGGCGACGCTGACCGGCCCGCAGCGGGCGCTGGCCGACTTCCTGCGCGTGGACCGTGATCTGCTGGCTGTCGCCTCGGAGACCAGCGGGCCCGCGACCGCGACGGCCGTGGACAAGAAAGTTCTGGCCGCCTGGATCGCCGCACTGCCGGCCGCCGAGAAGGACACGTTGCTCCTGAAGGCCGCGCTCGGCACCGCGCCACAGCCCGGCCTTCACCTGCTGGCCCGCTACCGCGACGCCACGATCCCCAGCCCCCGCAGCGCGGGTGAACGCCGCACGGCTGCCCAACTCCTCGACGCCGCCTACCGCCACCGCACCGAACGCGAACGGCTTCGGAAGGAGGCCGAAGCGGCGGCCCAACGAGCCCGGGCGTTGGAGATGAGCAAGGCCCGGGACGCACACCTGACCCGGCTCGCCCAGGACACCGACCAGGCATGGCGCGACGTCGACAACCTCATCGCACAGAAGAAGCCCGCCCAGTACGACATCGCCGTCACCCTGCTCAAGGACCTCCGGGAGATCCACGCCCGGGCCGGGACCAGCGCCGAATTCCACCAGCGCGCCGCCGGACTGCGCGAGACCCACCGGGGCAAACCCGCCCTGATGAGCCGCTTCGACGATGCCGGACTCCCCAGCTCCTGACCGTGTCGCGCGTGCGAGGGCTTCTCGCCGGTGTGGCCCCGGGCTGTCAGTGGGTGCCCCTAAGCTGCGTAATCGTGGGAGAAACCGGTTTGCAGGGGGAGGAACAGCCGCAGCCTGCCGACGAGGCATGGCAGCGGTTGTCGGCGTACGCGTACCTCAGCGCGCCCGAGCGCATGGAGTACGTGGCGGTGATGCGGGTGTTCTGCTCCACCCTGCTCGCCGATCTGGCCGTGCCGGACGTACTGGCCAGACTGGCGCGCAGCGCAGGGCCAGGGGCGGAGCTGGACGGTGAGACGCTCACGGCCCGGCTGGAGCAGCTGGTCCGTTGGGGCAACCTGCTGCGTTCCACGCATGCGGTGAAGGCCACCAGCATCGCCGAGTACCAGCGCTCACGGTCCCGTTATCAGCTGTCCAAGCTGGGGGAGAAGGTGCAGCGCGACGCCGACGAGGTGCTGGCCGGCGCCGACGCGGCGCGCGAGGTGAGCAGCGAGCTGCTGGCGCTCGTCGACCGGGGGCTGCGGGAGCTGGCGGCCGCGTTTGCCGCGCCGGGCGGGGCAGAGCCGCAGGCGGCACTCGAACGGATCAGTACGCTCTTCGTCCAGTTCGGCGAATTCGCCGATTCCGTACGGGACTTCTACGCCTATCTGGGCCAGGTCCTGGCCCGGTACGACCTGGACGGAGCCGAGTACCAGGGATTCAAGGACCTGCTGCTCGACTACGTCCAGGCCATCAGCGAGGACGTGTCCTTCCGAGCGCCGCGCATTGCCGCGAGCCTGGACGAGCTCTGGCCCCGGCTGCCGGGCCTGCTGGAGCGGATCGACGCCCACGCGGGCGGCCTGGCGGCCGCTGTCGGCGGGCTGCCGGAGACCCGGGTGCAGCGCAGCCGGGGCCGGGAGATGGGGGACTGGGAGGGGCTGCGGAGCTGGTTCGCCAATGGGGGTACGGGGGCCGGCGCGGGCAGTCAGGTCGACCAACTGCGCGATGCCACCCACCGGGCGCTGCACTCGCTGCTCGCCAACGCCAAGCGGATGCTGCGCTCCGCCTCCGGGGAGATATCGCGGCGCAAGGATCTGCTGCGGCTCGCCCAGTGGTTCGACGCCGCCTCGCCCGAGGACGCCCATGACATCGCGGTCGCGGCCTTCGGCCTGTACGGTGCCCGCCATCTGGGAGTGGCGCCGGACCCGGACGGTACGGTGCCGGCCTATGTGAGCTGGTGGACCGGGCCGGTCGTGGACGTCCCGGTGGCGCTTCGGGAACGCGGCTCCCGGGCCCAGCGCGGCCGGGCGTCGGCCGCCGAGGACCACTCCGCGCAGAAGCGCAAGCTGGTGGAGCAGGCCCGCGAGCAGGCGGCCGCCCGCCAGGCCGCCGCGGCGGAACTCCGCAGCGCCTCCGGCCGCTTCGGCCAGGCCCGCCTCACCTCCGCCGCGCTGTCCCTGCTGCTGGAGCTGCTCGCCACCGCCCTGGGCAACGCACGGATCAGCCGGCCGGGGAGCGACGGAGGGAACGGGGGATTCGCCGTGGACGGGGCCCGGTCGGGAGACACGGAGCTGGATCTGGCCGTCGTCGTACGTCATCTTCCCGGAGCCCGGACCGTACTGCGTTCCACCGATGGTGAACTGCTTCTGGAAGACCTGGACATCGAGACAGGCCCGTACGCCTTTTTGAGCCAGGAGCCCGGCACCACGGAGGTGAGTGCCTGATGGCTCTGCCCTCCACGCACGATGTCGCCCTCGCCGCGGAACGGCGTGTCGCCGCCCGGCTGTTGCTGGCATATCCCCTGGTCACCGCCACCGGCCCGCACGCGGACACCTTCCCGCTCGTACGGCGACACGCCGACTGGCTTGCCCAGCGCTTCCAGCAGGTCCTCGGCTACCGGCTGCTGGTCGAGTCCTCCTACGCCCGGCTCTTCAAAGCCGGCCTCGGACCCGGCTCCGGCCATCGCCTGGAGCGGTCCACCGGCACGCCCTTCACCCCACGCACCTATGCCTGCCTCGCCCTGTTCCTGTCCGTCCTGGTCACCGCGCCCGAACAGCTGCTGCTCTCCAGGCTGCTCGCCGATGTACGCGCCGCGGCCGTCGACGCCGGACTGGAGATCGAGACCACCGGGCGTCAGGCGGAGAAGCGCACCCTGGTGGCGGCGCTGCGGCAGCTGGTCGCCTGGGGTGTCCTCGCCGAGACCGACGGCAGCGTCGACGCGGCCGCGGATGCGGACGACAGGGCCGGGGAGGCGCTGCTGACCGTGGACCGGGAGATCGCCCGCGCGATCGTCGCGGGGCCGCTCGCACAGAGCCGCGACGGCGCGGATCTGGTCGTACGGGCCGCCGATCCCGGCTTTGGTGGCCCGCGTACGTACGTCCGTCGGCGCCTGGTGGAGACCCCTGCCGTGTACCTCGACGACCTCACCGACGCCGAGCGGGAGTGGCTGCGCACCCGGCAGCGGCGCGAGGCACAGGCCTTCTCCGAACTCCTCGGCCTGGAGGCGGAGATCCGCGCGGAGGGTGTCGTCCTCACCGACCCCGAGGACGAACTGACCGATCTGCGCCTGCCTGGCACCGGCACCGTCGCCCAGGCGGCGCTGCTGCTGGTCTCCCGGCTCGTGGAGCGCCTTCGTCCCGCCGACCCCGGTCATCCGGCCACCGGGGGGCGGCTGGTCATCGGCGTGCCCGTCCCGGCGGGCCTGGTGGAGGAGATCCTGGCGGAGCTGGTGGAGGAGTACGGCCGGCGCGCCACATGGCAGCGCGGCTATCTCGACGACCCCGCCGCGCTGCGGGCCGACACCGTGGATCTGCTGATACGAATGCGGCTGCTCGCCCTCGCGGGACCGGTCCGGGCGGAAGGCCTCGGCGTGCCCGAGGGGTACGGCACTGAGTCCGCCGACGGCCGCGCGGTCACCGATGTCTCCGGTGTCCGCACCGGCGGTACGTGTCTCGACGGAGGCCCTGGCGGTGCCAGCGCAACTGCCGGCCACGGCTCTGCCCGCTCCGACGGCAGTGGTCCTGCCCTTGCCCTCCCCGGCGGTGGAAACGCCAACGACGGCCCGGACGGCGGCGGGCCCGACTCTGCTCGTCACGACGATGCCCGCACCGGCGGCAGCGATACCGACCCCGCCCGCCCCGACGACGGCGGCACCGACGGCTCCCTCCCTGGCGGTGGCAGCCCCGACGGCGGCGGGCCCGACTCTGTTCACCCCGACGGCGGTGCCGGCCCCGACGGCGGTGGCTACGACAGGACCGGTCTCGTCCTGCTCGCCGCCGCTGCCCGCTATGCCACCGCCGTCACCGTCCGCAAGGCCGCCGCGTCCCCGCACGGCACCGCAGTCCCGCAGGAGCAGCGATGACGTCCGCCCTTCTCCCCGCCCCGCGCTACCGGCTCAGCCGGGCCGGCATCCGCAACGTCTGGCAGTACGACGAGCAGGAGTTCGCCTTCGGCGACGGCCGGCTGCTGCTGCGCGGCAAGAACGGCGCGGGCAAGTCCAAGGCGCTGGAGATGCTGCTGCCGTACCTGCTCGACGGCGACGCCCGCGCCCTGGACGCCACCGGCACGGGCCGCACCACCCTCACCTGGCTGATGCTCGACGGATTCGAGCAGACCAACCGGCTCGGCCATCTCTGGGTGGAGTTCCAACACACAGGTGACGACGGCGAGGAGCGCTTTCTCACTCTCGGCACGGCCATCCGTGCCTCGAAGTCCACCCAGAGCGCCAAGGCGTACTTCTTCGTCACGCCCCTGCGCGTCGGCCACGAGCTGCAACTGACCGCCGCCGGACAGCCGATCCCCGTCGACAAGCTGCGCGAGGCGGTCGGTGCGGAGAACGTCACCGACCGTGCCGTGGAACACCGCGCCCGCGTCGCACGGGAGCTCTTCGGGCTCACCGACCCCGGCCGCTACCGCAACCTCACCCAGCTTCTGCACCGGCTGCGCCGCCCCACCATCGGCGACCGCATCGAGTCCGGCGGGCTGGTCGGAGTCCTCGGCGAGACCCTCCCCGGACTGGACGACGACACGGTTGACAAGGTCGCCCGCAGCCTGGACGACCTGGACGCCGTACGCACCGATCTGGGGCGGCTGGAACGGACCGATGCCGCGCTGCGCACCTTCCTCGGCAGCTACCGTGGCTATCTTCACGGGGTGCTGCGCCGCCGCGCCCACCGTGTCGGAACGGAACTCGACCGGCTCACCGAGCGGCGCCGCGCCGCCGGGGATGCGCAGAAGGAAGCCGCCGCACTGCGGCAGCGCGAGGAGCAGGCAGCCGCACAGCTCGACGCTCTCCACGACGTCCATGAGACGGCCCGGACCGAGCTGGAGGCGCTGCGCGCGGGAGCCGCCTACCGCAGCCTGGAAGAGCTGGCCGAAAGACGGGCCACTGTCGCGGCCCTGCACACCGCTGCCACCACCGCGTTCACGGCCCTGCGCCGCGCCCACGACACCGAACGCGGGGCCGCCCACGCCGTGACCGAGGGGGCGCGGCGCATCGGCGAGCAGCTCATCGGCCTCAGCTCCTGGCACCGTGAGCTGCACGACACCGCCGAACGGGCCGGGCTCGACCCGGTCCACCTGGGCGAGCCGGTGGCGAGTTCCCCGACCGTGCTCGCCCCGCCCGCCGTGACCGAACTGACCGGACCGGACGGCGATCCGCACCTCCAACACCATGGTCCTGTGCGTGCCGTCGACCCCGTGGCCGCCGGCGCCGCCCTGCGCGCCTGGGAGGAGCAGCTCACCGCCGCCGGACCGCTGGCCGGCCGGCGTCTGCGGGCGGTCGGCGAAGTGGCCCGGCTGAGCGGCGCGGCCCGTGACGCCGCCACCCGCGCCCAGCAGTACGACGCCGAGCGCGAGCGGTGCGAGGAGCAGGCCGAGGAGGCTACCCGCCGCGTCGGTGCCCACCGCGACGACGTCGTGCGGGCCGGGACACAGTACGCCGCAGAGGTACAGGACTGGGCCGGCCGCATCCGTGCGGAACTTGGCGCCCCGTTGCCGGACGACGTGGTCGCCCTGACCGGCGCTGAGTCCGACACCGAAGCTCCCTTCTCCGAGCGCGCCCTGCCCGCCGAAACGGCCGCCGACGTGGCCCGCGCCGCCGAGGAGATCCTCGATCCCTTCGCCGCCGCCCTTACCGCGGAACGCGACACCCTTGCCCTGCGGGCCGGCGAACTCGAGGCGGAGCAGCAGCGGTTGAGGTCCGAGCGGGACGCCTGGGAACGGCGCACCGATCCCGAGCCGCCCCGCCCCCTCCACCGCGCGGCCGAGCGGGCCACCAACACCGGTGCCCCCTTCTACCGGCTCGTCGACTTCGCGGACGGTACGGGCCCGGGCGACCGGGCCGGACTGGAAGCCGCCCTGGAGGCGAGCGGTCTGCTCGACGCCTGGGTCACGGCGGAAGGCGCGCTGCTGGACCCGGCCACCCGGGACACCCTGCTCGCCCCTTCCGGCGCGCCGCCCTCCGGTGCCACCCTCGCCACCGTCCTGCGTCCCGTGGCTGCCCCGGACTGCAAGGTCGGTACCGCGCGGATCGAGCAGATCCTGGCCTGCGTCGCGCTGGTCCGGGCCGGCGCGGGCGCCGCCCCGGACCCCAGTGCGCTCGGTCTGGACGGCAGCTGGCGGCTCGGTGTGCTCAGCGGCTTCCACACCAAGGAGCGCGCCGAGTACGTCGGTGCCGAGGTCAGGGCCGCCACCCGCAGACGCAGGCTCGCCGAACTGGATGGGCGGCTCGCCGTCGTACAGCGCGATCTGACGCTCGCGCAGGAGCAGCTGCATGCCGTCGACGGCCGCCGCAGTGCCCTCACCGCTGCCCTGCGTGCCCTGCGCGCTCTGCCTTCCGGGCGCCGGCTCGGGGATGCCTGGGTGCGGTTGGAGCAGGCCGAGCAGGCCGCACGGGAACGGGCCACGGCGGCATCGCGCGCCGCCCGCGAGGCCGAAGCGGCCCGGGCTGCTGCCGTCGCTGCCCGCCGGGAGGCGGAGGCCGCCGCCACCGCGCACGCCCTGCCCGTCGACCCGGAAGGGCTCGAGCGGGTCCGCGACGCCCTCAACCAGCTCGGTGCCGGCCTGGAGAAGCTGCGCCAATCCGTGCGTACGGCCGCCGGAGTCACCGCCGACCATGCTACCCACCACGACCGCCACCGGGACGCACGCGCGGCCCGCCAGGAGGCCGAAGCCGACTACCGCGGCCACAAGGACCGGCTGGACGAGGCCTGCGGTGCCCTCCGCGTCCTGGAGCAGACCGTTGGCGCCGCCGAGCAGCAGATCCTTGCTCAGGAGAAGGGCGCCGAGCGACGCGTCGCCGAAGCCGCCCGGGACATCCCCCGCCTCGAGAGGGAGCTCGAAGGCCTGCGCGAGAACCGGATCCGTGCCGACGAGCGGGCACACACCCGGCAGGACGAACTCACCGCGCAGGAAGGAGAGGTGATCGGCTCCGGCCGCGCCCTGCGCACCGCGCTTGCCATGCCCGAGGTGGGCCGCGGCGCCGGCCTGACCGATCCTCCGCCCGGCGCCCAGGAGCCCGCCGACGCGGCCGTACGGGCCAGAATCCAGGCCCTGCGCGATCTCGTCACGGCCGTCCGCGACCGGCTCGACCCGGAACGCCGGGACGTCACGGACACCACCCTGCTCAACCGTCACACCGCTCTGCGCGACCAGCTCTCCGGCGGCTTCGACGCCATCCTGGAGGAGCGCGAGGGCATCAAGGTCTGCCGGCTCGTCGACGACCACGGCCCGCACGATGTCGCCCTCGTCGCCGAGCGCATCGCCGGACAGGCCACCGACGCCCGCGAGCGGCTCACCGAACGCGAACGCGAGGTCTTCCAGCGCTTCCTCACCGGCGAACTCGGCGACCATCTCTCCGCCCAGGTGCTCGCCGCCACCGCCCTGGTCGCCGCCCTCAACGACACCCTGCGCTCGGTACGCACCTCCCACGGCCTCGGCGTCGAACTCGACTGGCGTCTCGACGACGGCGTCGACGCCGACGTGCGGGCCGCCGTCGAGTTGCTGCGCAGCCCCTCCGGACTGCGTACCCGGGAACAGACCGAGCAGCTGCGCGAGGTGCTGCAGCGGCGTATCGAGGACGCCCGGCGGGCCGACCCGGCCGCCGGCTATGCCGCGCATCTGCGTTCCGCACTCGACTACCGCCGCTGGTTCACCTTCCACGCCTGGGTTGTCGACGACGCCGCCCCCGGCCGCAGGCGCAGACTGACCGGCCGCACCGGACTGAGCCAGGGCGAACAGCGCGTGCTGTCCTATCTGGTGCTTTTCGCGGCAGCCGCCGCGCACTTCACCACCCTGGCTGAGTACGCCCCGCACGCCCCCCGGCTGATCGTCCTCGACGACGCGTTCGCCAAGGTCGACGAGCCCACCCACGGCCGCCTCTGCCGGATCCTCGTCGACCTCGACCTGGACTTCGTCCTCACCAGCGAGCGGCTGATGGGCAACTGGCCGGACGTACCCTCACTGCACATCTACGAATGCCTGCGCGACCCTCATGTCCGCGGAGTCGCGACGCTCCACTACAGCTGGAACGGCCGCCGGCGGCGCCTGATGCCCGTATGACCCCGCCCCTGGACGGTCCCACCCGCGACTGGCTCGCCGGCCCGGACCTGGCCCGGCTGTGGCAGGCCGTACGCAACCGGTTGGAGCGCAACGGCCTGAGCGCCACCGGCAGTCTGCGCCTGACCGGACTCACCCCGGCGGAACGCCGGGCCGTCTCCCTGCTCCTGGGACGGCCCGTCATCCGCCCCGAACTCACCCTGCGCCTGGCCGACCTGGACACCAGACTGCGGTCGTCGGCCGCCAATTGTGGTCTGGTGGACGCCGTCACCGCGCTCGGTCCGCCCCTCACCGACCACCGGGCGGCGCGTGAGAGCACCAGGGAACGCACCGCCCAGCTGTGGGCCCGGCTCACCGACACGCTCCAGGCCTCACCGCTGGCGGACCAGGAGTGGGCCCATCACTGGCTGGCGGAGATACGCCGGGCCGGTCTTCCCGGCCGCCAGCAGCCGACAGATGCCGCGGCCACCGTCGAACAGGCGATCCACACGCTCACCCTGCTCTTCTCCGGCGATTCGGTACCCCGCGGCCGGAGCGATCTTGCCACCGAGGTCACCGGCACTGCACACGGCCTCGACGACGGCACCTGGCTCGCCCGGCTCGTCCAGCGCGGAATCGCCCTCGCCCACGGCACCGAACCCCCAGAGGACGCCAGCGCCCGCCGCGCCCTGTGGCGGCTCGCCTCCGTCACCCCTGACGAGGTCTCGAGCACGGTGCTGACGTACGGCCTGCACCCCACGGGCGGCGGCTGGCGCGAAGCCGCCCTGCGCGAGCGCGCCCGGCACCGGGCCGAGAGCCATCTGACCCTCCGGGAGATCCGCGCCCTGCAGCTCACCCTGCCGTCGGACACCGTCATCCGGATCTGCGAGAACCCACGTGTGGTGGAAGCGGCGGCGGACAGCGCCTGCACCCAGCCCTTGGTCTGCACCTCGGGAAGCGCCGCCACCGTCGTACTCGACCTGCTCGACGCCCTTGCCGCGGCCGGCTGCGCTTTCACCTACCACGGTGACTTCGACTGGCCCGGCATCGCGCTCGCCAACCGCATCATCCGCCGCTACGACGCTTGCTCCTGGCGCATGGAGACCGACGACTACGAGCGCCTCGCCCTGCACGCACGGGCGCGAGGTATTCCGCCGCTTCCCTTGGAAGGCCCCGTCGTGGAAGCTCAGTGGGACGCGGACCTCGCCCCCGCCATGGACGCGCTCGGCGTCGCGCTGCACGAGGAGGCGGCGCTCGAGCTGCTGGTGGATGACCTCGCCTGACCGCCCAGGGACGCTTCCCGTCGTGCCACGACCAGGCGGCACCTCGGGCTGCCGTCCGGTCGTCGGCCGAGCTCCTCCAGGGGCAGCAGCTCCACCTCGAAGCCCGTCTCGGTCAGGTCCTCCAGCACATCGGGGAGACGGAACGTCCGGTAGTACATGACGAAGCGCGGCCGCCACAGGGCGTTGCGCACACGCATCGTCGTGTCGAAGCCCAGCAGGGCCCAGTACAGCGGGGAGCCCACTCGCGGCGGGGCGCCGATCGGGAAGGCGAAGCGGCCGCCCGGGCGGAGTGCCGCGTGCACCTGGGCGAACAGGCCGGGGCGTTCCTCGGGCAGGAAGTGGCCGAAGGCGCCGAAGCTGACCGCCAGGTCGAAGGCCGGCTGGAAGGGGAGGGCGAGGGCGTCGGCTCGTACCCAGTCCAGGGCCGGGCCGCCTGACGGCGTGGGCGGGTGCGCGGAACGGCCCACGGCCAGCATGCCGGCGCTGAAGTCCACGCCCGTGACCCGTTCCCGGCACAGGCGCCGCAGGATGTCCATCCCGGCACCGGTGCCGCAGCAGAGGTCGAGGCCCCTGTCGAAAGGACCGAGGCGGGTGAGGGCATGCTCGACCGCCATCAGAACGCGGTCCGGGGTACGGAACGGCGTGCGGTCGAACTTCTCGGCGAGCAGGTCGTATCCGCGCTCCGTGGAGGACAGCGCCTGAACCGCGAGTTCTCGGAGGGTGGGTCCCTGTGATGTGAACATCACCGCCCAGGGTAGCCAGTGGCCGGTGGTGCGGTAACGGCCTGGTGCACGATAGAGAGTGGATCAGCGAGCGGCGTCATGCGGCTTCGAATCCAAGGCGGAGGAGGGAGGCGACGCGAAGGGGGCCC